>NZ_JBJGYQ010000021.1:0-102719 GCF_054050075.1 Geodermatophilus sp. SYSU D00965 | reverse complement strand
CCCCCCCCCCCCCCCCCCCCCCCCCCCCCCCCCCCCCCCCCCCCCCCCCCCCCCCCCCCCCCCCCGCCCCCCCCCCCCCCCCCCCCCCCCACGGCCCACCCCTCGCACGTCCCCGCGGAGAGGGTCCGAGCGGATGGCGACCGCTGACGCCGTGGGCCGTCGACCGCGGACGGGTCAGGGGTCCGCGGGGCCGCCCGGAGCCGGCGGCTGCACCGGCCCCGGCTCACCCGGAGGGGTGCGGCGCTCACGCGACGGCGCCTCCGGCTCACTATCGTCCGCGGGGTGACCTTCCCGACCGGCGACGGAACGCCCGAGCACGCCGGCGTCCAACTGGCGCACATCGAGGAGTCCCCGACCCGTCAGGTGTGGCGCCGGGTGGTCATCGCGGCCGCCGTCCTCGTCTTCACCGTGTTCATCGTGTGGCTGGACCGGGACAGCTACCGCGACGGCGACCAGGTCGGCATCGGGCTGCTCGACGCCGTCTACTACTCGACGGTGACCCTGTCGACGACGGGGTACGGCGACATCACGCCGATCACCGACGGTGCCCGGCTGGTCAACATCCTGGTGATCACCCCCCTGCGCATCCTGTTCCTGATCGTCCTCATCGGAACGACCCTCGAGGCGCTGACCGCGCGCTCGCGGGAGGAGTTCCGCATCCGTCGCTGGAGGTCCCGCGTGCGCCAGCACGTCATCGTGTGCGGCTACGGCACCAAGGGCCGCAGCGCGATCCGCTCGCTGCAGGCCAACGGCACGCCGCTGGAGCAGATCGTCGTCGTCGACCCCGAGCCCCGCGCCATCGACGAGGCCAACTCGGTCGGGCTCACCGGGATCGTCGGCGACGCCGGCCGCACCGAGGTGCTGCGGCGGGCCTCGGTGGAGCGGGCCCGGGCGGTCATCGTCGCGGCCAACCGGGACGACGCCTCGGTGCTCATCACGCTCACCGTGCGGCAGCTCAACCCGAGCGTCCCGATCACCACGTCGGTGCGCGAGGAGGAGAACGCCAACCTGCTGCGCCAGTCCGGCGCGGACACGGTCATCACCACGTCGGCCACCTCCGGCCGGCTGCTGGGCCTGTCCACCGACAGCCCGCGGGTGGTCGCCGTCGTCGAGGACCTCGTCACCGGCGGCCACGGCCTGGACCTCAAGCAGCGCCGGGTCACCGCCGACGAGGTCGGCCTGGGGCCGCGGCAGCTGCGCGACATCGTGCTGTCGGTGACCCGCGGCGGCCGGACGCTGCGGTTCGACGACCCGCTGATCGGCACGCTGCAGCCCGACGACGTCCTGGTGGTCGTGAAGTCCCACCCGACCGCCGGCCGGATGCCCACCGGCGGCGGGCAGGCCGCCGCCGTCTGAACGGCCCCCCTGCAGGGTCCCGCCGCGAGCCTGCGAGTGGCGGGGGGCAGGGGGGTCCTTTCTCAGCCGATCGTCAGCACCCAGGTCTGCGTCGGCTCGTCCCGGCCGCGCAGCTCGACCACCGTGCCGGGCGCCCAGTGCTGCGCCTCCAGCCCGCGCGCGGCCCGGATCACCTCGTTGGACACCACCGCGCGGCTCGGGTGGTCCTTGGCCAGGTCGGTGAGCCGCGCCGCCTCGTTCACCGGGTCGCCGATCACCGTGTACTCCAGCCGGCTGGCCGTACCGACCTGACCGGCCCACACCGGGCCGCAGGCGACCCCCACCCCGACGTCGACCTCGCCCGCGGCCGCGACGGCGGTGCAGATGCGCCGGGCCGCCCGCAGCGCCGCCCCGGCCGGGTCGGGGTGGTCGCTGGGAGCGCCGAAGACGCACAGCGCCGCGTCGCCCTCGAACTTGTTCACCAGTCCGCCGGCGTCCTCGACCGCCTCGACGACGATGGAGAAGAAGCGGTTGAGCAGGTCGACCATCTCCTCCGGCCCGGTGCGCCGGACCAGCGAGGTCGAGCCGGCGATGTCGACGAACAGCGCCGCCACCGTGCGCACGTCGCCCCGGAGGGATGCGCCGATGGCCAGGGCCTGCTGCGCGACCGTCGTCCCGACGTGGCGGCCGAACAGGTCGCGCAGCCGCTCGCGCTCGGCCAGCCCCTCGGCCATGGTGTTCACGCCCTCCTGGAGCAGGCCGATCTCGCCGGCGTCGTCCACCGTGACCCGGACGTCGTGGTCGCCCGTGCCGACCTGCTGCACCGCACGGCGCAGCGCCCTCAGGGGCAGGCCGATGGCCCGGGCGGTGAGCAGCGTGGCGAACAGCCCGACCAGGAGCGCCACGACGGCGAGGAAGACCACCGGCCCCCGCTCCGGACCCTCGGGGTTGCTGGGGTCGACGAACAGCAGCACCAGGCCCAGCAGCGGGACGCCGCTGGTCAGCCCCCAGGTCAGCAGCAGCCGCGGCCGGACGCCGAGCCGGAGCGCACCGGTCGGCGGGTGCGCGGCCAGCGCCCGGGCGGTCACCCCGCGCGCGACGCGGCCGGTGAGCAGGTAGGTCACCCCCGTGGTCACCACGCCGCCGAGCAGCGCGGCCAGGGCGATCCGCACGCCGACCGCCGGGAACGGCGAGACGACGGCGCCCACGACGCCGACGAGCAGCGCGCCGCCGGCCCAGGTGAGCGCCGCGATCACCGCGATGTCCAGCGGCAGCCGGAGCGCGCGCTCCGCCTCCGCGGGGCTGGGCTCGCGGCCGGCGTTCAGCCACTCGGTCGTGCACCGCTGCTGGCGGAATCCGGCCAGCGTGCCCAGCGGCAGCGCGACGGCGAGGTAGCCCAGCGCGGTCAGCACGATCGTCGTCCGGCCGCTGCTGCCCTCGGCGTCCACCGACAGGCCGACCAGCAGCAGCGCCACCGACCCGACACCGACGAGGTTGGCGGCGACGACCAGCAGCGCGATGAACGGCACCGCCCGCCGCCCGGCGGGCTCCCACTGCCGCACCGTCTCCAGCCGGTGGACGACGTCGGGCCGCGCCTCCTCCGGCGGCGACGGGACCGGCGTGCGGGTCATGGACGGGCTCACCAGTCGGCCCGGCGGGCGATCTCGGCGACCTCGGCCGCGTCGGCGCGCGCGCCCGCCGGGGCGGCGGGCCACTCCGCCACCTGGGCACTGGCCCAGTCCGCCCAGTCGGCCACGAGCCGGTAGAAGTCGGTGAGGAACCGGCCGGCCAGCACGTTCTCGGGCAGCCGGTCGGGGAACGGGCCGCGCCCGGCCGCGTAGGCCTCCGCGGCCGACCGGTTCTCCCGGTTGCGCTCCTCCGCCCACGCCCTCGCGGCCGCCAGGGTCGCCAGCACGTCCTCCTTCGTCCCGTGCTCGGCGAAGCTGACCTTGAGCAGCTGCTCGAACTCCAGGACCGGGCCGGTCCCCGGCTCACGGTGCCAGGCGGCCAGCGCCTCCCGGCCGGCGTCGGTGATCGAGTAGACGGTCCGCGACCGCTTGCCCACCGGTTCGGTCCGCGCCGTCGCCAGGCCGTGCGCGACGAGCTTCTTGGGCTCCTCGTAGAGCTTGCTCTGCGCCCGCGGCCACATCCGCCCGAGGCTGCGGTCCATCTGCCGGGTCAGCTCGTAGGTGCTCCACGGCCGGACGGCGAGCAGGCTGAGGATGGCGTACGAGGTCGTGGTGAGCCCACCAGGGGTTGACATGGTCCTCCCAAGGGGAGTAAGCCGTCTGCACAGTCCCCTTGGGAGCAGAATAGCGGCCGAGAAGGTGACCACGGTGACCGACACCACGACGCTCCGTGTCGATCCGGGCAACGCCGAGCAGGCCCGCGCCTGGGACGGCGGCGAGGGGGCGTACTGGGCGGCCCACGCCGACCGCTACGACGACGCCGTCCGCGACCTGCACCCGGTGTTCCTGGCCGCGGCCGCGATCGGCCCCGCCGACCGGGTGCTCGACGTCGGCTGCGGCAACGGGCGGACCACCGTCGACGCCGCCCGGCTCGCCTCCGCCGGCCACGTCCTCGGGGTGGACCTCTCCGCCCGCATGCTGGAGGTGGCCCGGGCGCGGGCACGGACGGCGGGGCTGACCAACGCGACCTTCGTGCAGGCCGACGCCCAGGTCCACCCGTTCGAGCCGGCCGCCGCCGACGTGGCGATCAGCCGCAGCGGCGCCATGTTCTTCGCCGACCCCGTCGCGGCGCTCACCAACGTCGCGGGGGCGCTGCGGCCGGGCGGCCGGCTGGTGCTGCTCACCTGGCAGCCGGTCCAGCGCAACGAGTGGATCTCCGCGCTCGTGTCCGCCCTCGCCGCGGGCCGCGAGCTCCCCCTGCCCCCGCCGGACCGGCCGGGCCCCTTCGGGCTCAGCGACCCCGAGCGGATCTCCGACGTCCTCTCCCGCGCCGGCTTCACCGACGTGCACCTGGAGTCGCTCGAGGGGTCGCTGTACCTCGGCCGGGACGCCGCCGAGGCCGAGGAGTTCGCGCTCGGCCAGGCCGGCTGGATGCTCGAGGGGCTCGACGACGCCGGACGCGCACGTGCGGTCGAGACGCTGCGCGACTCACTCGCGGCGCACGAGACGACCGACGGCGTGGCCTACGGGTGCGCGGCCTGGCTGGTGACCGCGCGCCGCGCAGCCGGGCCGGTCAGCTCCGCTCCAGGTGCTCCCGCAGCCGGTTGAGGTCCTGGCGGTTGGCCCGCCGCATCGCCGTCGCCATGATCGGGCGGACCACCCGCGAGAAGCCGCTGGGCCGGCCGCGGTTGCGCAGCGTCATGCGGGTGCTGCCGTCGTCCAGCGGCTCCCAGGTGTACGTGGTCTCCATCGGGAACGGTCCCTGCGCCGTCCGCATGACCAGCCGCCGTCCCGGCTCCAGTTCGACGACCTCGTAGGTGTAGGCCAGCCGCCGGCCGAGGAAGGTCGCGACGAAGTCCATGCGGGAGCCGACGGCGACCGGTGGCGGGGTCCGCCACTCGACCGACGCGATGTTCGCGTACCACTCGGGGGCGTTGGTCGGGTCCCCGGCGTAGGCGGCCACCTCCGCGCAGGGACGGCGGACCACCGTCTCGGTCACGACGTCGACGTCCTCCGCCACCGCGACACCTCCCGTCGCCCGCTCAGCCGGTCGCGGCGGCGTCCGCCGGCGCGACGCCGGTGTTCATGACCTCCAGGATCGTGTGCGCGTCGAGGTGCCGCCCGGTCAGCCGGGCACAGACGCGCCCGTCGTAGAACACGACGACCTCGTCGCAGACCGCCGCCAGTTCCCGCGGGTCGGACGACGCGACGATCTGCACCGCCCCGCGGTCGGACAGCCCGCGCAGCAGGTTGTAGATCTCCGCCTTGGCGCCGACGTCGATGCCCCGCGTCGGGTCGTCGAGCAGCAGGACCGACGGCGCGGCCTCCAGCCACTTGGCGAACACGACCTTCTGCTGGTTGCCGCCGGAGAGCATGCCGACCTCCTGGTCGACCGACGGCGTCTTGATGCCCAGCCGCGCGACGTGCTCGCGGGCGCGTTCGCGCAGCCGCGCGGCGCGGACGAACGCGCCGTCCCGGCGCAGCGCCACCGACCCGACCTGGCCGACGTTGTCCCAGATGGGCTTGTCGAGCATGACCCCGAAGCGCTTGCGGTCCCCGGACACGATCGCGACGCCCTGGCTGATCGCCCCGCGGATGCTCGGCTTGAGCGGCGCGCCGTCGGGGAGGACGACCCGCCCGTCGTCCGGCCGGAGCACCCCGGCGGCGACGCTGAGGACGGCGCGGTGCCCGGAGCCGGCCACCCCCGCCAGCCCGACGACGCGGCCGCACGGGACGGCGAGGTCCACCTCCCGCAACTGCCCGCGGACGGTCACCCCCTCCAGCCGCAGCGCCGGCCCCGCCTCGTCGATGGCCTGCCCCTGGTGGGAGCGCTCCTCGACGATGGCCGCCACCTTGTCGCCGAGCATGTGCGCGACGATCCGGTCGACGGTCAGCGTGTGCGCCGGCGCGGCGGCCACCGCGATCCGGCCGTCCCGCATGATCGTGACCTCGTCGCTGACCGCGAGCACGTCCTCGAGGTGGTGTGACACGTAGACGACGGCCACGTCGCGGTCCCGCAGCCGCCGCACCACCTCGTGCAGCCGGTCGGCCTCCTCGGCGTGCAGGGCCGAGGTGGGCTCGTCGAGGATCAGCACCCGCGGGTCGGTCACCAGCGCCCGGGCGATCTCCAGGAGCTGGCGCTGGTCGAGCGGCAGGTGCTCGACCGGGTCCTCGAGCCCGACGTCCAGCCCGAGCTCGGCCAGCACCGGCCGGGCCCGCTCGGCCATCCGGCGGCGGTCCACCAGCGGGCCCCGGCGCATCTCCCGCATCGGGAACAGGTTGGACAGCACGTCCAGGTCGGGGAACAGGCTCAGTTCCTGCGACACCACCGCGATGCCCTGGTCGACGGCATCGGCCGTCGTCCCGGGCCGCAGCTCGCGCCCGTCGAGGCGCAGGGCACCCGCGTCCGGCCGGATCGCGCCGACGAGGACCTTGATCAGCGTCGACTTGCCCGCACCGTTCTCCCCCAGGAGGGCGTGCACGCTGCCGGGGCGGATGGTGAGGTCCACCCCGGCGAGCGCGACGACGCCGCCGTACGCCTTGCGGATGCCCTGCGCCTCGAGCACGACTAGTTCGCCTCTTCCAGGGGCTTGATCGGCGGGTTGGCGAGCTGCTCGTCGATGATGTCGCCGTAGTACTCGCGCTTGTTCTCGTTCGACTCCTGGCGGGCCTGGATGTCGGCGACGTTCTCCTGGGTGACCAGCTCCGCGGTGCTCACCCACCAGCCCTCGAACAGCTCCCGCTCGCCCAGGGCGTTCTCGATGAGCAGCCGGGTGGCCAGGTAGCCCTTCAGGAAGTGCTGCGGGTCGGCGGCGGCGAAGTTGGTGCCGTCGGCCACGGCCTCCAGCCCGGCCTCGTTGAGGTCGAACGCGCCGGTCAGGTAGCGACCCCCGCTGTCCCGGTTGATCCGGGCCAGGGAGGCGAGGGCGGCGTCGCCGGCGTCGAGGAACACCGAGGCCTCGCTGTTGGCCGACACCAGGTTGCTCCAGGTGCTGAAGTTCGCCGTCGGGTCCGGGGCGCTGGCCACCGGGCCGACGACCTGGAAGCCCGGCATGTCCTGCTCGAAGGCCTGCTTCATGCCCAGGGCCCGGTTGTCCAGCGCGGGCACGCCGGGGATGGGGCTGGCGACGACGGCCGAGCCGGCGGTGGTCCCGGCCTCCTGCAGGCGGCGGATCGCCTCCTCGGCCAGCATCGACCCGGCCGCGACGTTGTCGTTGCCCAGGTAGCTGGTCACGTTCGAGCCGGGCAGCGGAGCGGTGTCGACGGCCAGGACGGGGATGCCCTGCTGCACCGCGCGGGCCTCGGGCCGGACCAGCAGGTCGGGGGTGAGCGTCATGATCGCGATGCCGTCGGTGGCGGTGCGCATCGCGTCCTCGACCATCTTGACCTGCGCCGGCCCGTCGAGCTTGGTGGGCGCGATCGCCTGGACGTCGACGCCGAACTCCTCACCGGCGGCCTCGGCACCGGCCAGCATCTCCTGCGAGAAGTTCTGGCTGCCGTCGGCGGCGATGAAGGCGATGTTGAGGTCCTCGGCCGCGGCGGCGTCAGCACCGCCACCGCCACCGCCGCCACCGCCGTCGTTGCCGCCGCAGGCGGCGACGAGCACGACCATGGCCGTGGCGAGCAGCGCGGGACCGGTGCGGCCGGTCCCGCCCGAACGTGTGCGCACGATGTTCCTCCTGGGGGATGGTGCCCGGGTCCGGGCAGGGTGGGGACGCCCCAGACGGGCGGAGCGAGGGGCTCGCCTGGGTGATCGGGGACGGACGCCCGGGGAGGCGCCGGGTGCTACAGCGAGGGGGCGCTGGTGCGCGCGGCCGTTCGTCGACGGCGGACGACGCTGTCGAGGGAGACCGCGGCGAGGATGACCGCGCCGGTGGCGAACTGGTTCCAGTTGATCGGGACGCTGAAGTAGGCCAGGCCGCTGGCGACGACGCCGAGCAGGACCGCCCCCAGCGCCGCGCCGACGATGGTCGCCTTGCCGCCGGCCAGCGAGGTGCCGCCGATGACGGCGGCGGCGATGGCCAGCAGCTCGTAGCCGGTGCCGGTGTTGGGGTCCGAGGCACCCAGGTAGCCGATGGTGAGCACCCCGGCGAGTCCGCCGAGCGCGCCGCTGAGCACGAACGCCTGCATCCGGACGCGGTTGACCGGGATGCCGCTGAAGGCGGCGGCCTCGGGGTTGGACCCGATCGACCGGACCCGGTAGCCGAACGGCGTGGCCCGCAGGACGACGGTGAGCACCAGGGCCACCAGGACCAGGACGATCCCGGGGACCGGGACGCCGGCGACGTCGCCGCCGACCACCTGTGAGAACGAGTCGTCGACCGGCGGCCCCAGCACCTGGGTGCCCTCGCTGAGCGCGAGGGTGAGGCCGCGGAACATGGCCAGCGTCGCGAGGGTGGCGACGATCGACGGCAGCTTGAAGTACTGGATGAGCAGCGCGTTGAACAGTCCCAGCAGTCCGCCGACCACGATGGCCAGCAGCGCGCTCAGCCACGAGTTCAGCCCGCTCTGCACGAGCATCGCGCAGGCCAGCGCCGTGAGCGCGTAGATGGAGCCGACCGACAGGTCCAGCTCCCGCATCGCCAGCAGGAACGCCATGCCGCAGGCCAGGATCCCGATGTAGGTCGCCTGGTTGAGGATGGCCATCAGCTGGTCGAACTGCAGGAAGCGCGGGTAGAACGCGCCGATCGCGAGGACCAGCACGACCGTGGCGATGAGCACCCCGAGGTACTCCTGCGAGAGCACCGTCCGGCCCGCTCGGCGCAGCGAGCCGTCTCCGCCGGGGCGGCCCCCGGCCGGTCCGGGCTGGGTGCCGGCGGCCGACTGCGGCGAGACCGCGGCCTCGCTCATCGGCGCGGGTCGGCCGGGAGCGGCCGGTCGTTGGCGACGTCCACGTGGTTCTCCTCCGTCGTCCCCGGGTGGGGCGGTCCGCGCCCGCAGCGCGGGCCGGGCCGGGGTGCCCGATTTTCTCGTTCGCAGTGCGAACACCTGTCCGCTGTTGACGCAGGACCATGAGCGAGCCCCGGGGCGTTGTCAAGCACACGTGTGAGACGAGTCTCGCTTTCGTTATCGAGGCTTCACCAGGCGCGAAAGGGGTCGCGCGAACCGGACAGCGGGCACGCGATCGGGATAGCCGGGTCGGCCGATCGGCCCTACCTTCCGCGGGTCAACCGGGGGCGCGACCGCTTACCGGACAGCTGCCCGGGAGGCGATGGCGTGGCCGACTACAACCCGTTCGCCAGCGAGGTGGAGCCGGCGACGACGACGCGGAAGGTGCGCCGCCTGGTCACCGGCCTCGACGCCGAGGGCCGCTCCACGATCGTGATGGAGGACCACGGGCGGCACGCCGCCGCCGGCCACGGGGTGCCGACCTACGTGGCCACCCAGCTGTGGCGGACCGAGGACTCCCCCGCGGACAACACCGGGCCGCTGCGCGACCCCTACGACACCGACCAGCCGCTCAGCGTCGGGCCGCCGCAGCGCGGCACGATCTTCCGCACGCTCGAACTCCCGCCGGACCGGGAGTGGCGATTCGACGCCGACGGCAACGAGATCCGCCCGCTGGCGTTCCACACCACCCGCTCCATCGACTACGCGATCGTGCTCAGCGGCGAGATCTGGGCGGTCCTGGACGCCACCGAGGTCCGGATGACCGCCGGCGACGTCCTCGTGCAGCGCGGCACCGCGCACGCCTGGTCCAACCGGTCCGACGAGCCGTGCCTGTTGGCCTTCGTGCTGGTCGGCGGCAACCTCCCTGGCGAGGCCTGAGCCGCAGGTCAGCCGGCGCGGGTCCGAGAGGGCAGCTCCCCGAACCGGGCGCGGTAGGCGGCCGAGAACCGGCCGAGGTGGGTGAACCCGCACGAGAGCGCCACCTCGGTGACGCTGTCGTCCCCCGCCGCCAGCCGACGACGCACCTCGTCGAGCCGGACGTCGCGCAGGTAGGTCATCGGCGAGACGCCGAACGCGGCGCCGAAGGCCTCCTGGAGCCGGCGCGTGCTCGACCCGGCCGCGGCCGCCACGTCGGTCACCGTCAGCGGCTCGGCGAAGTGGTCGTGGATGAACTCCTGCGCCCGCCGGACGGTGCGCGGCCGCAGCGGGCTCGCGACGTCGGCCAGGGCCGTCGAGTAGCTGTGCGGCTGAGCGGCGAGCAGCCCGGCCACCAGCGTGCGGATCTGCCGCCGGCGCACGTGCGGGGAGTCCATCAACCCGGGCGCGTCCAGCTCGGCCAGGGTGAACTGGACCAGCGAGAGCCAGGAGCGGCCGGCGCCGGAGCGCAGGTCGAAGGCGGGGATCCACCGGACCGGGCCGGGAACGGGGCGCCCGAGCATGCCCTCCAGCTCGCTCTCCACGAGCGCGCGGCTGAGCTTCATCCCGACCAGGCCGCTGCCGGCTCGGGCACGCAGCTCGTGCCGCTCCCCCGCACCGTGCACCGCGGCCGACCCCGGCTGCACGAGCACCTCGTCGCGACCACTGACCGCGACCACCGAACCGGAGAGGACGAGGTTGACGTGGTAGGTGGTCGAGCCCTGGTCGGGGGTGACCTGCACCCCGCCGCCCGGGCGGATGTAGCCGAAGGTGAAGTCCGGCTCGTGCAGCGCGTGCAGCACCGAGGGGGCCGGGAACCGTCCGGCCGCCTCCGGCCGCACCCTCGCCGGGTAGTAGACGGCGTTGAGCCGGGCGGTGAACTCGGAGACGTCACTGGAGCGGCACAGCGGGAAGCGCTGCAACAGCGGTGCCGAGGTCATCGGGCCCCTTGCGACGTGACGGTGGACACAGTGGCGCTCCACGGTAGATGGCCGTCCCCCGCTGCGACAGGTCCGGCCCCTGAGACCGGCTCGTGTCGCCCGGTCGTGTCATCGCGGACGGGGAACAACTGGGCGGCGGACCCGGTTACCCTGTCTGCACAACTACACAGGGGGTGAATGGTCTCGACTTCGGTCGGGTGGCCAGGGGAAGCGAGCCGAGGAAGCCGACGATGAGCTCGTTAACCACGCGTCGGAAACCAATCAAGCGCCGACTCCAGTCAGCGCGACTTCGCCCTCGCTGCCTGAGCAGCGTAGGCGGGTCTGTCAGCCCGGGTTCGTCATCGGCCCGGATCCTGGCATCAGCTAGATGACTCACCGTGCGTGCCGGTCGCGGGCGCGCACGGGACACCGCACAGCGACTGGGCCCGTCACATCGACTTGTTCGTGGGATCGATGGGGCCGAGCAGAGACGGAGCGGACTGCGCTCGGAGAAGCCCTGGACATGCGTCGAAGGACGCGGGTTCGATTCCCGCCACCTCCACCCCAGAGATGACGAACCGCCCCGGACCACGAGGTCCGGGGCGGTTCGTCGTCTGTTTCTGCTCAGACCGCGGCTGGGGGCTGTGCGATCGGCGGGTCCTCCCCGACCAGGCCGTCCACCGACTCGCGGATCAGGTCGGCGTGGCCGACGTGGCGGGCGTACTCCTCGATCAGGTCGATGAGCAGGCGGCGCAGGCTGGCGACCTCACCGTCGGGCCAGCCCGAGCCCAGCCGGCCCAGTCCGCCGTCGGTCAGCGCCTCCGCGACCACAGCCCGAGAGCGGGCCACCGCGTCCTGCCAGAGCGCGTGGAGCTGTTCGGGTGAGTCCTGGGCGGCTGTGAGCCAGACCCAGTCGGGTTCGGCGTCCCAGTCGGCGGTGTCCCACGGAGCTCCCGGACTCCGGCCGAGGAACTTGGTGGAGAACGTCAGGGCCTCGACGAACGCCAGGTGTTTGAGCAGGCCGCCCAGCGTGATCGACGACGTGCCCACCGTGGCGCGCAGGCCCGCCTCGTCCAGGCCCCCGGCCTTCCACGCGAGCGTGGCGCGCTGGCGTTCCAGGGAGCCGAGCAGCGTCGCGACCTCGTCGCCCGCCAACGGGGGGCCCGCGTGTCCCTGCACGTCCGTGTCCGTCACGACGGTGACTCCAAGTGGCTCAGACGACACCCCAGCCTGCTCGGCCACGATGGGCACAGTGAGGTGGAGCGGGTATCAGCCGGTACCGCGACGGGTGCCGATTGCGCCTGGCACGGGTGCCCGCTCGTACGCCGCCCTGTAGCCACGGACGGCTGGCCCCGGCTTCCGTCGTCCGGGGCTGGTGTCGTGCCGTGTCGTTGCCGGCCGGGGTCAGCGCCGGTCGGTGGCGTGGGGAGCCGGGTCAGGCGTCGAGGCGGCGTTGGTCGCTGCCCAGCTGGCCAGGAGCTTGAGTGCGTCGTCGGAAGGCGTGCCCGGTTCGGCGGTGTAGATGGTCAGGCGCAGGTCCGAGCGGTCCTCGGCGGGGAGGTCGAGGGTGCAGTAGGTGAGGTCGAGCGCGCCGACCACGGGGTGGTGGAACTGCTTGGCGCCGTTGTGGTGGATGCGGACGTCGTGGGCGGCCCAGCGGGTGCGGAACTCCTCGCTGAGCGTCGAGAGCTCTCCGACGAGTTCTCGCAGTTGCGTGTCCCGCGGACGACGGCCGGCCTCGGCGCGCAGCAGGGCGACGGCGATGTTGGCCGCGCCCGCCCAGTCGCGGTAGTAGTCGTGCGCCGAGGGGTCGAGGAACTGGAACCGGGCGAAGTTGGCCGGCCGCCGGGGGCTGTCGAACATCGGTGAGTGCAGCGCCCACCCCAGCGTGTTGGTGGCGAGGATGTCCAGGCGGCCGTTGGCGACGAACGCGGCCGAGCCGGTCATCGAGTCCAGCATCCACTGCACCCGCGGCGGGATCGGCGCCTTGCAGCGGCGCTGCGGCGCCCGGGTCGGCTTGGCCGCGGCGCGAGCCAGGTCGAACAGGTAGGTCCGCTCGGCCTCGTCCAGTTGCAGTGCCCGGGCCACCGCCTCGAGGACGTCCTCGGAGACACCGGCGATGTGGCCCTTCTCCAGGCGGGTGTACCAGTCGGTGCTCACCCCGGCCAGGACGGCGACCTCCTCCCGGCGCAGGCCGGGCACCCGCCGCCGACCGCCGCCGGGCAACAGCCCCGCCTGCTCCGGGGTGATCCGGGCCCGCCGGCTGGCGAGGAAGTCGCGGATGTCGGAGCGGTTGTCCACGCCATCGACGCTACGTCTCGTGGCCGGTGGAGGGAGGTCGAGCTACCACCCCCCACAAACCCGACCTCCCACGCCCGCGGGTGGCGGCGTTCCGTGGAGTGCACCGCCCATCCACTCGCGAGGTAGCCGTGCACATCACCCGCAGCTCGATCGACACCGTCAAGGGACCCGCCGACTGGTTCACCGGCGACGTCTACATCGACGCCGTCGCCGCCGCACCCGCGCCGTCCCGGGTCAGCGCCAACCTGGTGCACTTCACGCCCGGCGCGCGCACCCACTGGCACCGCCACCCGCTGAGCCAGACCGTCTTCGTCACCGAGGGCGTCGGCCTCTGCCAGCGCCGCGGTGGGCCGGTCGAGGTCATCCGCCCCGGCGACCGTGTCCTGTTCGAGGCCGACGAGGAGCACTGGCACGGCGCCGCGCCGAACCGGCTGATGGTCCACCTGGCCATCAACGAGGCCGACGCCGACCACGCCGTCGTGCACTGGCTGACCCCCGTCACCGACGAGGAGTACGCCACCGCCCCCGCCGTCGACTGACGGCCATCCCCCCGAACCACCGAGACGAGGAGCACCCCACTCATGCGCGTCAACGCCTACGCCGCCCCCGCCGCCGGCCAGCCCCTGGCCCCCACCACCGTCGACCGCCGCGACGTCGGCCGGAACGACGTGCTCATCGAGATCACGCACGCCGGCATCTGCCACTCGGACATCCACACCGTCAACGGCGACTGGGGCCCGCAGCCCTTCCCCGTCGTCCCCGGCCACGAGATCGTCGGCGTCGTCACCGAGGTCGGCGCCGACGTCAGGACGCACCGGGTCGGCGACCGGGTCGGGGTCGGCTGCATGGTGGACTCCTGCCGCGAGTGCGCCAGCTGCCGCAACGGCGACGAGCAGTACTGCCTGAACGGGATGGTCGCCACCTACGCGGGCACCGACCGGGACGGCACCACCACCCAGGGCGGCTACTCCACCCACGTCGTCGTCGACGCCGACTTCGTGCTCCGCGTGCCCGACGGCATCGACCCGGCGGCCGCCGCGCCGCTGCTGTGCGCCGGCATCACCACGTACTCCCCGCTGCGCCGCTGGGGCGCCGGCCCGGGCACGCGGGTCGCCGTCGTCGGCCTCGGCGGGCTGGGGCACCTGGCCGTCGAGCTCGCCGCCGCGATGGGCGCCGAGGTGACCGTGCTGTCGCAGTCGCTGAAGAAGCAGGAGGACGGGCTGCGGCTCGGCGCCACCGACTACTTCGCCACCAGCGACCCCGACACCTTCCCGCAGCTGGCCGGGCGGTTCGACCTGATCGTCAACACCGTCAGCGCCCCGATCGACGTCGACGCCCACCTCGCCCTGCTGCGGGTGGACGGCGCGCTGGTCAACGTCGGCGCCCCGGCCGAGCCGCTGAGCCTGAACGTCATGTCGCTGATCGGCGGCCGCCGCTCCTACGCCGGCTCGATGATCGGCGGCATCGCCCAGACCCAGGAGATGCTGGACTTCTGCGCGCAGCACGGCATCGGTGCCGAGGTCGAGGTCATCGCCGCCGACCAGGTCAACGAGGCCTACGAGCGCGTGCTCGCCTCCGACGTCCGCTACCGGTTCGTCATCGACACCGCCACCCTGCGGTGACGGCGGACCCCCTGACGCACCCGTCCGGGGCGACGGCACCGGCCGCCGCCCCGGCCGGGGGCCTCGGCCCCCAGGGCCGGCTGCCGTTCGTCGTGTACGTGCTGGCCGTCGGCACGTTCCTCATGCTCACCACCGAGTTCGTGGTGGCCGGCCTGCTGCCGGAGATCGCCGGCGACCTCCGGGTCGGCGTGGGCCAGGCCGGGCTGCTCATCACGGTGTTCGCGGTCGGGATGATCGTCGACTCACCGACGATGGCGCTGCTGACCCGGCGGATGCCGCCACGGACGACGCTGGTGCTCGCCCTCGGCATCTTCGCGGCAGGGCACGTCGTCGTCGCCCTCGGCTCGAGCTTCCCGCTGCCGCTGGGCGCCCGGTTCGTCACCGCGTGGGCGACCGGGGCGTTCTGGTCGGTGGCCTCGGTCGTCGCGACCCGCGCCGCCGGCCCCGCCGCGAGCTCCCGTGCGCTGGGACTGGTCGGCGCCGGCGGCATGCTGGCCAACGTCGCCGGAGTACCGCTGGGCGCGTTAGCCGGCCAGCTGTCCGGATGGCGGGGGCCGTTCTGGGCCCTGGCCGCCCTCGCGCTGGTCGCCGTGCCGCTCATCGCCCGGCACGTCCCCCGTGAGGACGACCGGCGGCCGACCTCCCTGCGGTCGGAACTGGGTGCGATGCGGTCCGGCCGGCTGTGGCTGGCGCTGGCCGCCTGCGCGACCACCACCGGCGGCGTCCTGTCGGCCTACTCCTTCGTCTCCCCGCTGCTGACCGACCGCGCCGGGATCGCTCCCGGGTGGCTGCCCCTGGTGGTGCTGCTGGTGGTCCTGCTCGGGCTGCTCGGCCTGAGCCCAACCCGGTGCTGTCGGCGTTCGCGGTCCGCTTCTCCGGCATCGCACCCACGCTGGGTGTGGCGATGTCCGTGGCGGCGTACAACCTCGGCACCGCGGTCGGCTCCGGGATCGCCGGGCGCCCTCGACTCCGGGCTCGGGGCCACCGGTCCCGGCGTGGTCGGCGTCAGCATCGCCGCGCTGACCCTCGTCCCCACGGTCGCCCTCGCCCGGCTCCGTCGGGCCGATCGTCCTGCGAGCCACCGGGTGGCCCAGCCCGCATGACCGTGAGGCAGAGGCCGGTGCCGTGCGCCAGCCTCTGGAGCCTCGCGAGCGCGGGGAGTCAGGACGACGCGAGCACCACCGTCTCGTCCGTCCGGGCGTGCAGACCGTCCGGTGGCGCCGGAACTAGCATCGTCTTCCTCGCCGTGCGAGGAGGACGCCGTGTCGCTGGCGCCAGGAGACGTGTTCGCCGGGTACACCGTGCTCCGGCAGCTGGGGCAGGGCGGCATGGGCGCGGTCTACCTCGCCCAGCACCCCCGGATGCCGCGGTTCGTCGCGCTGAAGCTGCTCCGCGCCGAGCTCTGCGCCGACCCGGACTTCGCCCGGCGGTTCGAGCACGAGGTCGAGACCCTCGCCGGACTGTCCCACCCCCACATCGTCTCGATCCTCGACCGCGGCCAGCACGACGGGCAGCTGTGGCTGAGCATGCAGTACGTCGACGGGGTCGACGGCGAGACGGCGCTCCAGGCCGCCGGCGGCCTCCTGCCCGCCGACCGGGTCCTGCACATCGTCACCGGGGTCGCCGCCGCGCTGGACCACGCGCACAAGCGCAACCTGGTGCACCGGGACGTCAAACCGGCCAACGTGCTGCTCACCGCGCCCGGCGACGACGAGGCCGAGTGGGTGTTCCTGACCGACTTCGGCATCGCCAAGTCCCTGGACGCCGACACGCAGCTGACCCGCACCGGCGACGTGGTCGCCACGTTGGAGTACGCCTCCCCGGAGCAGATCGAAGCCGCGCCCCTGGATGCGCGCTCCGACGTGTACTCGCTGGGCTGCGTCGCCCACCGGATGCTGACCGGCAGCGTCCCGTTCCCCGGAGGGTCGGTCACCGCCAAGATGCGCGGGCACCTGCTCCTGCCCCCACCGCGTCCGACCGACCTCGTCCCGTGGCTGGCGCCGGCGGTGGACGACGTCGTGACGCAGGCGATGGCGAAGGACCCCGCACAGCGGTTCCCGACCTGCCGCGCGCTCGCCGCGGCGCTCGCGGACGCGATCGACGCCTTCCCCGCACCTCCGCCTCCTCCGTACCGGGTGCAGCTGAGGCGCACCGGGTCGGGCCCGCCGTCGACCGTGGGACCGATGAGCAGCGACGAACTGGCGAAGGCCGAGAGCGAACGCCTCGCCGACCTGGTCCGCAGGACCCGGTTCTTCGACCTCCCCGAGTCGCTGGTCGACCTCCCCTCCGCCCCGGCCGGCTCCTCACCCACACCCGCGACCGTGACCATCGAGATCGTCTCCCGCGACCGCGTCCGGAGGGTGGTCCTCGACCCGGCCGGTCCTGGACGCCCACAGGCGCTGGTCGACCTGCTCGCGACGGTGGAAGCCGCCGGTCCGGCACCGCCGACCGAGCCGACCACCCGAGCACGGGTCCCGGCGCCGGCGGTGTTCCCCGAACCGTCCACCACCGGACGAACGGTCGTCGACGCCCGCACCGCGCCGGTGGCAGCCGGCGCGCCCGCGCACCCCACCGGGCCGCACGGAGCCCGGGCCCTGGCCGGGGGGCCGGTCCCCCTCCCTCCCCCACGGACGGCGGTGCCGGACCTGCCCCTGCTGTCGACGTCCCCGGGGGAGGGAGGGTCGCTCGGGTGGACCGCAGCGGCGCCGACGATGCTGCGCGGCCACGAGACAGGCGGCTCCCTGGACGAGGGGGTGCGGTGCGTGGCGTTCTCCCCCGACGGGGGGCTGCTGGCCGCCAACGGTGACGACGAGACCGTGGAGCTGTGGGACCCGCGGACCGGCGAGCACCTGCGCACCCTCACCGGCCACGGCAGCTGGGTCCACACCGTCGCGTTCTCCCCCGACGGACGGCTGCTCGCCACCGGCAGCGACGACCGGACCGTGCGGCTGTGGGACCCGCAGACCGGCGAGCAGTCCGGCGCCCTCACCGGCCACGGCAGCTGGGTCCACACCGTCGCGTTCTCCCCCGACGGACGGCTGCTCGCCACCGGCAGCGACGACGAGACCGTGCGGCTGTGGGACCCGCGGACCGGTGAGCAGCTGCGGGTCCTCACCGGTCCCCAGCACTCGGTCGCGGCGGTCGCGTTCTCCCCGGACGGACGGCTGCTCGCCGTCGGCAGTCGCGACAAGGCCGTGCTGCTGTGGGATCCGCAGAGCGGCAAGCGGTGGACCCCCCGGAGCGGCAAGGGCCTGCACACCCGCACCGGCCATTCGAACGGGGTCAGGACGGTCGCGTTCTCCCCCGACGGGCGGCTGCTCGCCACCGGCGGTGGCGACGAGGCCGTGCGGCTGTGGAACCCGCGAACGGGCAAGCGCGTGCACGCCCTGAGCGGCCCCGCGAACGGGGTCAGGACGGTGGCGTTCTCCCCCGACGGGCGACTGCTGGCCGCCGGTGGCCACGACGAGGCCGTGCGGCTGTGGGACCCGGGGACCGGCGAACAGGTGGGTGCCCTCACCGGCCACCGGGAGTGGGTCGCGGCGGTGGCGTTCTCCCCCGACGGGCGGCTGTTCGCCACCGGCTGCGAGGACGGTGGGGTCCGGGTGTGGCACGGGAGCTGACCTCCGCGGGCGCGGGGAGACCAGGGCCCCCGGCGCCGGCCGACCCACGGGTGCGGTCGGGCGCGCCGGCGGCCGCTGCGCCGGCTCAGCGCCGTCGCGAGTAGTACAGGACGGCGTTGCCCCCCGGATGGGTCTGCACCTGGTCCAGCTCGAACCGGGTGGGGGCGAACCGGTCACCGAAGGCCGTGCGACCCGCGCCGGCGACGACCGGGTAGTACTTGACCACCAGGCGGTCGATCTCGTCGAGGAGCTGACCGGCCAGTCGCCCGCCTCCGGCGAGGTAGACGTCGAACCCGGTCTCCTCCTGCTTGAGCGCCCGAACGGCGGCGACCGGGTCGTCGCGCACGACGGTCACGCGCGGGTCCCGTGACTCGAGCGTGCGGGACACCACGAACTGGCGCAGGTGGGCGTACGGGCTGGTCACCCCGATCTGCAGGGCCGGCTCGTAGGTGCGCCGGCCCATGACGACGGTGTCGAAGCGCCGGTTGAGCGTCGCGTCGATGCCCAGGTGCCGGCGGACGTGCGTGGGCAGCGCGTCGGCGAACTCCGTGGCCATCCACTGCTGGTACGGCTCCGACGCCGGGTAGAAGTCGACCTGGTCATCGGGCCCGGCGATGAAGCCGTCGAGGGAGAGCCCGATGTAGTAGACGAGGTCCCGCACGCCGCCTCCTCCCTCCGCACCGGGGCCGTCCTGCGGCGCGGTTCGCGGGTCCCGGAGCCGGCCGGACCCGGGAGCTCCCCGCGCCGGCTCCTCACGGGGCTCCGGTGCGCCCCCGGTCCTCGGCGCCGTCGTCAGCAGGAGGCGTGGCCGGGACCGGCGCGCCCGGGGCGGCTCCCTGGTCCCCGCCGCCGCGGTCGTCGTCCTGCCGGTCCCTGCCCTTCACGTCGTCGCTGCGCGGGTGGTCGGAGGCGCTCTGACGGTCCTGCATCGCACACCTGCCCGGGTCGCGATCTGCTGGCGCGGCGCAGTCCTACCCTGCCGGCCACTCCGCCACGCCCCTCCTCGGCTCGCGCGCACGGCGACCCCGATGTGTACGGTTGTTCTCATGAGCCTCCGGTCCGCGATCCCCGACACCGGGACGAGCCGCACGCGGCCGAGCCGACCACCATCGGCGACGACCGTCGTCCGCACGCCGGCGGCGACCGGCCGGTGAGCGCCGCTCCCGCTCCGGCGCGGCGGGCCCGCCGGTACGACCCGGGACGGCGCGACCGGCTGGTGGACACCGCGCTCGACGTCATCGCCGAGCAGGGCGTCACCGCCGCCACGCACCGGGCCATCGCCCGCGCCGCCGACGTTCCCCTGGGGTCGCTGACCTACCACTTCGCCTCGCTGACCGACCTGCTGGCCGCGGCGTTCACCCGGCACGTCGACACGGTCGCGGCCCGCTTCGACGAGCGCATGCGCGCCGCGCACGACCGGGCGGCGGCGCTCGAGGCGCTGGTCGAGCACCTGACCGGCGACCTGCTCGGCTCCTCCCGCGACCTGGTGCTCGCCGTCGAGCTCTACGTCGCCGCGGCCCGGAACCCGGCGCTGCGCGCGGTCACCCAGGACTGGATGTCCCGGAGCCGCCGCAGCCTGGAGCGCCACCTCGACCCGGTGACCGCGCGGGAGGTCGACGCGCTGGTCGAGGGGCTGGTCCTGCACAGCGCCCTGTCCACCGACCCGATGGACACCGCTCAGATCCGCTCCGCCCTCTCCCGGCTCGCCGGCTGACACACCGACAGGACACCGTGGACACACCCACGCTCGACGCCGCGCGCCTGCGCCGTGCCCGCGGCGCCGTCGCCGCCTGCTTCTTCCTCAACGCCGTCTTCTACGCCGGCCTCGTCCCGCGGCTGCCGGAGGTCAAGGCGCAGCTCGGGCTGAGCAGCACCGCCTTCGGCACGGCGCTGGCAGCGCTGCCGCTGGGCGCGCTGCTGGCCGGCCTGTCCTCCGCCGTGCTGATCCGCCGGTTCGGCTCGGGCCGGGTCGCCTCCTACGGCCTGGTGCTGCTCGGCGTCACCGTGTGGACGGCGTCGGTGGCCCCCAACTGGTTCGGCCTCGCCGCGGCGCTGCTGGTGGCCGGCGCGCTGGACGCGATCATCGACGTCGCCCAGAACGCGCACGGGCTGCGCGTGCAGCGCCTCTACGAGCGCTCGATCCTCAACGCCTTCCACGGCATCTGGAGCATCGGCGCGGTCGCCGGCGGGCTGCTCGGCTCGGCCGCGGCCGGGCTGGGCGTGCCGCTCGTCGTCCACCTCGCCGCCTCGGCCGTCGTCTTCGGCGCCGTCGCGCTGGTCGCCTCGCGGGCGATGCTGCCCGGCCGGGACGACCCCGCACCGGCCGCCGACGAGCACCCCCGGGAGCGGCCGCGCCGGCGAGCCGCCGTCCCGGCGCTCGCGGTGCTCGGCGTGCTGGCCGCCTGCGGGGCGTTCGTCGAGGACGCCGGGTCCTCGTGGAGCGCGCTCTACCTGCGCACAGAGCTCACCGCCGGCGCGGCCACCGCCGGGCTGGGCTTCGTCGCGCTGTCGGTGGCGATGACCGTCGGGCGGCTGACCGGCGACCGCGTCGTCGACCGGTTCGGCCAGCGCCGGGTGGCCCGGGCCGGGGGTGCGCTCACCGCGGCGGGGATGGGCCTGGCCCTGGCGTGGCCGTCGGTGCCGAGCACGCTGGCCGGCTTCGCCCTGGCCGGTCTCGGCGTCGCCACCCTCATCCCGGCCGTCTACCAGGCGGCCGACGAGCTGCCCGGACTGCCGCACGGGCTCGGGCTGGCGGCGATCAACTGGCTGCTGCGGATCGGCTTCCTCGTCTCGCCGCCGCTGATCGGCGCGCTGGCGGACGCGACCAGCCTGCGGGTCGCCCTGCTCACGGTGGTGCTCGCCGGGATCGGCACGCTGGTGCTCGGCCGGGTACTGCCGGGCCGGCGGGCCGCGGGCCGGCCCGCCGGCTGACCCGCCGGTCCGGCCGGCTCGGGAGCCCGGGCCCGTCGTCGAGGTCGCCCGGGCGGCATCTCCTGCCGCCGTCGGTGACTACCCCCGGGCCCGCGGGGTATCTCAGGTCCCTACGGGCGACCCCGCCGTTCGCGGCCCGGCTGATCGACCTGTCGCCGGCGTCCTACCTGCGGCCAGCAGAGCTGGGAGCGCAGTCATGAGAACCGGTGCCGCGCACGGTCAGGTCGGGAACTTCCACGAGGCCGGGTTCTACCGCTCCGACCCGGAGTTCCTGGCGCTGGTCGTGCCGTTCGTGACCGAGGGGGTGGCCGCCGGCGAGCCGGTCGTCCTCGGGTACGACTCCCGCAAGAGCGACCTGGTCCGGGCGGCGCTGCCCCGGCTGGACGGGGTCACCTTCATCGGCGACCAGAGCCTCTACGCCTCCCCCGCGCGCGCCATCGAGGCGTACCGGCAGCAGTTCGAGCAGCACCTGGCGACCGGCGCCGGGCAGGTCCGGATCGCCGGCGACGTCCCGCACGAGGGCAACGGCGGGCGGTTCGACGGCTGGGACCGGTACGAGTCCGCCGTCAACACCGTCTGGCAGGACTACCCCGTGTGGAGCCGCTGCCTGTACGACGCCACCACCGTGGCCGACGACGTGCGCGACGTCGTCGAGCGCACCCACCGCCGCCTCGTCACCGCGGACGGCGGCGCCAGCGCCAGCGCCCGGTACCAGGACGTCGCCGAGTTCTCGTGCCTGCCGCCGACGGCCGACGCGCTCGAGGTGACCACTCCGGCCCTCCGGCTCACCAACGTCTCGCTCAAGCAGGTCCGGCGCCGCGTCGCGGCCGCGGCATCGGGACGGATCAGCGCTCCCGCGCGCGACGACCTGCTGTTCGCGCTGTCCGAGGCCGTCGTCAACGCGGAGCTGTACGGCCGGCCACCCACCACCGTCCAGGTCTGGACCGGACCGGATCGGGTCGTCGTCCACGTGCACGACACCGGCCCCGGCCCGGCCGACCCCCTGACCGGGCTCGTCCCCGCGCCCGACAGCGCGACCGGTGCCGGTCTGGGCCTGTGGCTCAGCCACCAGCTCGACGACGTGGACATCGCCCTCATCGCCGCCGACGGCTTCACCGTGCGGTTGCGCAGCGGGCTACTGCCCGTCCCGGCCGAGAGCACTGCGTCCACCGTCGCGCTCCGCACCGGCACGCCGCACGGGGTCGCGCCCGGCCCGGGCAGCGTGCACGTGGTCGACGGGGACGACTCGTCGCTCTGCGGCCTCGTCGACGCGGAGGTCCTCGTCCCGCTGGACGGCCCGTCCTGGTCCGAGGTGCCCCTCGGCCATCGCTGCCCGCCGTGCCAGCTCCTCGCGCCCGGCGACGACGGCCTCGGGCCGCCGTGACCCGGGGGCCTCAGACGCCGGTCGCGCCGTCGATGCGCTCGCGGATGAGGTCGGCGTGGCCGGCGTGCCGGGCGTACTCGGCGATCAGGTGGTTGTAGATCCACCGCAGCGTGACCTGCCCGCCCATGAACGGGCTGGTCCGGTCCAGGTCGCGCCCGGCGCAGTTGGCCCGGCTCCGCGCGACCTCCTCCTCCCAGACGGCACGGGCGGTGGCCAGCGAGGCATCCGGGGCCAGGTCGAAGCCGCCGTCCGGGCCGTCGGGGTCGGCGGACGGGTCGTGGATGGGCGGGACCCGCTCCTCCAGCAGCACCCGCCAGAACCAGTTCCGCTCGACCTCGGCCATGTGCTGCACGAGCCCGAGGAGGGTCAGCGGCGACGGCGGCACGGAGGGCGTCCGCAGCTGCTCGTCGGGGAGCCCCTCGCACTTGCCGATCAGCGTGGCCCGGTAGAAGTCCAGCCAGCCCTCCAGCGTCGCCCGCTCGTCGGCCTGGAGGGGCGGCATGCCGCGCTCGGTCGTCGTCATGCCCGCGATGGTGTCAGCCCGCTGCCCGGCGCCGGTCTCACATGGTCAGCCGGTGGCCCACGCCCGTGCGACAGGCGGCCGCGAAGACCAGACCGGCGGCCGCGGCGTCCTGCACCGCCACGCCGACGGACTTGTACAGGGTGAGCTGGTCGGGGGTCGTCCGCCCGGGCCGCCGTTCCTCGACCAGCTCGCCGATCTCGACGACGTCGTCGGGCAGCAGCAGGCCGCGGCCGAGGGGGTCGGCGAGGTCGTTGCTGCCGACCGGGTAGGCCGCCAGCGCGGTCTCCCGGCGCTCGACCGCCACGAGGGCGTCGGCGACGGTGTCGTCGTCCACCTCGCGGCCGGTCGCGGTGAAGCCGACCGAGGTCACGTGCGTGCCCGGGTCGAGCCACTCCCGCCGGACGACCGGCTCCTCCGCCGCGGTGGCGGCGCACACCAGCCCGGCGCCGCGGGTGGCGTCGTCCCACGAGGGCACCGCCCGCGCCGGCAGCCCCGCCGCGCGCAGGTCGGCGGCGAGCGACTCGGCCCGCTCCGGGTGCCGCCCGGCGACGCGCACGTCCTCGAGGTCCCGGACGGCGCGGACGGCCAGCGCGTGCGCCCGGGCCTGGACGCCGGTGCCCAGCACGGCCAGGACGGCGGCGTCGGGCCGGGCCAGGAGCCGCACCGAGAGGGCGGAGCAGGCCGCGGTCCGGGCCGCGGTGATCGCGTTGCCGTCCATCAGCGCGCACGGCGTCCCGGTCTCCGGGTCGAACAGCGAGATCAGCGCCTGGTGCGTGGGGGTCCGGGGGGCGGCGTTGCCCGGGAACACCGAGAGCACCTTGACCGCCAGCCACCCGAGCGTCGGGCTGTAGCCCGGCATCGCCGCGAGGAGGCCCCGGTCGTCGACGCGCGCGGCCACGCGCGGCGGGACCGAGGCCCGCCCGGCCGAGAGGTCGGCCATCGCCGTCGCCAGGGCGTCGACCAGGTCACCCACGTCGAGCAGCTGCTCGACGTCCCGCCGTCGCAGGAGGAGCACCGCACGATGCTGCGCGCGCGGGCCGCCGCCGGTCAATCGCTGCGCGTCGGCGCCGTTTCGGGACCGTTGCCCGGATCACCGCCCCACCCGTCGGGATGACGTTCCTGTTGCGCCGCTGGAGTGTCGCGCCCCCGGTGCCGACCCTGCTGGCAAGCGGACGAGAGGAGCTGGTCGTGCGGAGCATGGCGTGCAGGGCGGTGGCGCAGGCCTCACTGGCGGCGGCGACCGCGTCGCTGGACGACGAGCGGCCGTGGCCGCTGCTGCTGGTCGCGGGCTGGCTGACCACGGCGGCCGACCTCACCCTCCAGGCCACCGAGGCCGACGCCGTCCTGGCCTGAGCGGACCCGTCGCGGTTTCCGGCTGCCGCCCGCGCTGGGCGGACAGGACGGGCGCAGCGCCCCGGCTAGCGTGACCGGGCTCACGCCGCCGATGAAGGGTGCCGCCGCCGATGCCGACGCTGCCGCCGTCCCCCGAGCACGTGCCGCCCGGGTACGACCGCCCGCCCCAGTACGAGGGGATGGTCGTCGACAGGGACGTCTACGTGGCGATGCGGGACGGCGTCAACCTCTGCGTCGACGTCCACCGGCCCGACACCGACGAGCCGCTGCCGGCGCTGCTGGCGTTCGCGATCTACAACAAGGACATCCAGGGACCGGACACGGCGACGGCGATCCCGCCGCAGCCGGCCTGGTCGCCGCTGTGGAGCGGTCCGATGGAGGCCGGCGACACCCGCTTCCTGGTCTCCCGCGGCTACGTCCACGTCATCGGGATGCCGCGCGGGGTGGGCAAGTCCGAGAGCGGCGGCTCCCGCACCTGGGACTCCTACGACCTGATCGAGTGGATCGCCCAGCAGCCGTGGTGCGACGGCAACGTCGGCATGGTCGGCATCTCCGGCTTCGGTGCGGAGCAGGTGCACGTGGCCCGGCAGCGGCCGCCGTCGCTCAAGGCGGTCTTCCCGTTCGACCCCCGCGGCGCCTACGGCGAGCTCGGCGGCTTCCGCGAGGAGTACCCCGGCGGCGTCGTCCACCTCTTCCGCTACCTGGTGGGGCACTTCGGCACGTTCCACCAGAACCGGACGGCGCCCGGGGAGTTGTCGCCGGAGCGGGAGGCGCTGTGGCGGGAGGCGATGGCCGACCCCGACTACAAGATCCACCCGCACCTCTACAACGTGGTCACGATGAAGGGCCAGCTGATGCCGGCCTTCTTCAACGTGCTCATCGACCCGTACGAGGCCGAGGGCGTGCTCGAGCAGAGCGAGGCCGAGTTCGCCGCCATCGACCTGCCCGTCTACACCGGGTCCGGCTGGTACGCCTACACCTACAAGACGCACCTGCAGGGCGCGCAGACCTACTGGCGGCACATCGCCAGCACCGACAAGAAGCTGCTGTTCGCCGGCCCGGCGCACCTGGAGCGGCCCTTCCACGGGCTGCACTCGGAGATCCTGCGCTGGTACGACCACTGGCTGAAGGGCATCGACACCGGCGTCCTCGACGAGCCCCCGGTGCGCTACTGGGTGACCGGGGCCAACGAGTGGCGCACCGGCACCGACTGGCCGCTGCCCGAGACGCAGTGGACGCCCTTCTACCTCAACAGCTGGGAGCGGCTGCGGCCGCAGCCGTTCGTGCCCTCCTCGGTCGACGACACCATCCCGCCGGACGCGTTCGTGCAGATGCCGCTCACCCACACCCGCAAGGTGACCGGGCTGCGGTACGTCAGCGAGCCGCTCAGCGAGCCGCTGCTGATCGCCGGCCCGGCCACGCTGCGGCTGTTCGCCGCGATCGACCAGGAGGACACGACCTGGATCGTGTCGCTCAAGGACATCGGGCCCGACCCGCACGTGATGACCGTCCGCGAGGGCGAGCGCGAGCTGCGCTCCGACCTGCCCGAGCGGGAGCTCACCCGCGGGTGGCTCAAGGCGTCCAACCGCGCGCTGGACCCCGAGCGCAGCACCGAGTGGAAGCCGTTCCACAGGCTGACCCGCGCCGCGGCCGAGCCGGTGCCGCCGGGCGAGGTGGTCGAGTACGAGATCGAGATCCTGGCGACGGCGAACCTCTTCGAGCGGGGCCACCGGATCTGCGTGGAGATCACCAGCATGGACGTGCCCACCGGCGTGGCGGGCGCGACCAACGCCGAGTACGTCCCCTACCACGTGACCAGTTCCCGGACGACGCTGCACACCATCTACCACGACACGGCGCGGCCCTCGGCGCTGCTGCTGCCCGTCATCCCGCTCGACGCGGGGACCACCGGAGGCACGAACCCATGACCGACCTGCACAGCCCGCGCACCGACCCGGCCGTCGTGCCGGAGGACATCACCGAGGAGACCGTCACCGACGCCACCGTCGACAGCTTCGCCGGCACCCCCGACCCGCGGCTGCGCGAGCTGCTGTCGGCGGTCGTCCGCGGTCTGCACGCCGCGGTCCGCGAGGTGGAGCCCACGATCGCCGAGTGGGAGACGGCGATCGACTTCCTCACCCGCACCGGCCAGAAGTGCGACGACGTCCGGCAGGAGTTCGTGCTCCTCTCCGACGTCCTCGGGGTCTCGGCCCTGGTCGAGAACATCAACCACCGCAAGGTCGCCGGCGCCACCGAGGCCACCGTGCTCGGGCCGTTCCACATGACGGTCTCCCCGGTGCGCGAGAACGGCGACTCCATCGACGAGGTGGGCGGCCGGCAGCCGTGCGTCGTCGAGGGGCGGGTGCTGTCGGTCTCCGGAGAGCCGCTGGCCGGGGCCACGGTCGACGTGTGGCAGGCCGACGAGGACGGCTTCTACGACGTGCAGCGGCCCGACGTGCAGCCCCCGGGCAACGGCCGCGGGCTGTTCACCACCGACGCCGAGGGCCGCTTCTGGTTCCGCACCGTCGTCCCGGCGCACTACCCCATCCCGACCGACGGCCCGGTGGGCGAGCTGCTGGCGGCCACGGGCCGGCACTCCTACCGGCCGGCGCACATCCACTTCATCGCCCAGGCGCCCGGGCACGTGCCGGTGACGACGCACATCTTCGTTGCGGGCAGCCCCTACCTGGACTCCGACGCGGTGTTCGCGGTGAAGCACAGCCTGGTGCGGGACTTCGCACCCGTCGACGACCCGCAGCAGGCGGCCGGCTTCGGGGTGGCCAACCCGTTCCGGCACGCCGTCATCGACCTGGTGGTGCAGCCGGAGGGGGCACCGGCCGCGTGACCGCGACCGTCCCCGACCGGCTCGTCGGGCAGCGCGTCCGCCGGCAGGACGGCGACCTCTACCTGACCGGGCGAGCCGTCTACACCGGGGACGTCGCCCTGCCCGGGACCACGCACGCGGTGCTGGTCCGGTCCCCGCACGCGCACGCGCGCATCGTCTCCGTCGACACGGCCGCCGCCCGCGCGCTGCCGGGGGTCGTCGCCGTCGTGACGGGGGCCGAGGCCGCCCGCCACTGCGACGAGATCCCGCACGGGCTGGACGCCGGCCACCTGGGCGGCCACCACGCCGTCGTCCGGCCGCTGGCCGAGGGCACCGTCGTGTACGCCGGCGAGCCGGTGGCCGCCGTCGTCGCCGAGACCGCCGCCGACGCCGCCGCGGCGGCCGCCGCGGTCGAGGTCGTCTACGAGCCGCTGCCCGCGGTGCTCGACGCGGAGGAGGCGCTGCGCCCCGGGGCGACCCTGCTGTACCCGGAGTGGGGCGACAACCTGCTCATCGAGCGGGAGGTCGGGCCCGACGACTTCGCCACCGCCTCGGCCGGCGCGGCGCACCTGCTCGACGGGGAGGTGCGCGCGCACCGGGGCACGGCCGCGCCGATGGAGCCCCGCGCGTCGGTGGCCTCCTGGGACGCGGCCACCCGCCGGCTGACCGTGCACGCCACCACGCAGAACCCGCACGTGCTGCGCACCGTGCTCGCGGCCTGCCTGCGCCTGGACGAGGAGCAGATCCGGGTGGTCGCGCCGCGGCTCGGCGGGTCGTTCGGGCTGAAGATGTACGGCAACCGCGAGGACTTCCTGGCCCCCCTGCTCACCCTGCTCGTCGGCCGGCCGGTGACCTGGGTGGAGGAGCGCTCGGCGACGCTGCAGGCCGGCACCCGCGAGCAGGTGCTGCGCTACCGGGTGGCCTTCGACGACGACGGCCGGCTGCGCGCGCTGGACGTGCACGCGATCTCCGACCACGGCGCGGCCGCGGCCACCCACGGCTGGGGCATGGCGCACGTGGGCGCGCTGGCCACCGGGCTGGGTTATGCACTGACCTCCTGCCACGTGCGCTACCAGGTCGTCGTCACGAACAAGACCCCGTGGGTGGGCACCAAGCCGTTCGGCAAGGACGGCGCGACGCTGCTGCTGGAGCGCGTCCTGGAACGGGTGGCCGCCACGGTCGGCCTCGACCCCGCCGAGGTCCGCCGCCGCAACTTCGTGCCGCCCGGCGCGTTCCCCCACGCGCACACCTCCGGCCTGGAGCTCGACAGCGGCGACTACGCCACGGCCCTCGACCTGACCCTGCGCCGGCTGGACCTCCCCGCCGTGCGCGCGCAGCAGGCGGCGGCCCGCCGCGAGGGCCGGCTGCTCGGGATCGGCCTGGCCTTCGAGCTGATGCCCGAGAGCGCGGACATCCCGGGGGCCATGGTCGCCGCGTTCGACACCTCGACGGTGCGGGTCTCCCCCACCGGCCGGGTCACCGTCCTCACCGGCGTGACCTCCCCGGGCACCGGCAACGACACCGCCATCGCGCAGCTGGTGGCCGACGAGCTCGGGGTGCCGCTCGACGCGGTCACCGTCGTCCAGGGCGACACCGACCGCTGCCCCTACGGCTTCGGCAACATCTCCAGCCGGTCGATCATCACCGGCGGCAACGCCGCCGTCCTGGCCGCCCGCGACGTGGCCGCCAAGCTGCGCACCGCGGCCCGGGCGCTGCTGGGGGCCGGGCCCGAGGAGGAGGTGCGGCTGGCCGGCGGGGTCGCGGAGGTGGCGCCGGGGCGGGCGGTGCCGATCAGCACGGTCGCGCAGGCCGTGGCGACGCTGACCTACCGGCTCGAGCTCGACATCGAGCCGCACCTGGAGTCCACCCGCACCTACCGGCCGGGCAACGTCTCGCAGCAGCCCGACGCGCTCGGGCGGATGCAGACGTACACGACCTACCCGTACGCGGTGCACGCGTCGGTGCTCGAGGTCGACGCCGAGACCGGGGTGGTGACCCTGCTGCGGCACGTGGTCACCCACGACTGCGGGACCGTGGTGAACCCGATGTTCGTCGACGGGCAGGTCACCGGCGGGGTGGCGATGGGGATCGGGGCGGCCCTCGGCGAGGAGCTGCGGTACGACCCCTCGGGGATGCCGCTCAGCACCGGCTTCAAGACCTACCTCCTCCCCCGGGCGGCCGACCTGCCCCGGGTCGAGCTCGAGCACCTGTGCACCCCCGCCCCCGGCACACCGCTGGGCGCGAAGGGGGTCGGCGAGTCCGGCTTCTCGGGTGCGCTGGCCGCCGTGGTCAACGCGGTGAACGACGCGCTGGCACCCCGCGGCGCCGCGCTGGAGTCCACGCCGGTCAGCCCACCGCGCGTGCTGGCGGCCCTCGCCGGGGCCGGCGCGTGATCCCGGCCCGGTTCGGCTACGTCGCCCCGCGGGACCTCGCCGGCTGCCTGACGGCCCTGGCCGACGGCGGCCGGGTCCTCGCCGGCGGCACCTGGGTGCTGCCGGAGATGGACCGCGGCGAGTCGGCCCCGGCCCGGCTGGTCGACCTGCGCCGGGCCGGCCTCGGCGGGGTGGCTCCCACCGCGACGGGGCTGTGGATCGGCGCCACGTGCACCTACGCCGACCTGCTCACCAGCGCCGAGGTCGCCGCGCACGCGCCCCTGCTGCGCACGATGGCCGCCGGCATCACCGGCGGCTGGGCGCTGCGCAACCAGGCCACGGTGGGGGGCGCCGCGGTCGCGGCCCGCCCGCAGTCCGACGTCCCGGCCGCGCTGGTCGCCTCCGGCGCGGTGGCCCTCGTGGCCGGCCCCGACGGGGAGCGGGCCGTCCCCGCGCACGAGCTGTTCGCCGGGGCGATGCGGTCCGCCGTCGGCCCCCGGGAGCTGCTGGCCGGGTTCGACCTGCCGTCCGCGGCCGGCGCCGGGCACGGCTACGTCAAGCTCAAGCGCGGCGCCAGCTCGTGGCCGATCGCCACCGCGGCGGCGCTGGTGCGGCTCGACGCCGCGGGGGTGTGCACCGCGGCCACGCTCGTGCTCGGCGGGGTGGCCGCCGTCCCGGTGCGCGTCGACGTCGCGCCGCTGGTCGGCTCGGTCCCCGGCGAGGCGCAGCTGCAGGCCACCGCGGAGGTAGCCGCCGCCGCGGTGACCGAGCCGTGGGAGGACGTGCTGGCGCCTGCGTCCTACCGGGCCGCGGTCGCCGGCCCGGTGGCCCGGCGTGCGCTGGCGGCGGCGGTGGCCACCGCGCAGGAAGCGACTGCCCGAGGAGACGGAGGACGACCGTGACCGGGGACGACCGGGTGGAGCTGACGCTCACGGTGGACGGCACGCGGCGCACCGCCGCGGTCGACCCCCGCTCGCTGCTGCTCGACGCGCTGCGCGACGACTTCGGTGCGACCGCCCCCAAGGCCGGGTGCCGCACCGGCGACTGCGGCGCCTGCACCGTGCGGGTGGACGGCGCGATCGCCAAGTCCTGCCTGCGGCTCGCGGTCGCCGAGGACGGCGCCGACGTCGCGACGATCGCGTCCCTGGCCGACGGGGGCACGCTCACCGCCCTGCAGCAGGCCTTCTGGGACGTCAACGCCTTCCAGTGCGGCTTCTGCCTGTCGGGGATGCTGCTGGCCGCCGAGGACCTGCTCGAGCGGGTCGCCTCGCCGACCGAGGCCGAGGTCCGCGAGGCCCTCAGCGGCAACCTGTGCCGGTGCACCGGGTACGACGCGATCGTCGACGCGGTCCTGCGCTGCCGGCGCGACGGCGGCTGACCGCGCCGGTCAGATCCACCCGCGGCGCTTGAAGACCCAGTAGAGGGTCACGCTCACCCCGACCATGAGCACCAGGGCGAACGGGTAGCCCAGGTGCCAGTGCAGCTCGGGGATCGAGTCGAAGTTCATCCCGTAGACGGTGCCCACGAGCGTGGGCGCGAAGAGGATGGCCGCCCACGCGGAGATCTTCTTGACCTCCTCGCCCTGGGCGATCGAGGCCTCGGTGAGCTCCCGGATCTCCTCGTTCTGCCGCTGGGCGACCAGCGTGGCGTTGACCGTGAGGATGTCCCGCAGCTGCAGCCGGAAGCCCTCGACCCGCTCGTTGACCTGGACGACGTGGTCCTCGACGTCGCGCAGGTAGCTGCGCAGGTCCTCGTCGACGCCGTACTTGTCGAACCCGGCGGCGATCTGGGCGAGGATGCCGGTCAGCGGCTGGGCGGCGCGCTGGAACTCCAGCACCTCCTGGGACAGCTCGTAGATGCGCCGGGACACCCCCGGGTCCCCGCGGAAGACCTCGGTCTCGATCTCGTCGATGTCGTTGGCCAGCCCGGCGACCACCGGGGGGTAGCCGTCGACGACGGCGTCGAGGATCGCGTAGAGGACCGCCTCGCTGCCCTTCTCCAGCAGCGCCGGCTCGCTCTCCAGCCGGCGCCGCACGCGGGAGAGGTCCGGCGACTCGCTGTGCCGCACGGTGATGGCGAAGTTGCGGCCGAGGAACAGGTGCAGCTCGCCGAACTCCACCTCCTCGGCCGCGTCGAGGTACCGCGCGGCCTTGAGGACGACGAACAGCGTGTCGCCGTAGCGCTCGAACTTGGGCCGCTGGTGGGCCTTGATGGCGTCCTCGACCGCGAGCTCGGGCAGGTCGTACTGCTCGGCGAGCTCGCCGAGCTCCCCCGGCTCGGGCCGGTAGAGGCCCAGCCACACGAGGCGCTCGGGGTCCTCCACCAGCCAGTCGTGGCTCTCGGCGACCGTCTCCGGCGTCGCCACCCGCCGACCGGACGAGTAGACGGCGTTGTCGACGATCAGCGACGGCCGCTGGGCGCCGTCGGCCGCGGCCGGCTGCGCCACCGGCGCAGGGGCGAGGGTCAGCTCGGGCCGCGGACGGCGGCCGAGGGACAGGGCGGTGAGGGACGCACGACGGCGGTCGACCACGACGGACTCCCGGGAGGACGCTGGGGCGGGGGGACGCGTCAGAGGTCCGCCCGCCCGTGGCCCCGCTGCAGGGTCCCGCCGCGAGCTCGCGAGTGGCGGGGGGCAGCGGGGTCCTTCAACGAGCGGGGTGGACCTCGGTGCCGGTACTGGGCGGTTCGCTGCGCACGCGCTCGCTCCCTCCCGTCGTCGGTGGACCCGCGGAGAGTCAGCGGGCCGTCGTCCATCGTGACACGCCCTGTCCAACCGGCTCCCCCGGGCGGGTGAACGGCGCGTGGCGCCGGGACGACGACGCCGTGCCGCGGCGCCGGTCGACGGCGATGGCAACCGCATTCCTCCGAGAGCACAACAATTCAGCAGAAAGCGTAATCGTCCATTTTCTACTGCATTCTCCGCGCCATTCCGAGCAGACTCCCGGGCGTCGGCACACCCCGCTGCGCGAGAGGACCGGACCATGCCCACTGCCGCGTCGACCAGCCCGGACGTCCCCCTGATGCTCACCGGAGGCTCGGCGAGTCTTCCCGACGCCGTCTACGACCGGTTGCTCGGCGAGCGGATCGTCTTCCTCGGCGAAGCGGTCGACGACGCCGTCGCCAACCGGGTCTCGGCGCAGGTGCTGCTGTTGGCCGCCGAGGACCCGAAGCGCGACATCCACCTCTACGTCAACTCACCCGGCGGCTCGGTGAGCGCCGGCATGGCCGTCTACGACACCATGCGGTTCGTCGACTGCGACGTGGCCACCTACGGGCTGGGGATGGCCGCCTCGATGGGCCAGTTCCTGCTGTCGGCCGGCACGCCGGGCAAGCGGCACGCCCTGCCGCACACCCGGATCATGATGCACCAGCCCTCGGCCGGCGTCGGGGGCACGCAGTCCGACATCGCCATCCAGGCCGACCTGTTCCGGCGGCTGAAGCGGGAGATCAACGAGCTGCAGGCGCAGCACTCCGGGCAGACCGTCGAGCAGGTCGAGGCCGACTCCGACCGCGACCGGTGGTTCACCCCCGAGGAGGCGCTGCGGTACGGCCTGGTCGACCACGTCGTCGCTCGCGCCGCCGCCCTGCCCGAGCGGGGCGACTAACCGACGTTCAGCACGAGGTCGATCAACAGCGGGAGCAGCAGGACGATCAGCAGCGCGCCGAGGACGTCGAAGGAGATGCCCGACCGGATCATCTTGGTGATCGGCACGACGCCCGAGCCGTAGACGATCGCGTTCTGCGGCGTGGAGACGGGCAGCATGAACCCGAACGACGCGGCGAACGTGGCCGCCAGCGCCGGCACGAACGGGTTGATGCCCGCGGCCACCGCGACCGGGATGACGATCGGCACGACCACGGCGGCCGAGGCGGTGTTGCTGGTCGTCTCGGAGATGACGATCGCCAGGATCACCGCGAAGACGGTGATCGCCAGCGTGCTGGTCAGGCCGAGGGTCTCGGCCGAGCTGGTGCCGATGGTCTCGGCCAGGCCGGTGTCGGCCAGCAGCGAGCCGAAGATGATCCCGGTGCCGAACAGCAGGATCGTGCCCCAGTCGATCTTCGCCGCGTCCGACCAGTTGAGCGTGAACTCCCGGCGCTTCCAGTCGGTGGGGAGCAGGAACAGCAGCGAGGCGCCGAGGACGGCGACGACGCCCTCGTCGAGCCGGTCGGAGATCGTTCCGTAGAGGTCGGAGTCGGTCCCGGCCGTCAGCGCGATGACGCCGGGGAAGATCCACAGCAGCACGGTGGCGCCGAACGCGGCCAGCGTGTTCTTCTCCGCCCGCGACATCGGCCCGAGCTCCGCGCGCTCGCGCTGCACGTACTCGTGCACGCCCTCGATCCGCTTGATCTCGGGACGGTTGAGCAGCAGCAGGACGGCGGCCAGCGCCACGAACATCAGCGCGCAGATCGGCAGGGCCATCAGCATCCAGTCGAGGAAGCTGATCCGCTCCCCCGTCGCCTCCTCGATCAGCCCGCGGCCGATCAGGTTGGGCGGGGTGCCCACCGGGGTGATCAGACCGCCGACGCTGGCCCCGTAGGCCAGCATCAGCATCAGCGCGACGCCCACCCGCAGCCGCAGCGGGTCGAAGTCGGGGGCGACCATCTCGCGGTCCTGCATCAGCTTGGCGATCACCGACAGGATGCCGATCGCCGTCGGGAGCAGCATCGCGACGGTGGCGGTGTTGGAGACGAACGCCGACAGGAGGGCGGTGATCAGCCCGAAGGCGATGACCACCCGCGCGGTGGAGGCGCCCACCCACCTCATCGACAGGATGGCCATCGCGAACCGCCGCGCGACGCCGTGCTTGAGCATCGCCGCGGCGAGGATGAAGGCGCCGATGAAGGTGAAGACCGTCGTCGACCCCAGCGGCCCCACCGCGTCGTCAGCCGGGACGACGCCGAGGACGACGATCGCCCCGACCCCGATCAGCCCGCCGACCGGGATCGGCACCGGCTCGGTGATCCACAGGACGATGACGCCGAGCAGGACCGCCGCGAGCAGGTGCTGGTCGCGCGGCAGGTCCAGCGGCAGCAGCGCGAAGACAATCGTGACGACCGGGGCGAGGAACAGCCCGACGGTCCGCCGGCCCTTCTCGAACCGTTCCTCGGCCGGGCTGAGCCGCTGCTCCCCGAGGCTGCGGTAGGTGGCCGAGCCGCGGAAGGCGGCGTCGACGTCGGTCCGCTGACCGGACCCGGGCCTGCGATCAGTGGCGGTCATGACGCCCTCCCCAGGACTGTGATCCAGACCATAGGAGATGGACCCGCTCGCCCCCACCACTCGCGAGCTCGCGGCGGGACCCTGCGGGAGGGCTGCCCGGGTCTAGCGCGCGGCGAAGGTCCCGGCCGGGTAGGCGCCGGCCGCCACCAGCCGCGCCGACAGCCCCTTGCCGAGCTCCACGACGCGGGCCGTGCGCTCGCGGCCCAGGTGCGCCCACGGTGCCGCCGACAGCTCGTCGGTCTCCGCCTCGATGCCCGCCCGCAGCTCCCGCCCGGCGTCGGTGAGGCCGCCGTCGGCCAGCAGGCCGCGCTCGCTGAGCCGCGTGCAGGCCGCCGCCCACTCTTCCTCGCTCCAGCCGCGGGTGGCCCGGGCGGCGGCCTCGGTGAAGCCGCGGCCGGTGGCGGTGTGCGTGACCAGTGCCTCCAGCCCCGACAGGCCGTGCCGCAGGAGGACCGCCACGTGGCCGTCGCCGCGGTGCTCGCGCAGCAGCGTGGCGCCGTGCCACACGGCGAGCAGCGGCTCGCCGGGCCAGGGCAGGTCGGCGGTGCCGGCGTAGATCGGCCGGCCCTCGGGGGTCAGGGCGGTGCACGCCTCCCGGAGCAGGGCGGCGAGCTCGGCGACCTCCGGGCCGGCCGCGGTCTCGGCACCGAGCAGCCGGGTCAGGGAGGCCCGCGCGGCGGCCGCGCGCCCTTCGACCACCTGCTCGGGGGTGGCGAGGGTCCAGCAGCGCGGCACGTGCCGGGCCACGATGCCCGGGGCGAAGTTGGAGAAGGTCGCCGTCACCAGGCCGGGGCCGACCGCGCCCATCGGGGCCGCCCGCCCGGCGAAGTAGCACATCCGGCCCGGGCGCAGGCCCACCGCGCCGAGGTGCTCGTCCTGCTCGGGCGCGAAGTACAGGTGGTTGTGCAGCGGCTCGACCGCGCGGTGGGCGCGGGCGACGTCGGCGAGGTGATCGGCGCTGACCATGCAGGGGACCCTAGAAGGACCCCGTCCTCCCCACCCCTCGCACGCTCGCGGCGGGACCCGGGACGGGGCCAACGACCAAGGCACGACCCCATCCTCCCCACCCCTCGCACGCCCGGGACGGGGCCGAGCTCACGGCTCGATCGACCGCAACCAGCGGCGCTGCCAGGGCGTCTCCACGGCACGGGGGTGGTGGTACCGGCGGACCCAGGTGACCGCGGTGTCGGCCGGCAGCCCGTCCAGGACGGCGAGCGCGGCCAGCGCCGTGCCGGTGCGCCCGACGCCGCCGCGACAGGCCACCTCCACCCGCTCCCCCGCGCGCGCCCGTTCCAGCGCCTCGCGCAGCGCGTCGAGGACGTCGGCGCGGTCGAGGGGCACCCAGAAGTCCGGCCACCGGACCCGCCGAGCCGGCCAGGCCGGCAGCGGACCGGCGCCGAGGACCACGGCCGCGTCGGCCGGGGTCGCCGGGGCGGCGAGCCGGCGGCCGCGGACCCGGGCGCCGCCGGGGAGCACGACCAGGCCCGCGTCGTCCCCCCATGGCTCGCCGCTCACGGGCCGGAGGCCGGTGCGGGCGGGAGGGTCGTCGCCCAGGACGTGCGGGTGCGGACCGGCGCGAAGCCCAGCCGCCGGTACACGGCCGGCGCGCCGGTGGAGTTCTCGCTGTCCACCTGCAGCCCCGCCGTCGCGCAGCCGGCCTCCGCCGCGGCCCGCAGCGCGGCGGTGATCGCCACCGAGGCGACCCCGCGGCCGCGCGCCGACCGCGCCACGCCGATCTGGCCGAGATGGGTCTGCCGGGTCCCGGTGGCGCGGGTGTCGGCCTCGAAGACGTAGGCCAGGACGTACCCGACGACCGCCCCGTCGGCCAGGGCCAGCACCGAGAGGTCCGGGCGGAACGCGCGCTGCCCGGTGAACCAGGTGCCCCACCCGGCCTCGTCGAGCACGGTGGACCCGAAGTGCTCGCTGAAGGCGGCGTTGTGCGCGCGGCGCACCTCCTCGTCGCGGTCCCAGCCGAAGGGCACCAGGTCGACCCCGGGCACGGCCGGCACCGCCGGAAGGTCGGTCAGCGGCCGCTCCATGTCCCAGTACCGGCGCTCGGGCTCGAACGCCGCCCGCCGCAGCAGCGCCTCCAGGGAGGCCATGGCCGGGTACACCGAGACGGTCAACCGCGCCGGCGCCTCCGGCTGCACGGCGGCGTGCAGCTCCGCACCGCGGCCGCGCTGCCAGTCCAGCAGGGCGCGGCCGATGCCCTGGCCGCGCGCGTCCGGGTGCACCCGGCCCTCGAGCCACACCCGGAAGGCGTCGCGCCCGCTGCCCGGGGAGATGGCGGTCGCCCAGCCGACCAGCCGCCCGTCCGCCGTGCAGACGGCCCGCCCGTCCCGGGTCAGGTCGATGCGGTCGTCGCCCCAGAACTCGGCGAGGTCGTCGGCGTCCTCGTGCTCACCGGTCGCGTCGACGACCTCCGCGGCGGCGAGCAGCTCGGCCGCGGCGGGGACGTCGTCCAGGGTCAGCGGGCGGGCGGACAGGCCCTCGGGCAGCGCGTGCACGGGGTCGGAGCGTAGGGACGCCGACGTCCGGTGGTCGACCCGGTTCCGGGGGCCCGACGGTCCGTCGTCGCCACGCTGCCACCGCCCCCCGCGTGGGGACGGGTGTTGCGGGCCGACCGGGCCGTCCGGACCATCGCACGGGCACGGGGGCCTGACACGGAGGTCACGATGCCCCGGTTCCTGTTCATCGGTCGGTACGCACCGCAGGGCGCCAAGGCGATCATGGCCGCCGGCGGCACCAGCCGCCGCGCCGCCATCGAGAAGATGTGCGCGGAGCTGGGCGGCCGGCTGGAGACCTTCGACTTCGCCCTGGGCAGCGACGACGTCTACACGATCGCCGACCTGCCCGACCACAGGACGGCCACGGCCGTGAGCCTGGCGGTGAACGCCAGCGGGATGGTGTCGCTGCGCACCATCGCCCTCATGACCCCCGAGGAGATGGACGCCGCGTCGCAGGTGCACGCCAACTACCAGCCGCCGGGCACCTGAACCCGGGTCGGCCGACCGGGCCGGGGCTCACCAGCCGGGGAGGAACAGGCAGAACGGGTGACCGGCGGGGTCCAGGCACACCCGGACGCCGTCCTGCGGCTGGAACCCGGCCACGGTCGCACCGGCCTCGACGGCCAGCGCCACGGCCGCGTCGAGGTCGTCGACCTCGATGTCGAGGTGCAGCTGCATGCGGGGGTCGCCGGGGCCGGCCGGCCACACCGGCGGCACGTGCTGCTCCTCGCGCTGGAACGACAGGCCCGGCCCGCCGTCCGCCGGGCGCAGGGTCGCCCACTGCGGGTCGTCGTCGCCCAGCGGCCAGCCCAGCAGCCGCTGGTAGAACCGCGCCAGCCCCTGCGGGTCGGGGGTGTCGAGGACCGTCGCGGTCAGCGAGAACGACGGCATCAGCCCTCCTGACCGGACGACGGCTGCCGGCCGCCCAGACGCACGAACAGGCAGAACGGGTGGCCGGCCGGGTCGGCGTAGATCCGGACGTCCTCGTGCGGCTCGGTGTAGTGCGACAGGAGGCGGGCGCCGGCGGCCTCCGCGTGGGCGCTCGCCGTGGCCAGGTCCGCGACCTCGAAGTCGAGGTGCTGCTGCATCTGCTGGGCGCCCCGCTCGGGCGGCCACACCGGCGGCACGTGGTCGGCCTCGAGCTGGAAGGACAGCCCCGGGCCGCCGTCCTCGGGGCGGAGCGTGGCCCACTCCGGGTCGTCGTCGCGCAGCGGCCAGCCGAGCAGCCTGCCGTAGAAGCGGGCCAGTCCCCGGGGATCGGGCGTCCCGAGGACGGCGGCGGTCAGGCGGATGGCCGGGGTCACGACTCGATCGTGAACAGCCGCGCTCCGTTGTGCCACAGGACGGCACGCAGCCACTCCTCCCCCAGCTCCAGCCGGTGCAGCGCGGCCAGCTGGTGGGCGTACGGGTACGGGATCGAGGGGAAGTCGCTGCCCAGCAGGACCTTGTCCCGCAGCGCGGCCAGGCGCGGCCGGTCGGCGGGGTCGAAGGGCATCAGCCGCTCGGTGAAGTCGGTGGCGAACATCGTGGTGTCCAGGTGCACCCGCTCGAACCGCTCGGCGAGGTCGAGGAACTCCCGGTACTCCGGCATGCCGAGGTGGGCGATGACCAGCTGCAGCCGCGGGTGCCGCTCGAGCAGGCCGGTCATCGGCTCCGGCCCGGTGTGCTCGCCGGCCAGCGGGCCCGAGCCGCAGTGGATGACCACCGGCGTCCCGGTCTCCTCCAGCCGCGCCCACACCGGGTCCAGCAGCGGGTGCCGCGGGTCGAAGGCGCCCACCTGCACGTGCACCTTGAACACGCGGGCGCCGCCGGCCAGCGCCTCGGCGACGTAGTGCGGCGCCTCCGGCTCGGGGTAGAACGTCGCCGAGTGCAGCACCTGCGGGTGCGCCGCGGCGAACTCCGCCGACCAGTCGTTGAGCCAGGCGGCCATGCCCGGCTTGTGCGGGTAGGGCAGCGTGGGGAACGCCCGGACGCCGAGTGCCTCGAGGCGCGCCAGCCGCTCGTCGTCGGGCAGCGCGTACCGGATCGGCCAGGCCGCCCCGTAGTGGGTCTCGGCCGCCTCGAAGTACTGCCAGACCTTGGCCTGCACCCGTTCGGGCAGGAAGTGCACGTGCACGTCGACCAGGCCCGGCAGGCCCAGCTCCCGCCAGTACCGCGGGACGTCGGCGTCGTCGACCGGCGGCTGGAGAGCGCTCACTCTGCCCGTGGTCCGTCTCCGCCCTCGCTCCGCTCCTCGGTCGCTGCCGTCAGTCGCCTCCGCGCTCGCTCCGCTCCTCGCTCGCTGGCGCTCGCTGCGATGCTCACTCGCTGTCGGCTCCGGGCATCTCCCTGCGATGCTCACTCGGGCGTCGTCTTCACGTCAGCGTGACCACGACCTTGCCGCGCACGTGCCCCTCGGCGACCAGGGCCTGCGCGTCGGCCACCTGCTCCAGCGGGAACGCCCGGGCGATCGGCACCCGCAGCTGGCCGGCGTCGGCCATCCGGCCCAGCTCCTCGAGGTCGTGGGTGTCGGGGCGGACGAAGACGTAGCGCCCGCCCATCGCCTTCACCGCTGGGTCGACGACGCTGGCGACACGGGCCCGGTCGCGGACCTGCGCGGGCGCGTCGGCCAGCGTGTCCCCGCCGACGAGGTCGAGGACGGCGTCCACCGGCTCGGCCAGCTGGGCGCTGATCGGTCCGGCCGAGTAGTCGAGCACCTCGGCCACGCCGGCGTCGCGGAGGAAGCCGTGGTTGCGCGGGCTCGCCGTGCCGACGACGTGCGCCCCGAGCGCGACGGCGATCTGGACGGCGTTGAAGCCGACCCCGCCCGCGGCGCGGTGCACCAGCACCCGGTCGCCCTCGCCGACGCCGAGCACCTCGGTGAGCGCCTGGTAGGCGGTGAGCCCGGCCAGCGGCAGCGCCCCGGCCTCGGCGAAGGACAGCGACTGCGGCCGGTGCGCCAGGCACCGCTGCGGAGCCGGCACGAACTCGGCCATGGCGCCCCACTGGACGTCGTCCCGCCGGACGTAGCCGAACACCTCGTCGCCGGGCGCGAAGTCGACCACCGCCGGGCCGGCGGCCTCGACCACCCCGGCCAGCTCCCAGCCCGGGACGATCGGGAAGTGGTGCGGGTAGGCGCCGGCGAGGAAGCCCTGCCGGATGGCCAGGTCGACGGGGTTGACCCCGGCGGCGTGCACCCGCACCAGCACGGTGTCCGGGCCGACCGGCGGGTCGGGCAGGTCGTCGCGGACGCTCAGGACGTCGAGGCCGCCGAACCGGTCGTGCGCGGCACCCCGCATCAACGGCGGCCCTTCACGTACCGGCCGAAGGCACGCTGGATCTCGCGGCGGGAGTCCCGCTCGGCCATGTCCTGCCGCTTGTCGTAGGACTTCTTGCCCTTCGCCAGCGCGAGCGTGGCCTTGACCTTGCCGTCCTTGAAGTACAGGTCCAGCGGCACGAGGGTGAGGCCACCCTCCTTGGTCTTGCCGATCAGCTTGTCGATCTCCGACCGGTGCATGAGCACCTTGCGCTTGCGGCGCGGCGCGTGGTTGGTCCAGGTGCCCTGCGTGTACTCGGGGATGTGCACGTGCTGCAGCCACACCTCGCCGTCGTCCACCGTGGCGAACCCGTCGACGAGCGAGGCACGGCCCTCACGCAGGCTCTTCACCTCGGTGCCGGTGAGGACCAGGCCGACCTCGTAGGTGTCGAGGATCGAGTAGTCGTGCCGCGCCTTCTTGTTCTGGGCGATCAGCTTCCGCCCCTGTTCTCGCGGCATGTCCCCAGGTTAGCGCCGCACCGGGACCTTCCACCGCGCGTGTACCGGGCCTAACCTGCTACGACGCACGACCGCTCCACGCCACGGACGACCGGCCGGTCACCCTGGAGGAGCCGATGGCCGCAGCCGCAGGAGCCGGCGCCCCCGTCGATCCCGGCTGCCCCGTGCACACCACGTCGGCGTCGCGACGGGCGGGCGGGCCGACCGCCCCGGCCGCCGCCTCCCCCGGCGCCGCGATCCCGGGAGCCCCGGGCCGGTGGGCTCCCACACCCCGAGGAGAGGACCGTGGCCGAGTCGCGCCGTGAGACCGTGGGTGGCGGGGACGTCGCCACCGAGATCCCCAGCAGGAACCTGGCGCCGCTGACCTACGCCGACCTGCCGGAACCGCTGCCCATGCGGAAGGTCCTCGGGCCGAGCGTGCTCCTGCTGGCGGGCGCGATCGGCTCGGGCGAGTACGTGCTGTGGCCCTACATCACCTCGCAGGTCGGGCTGAGCCTGGTCTGGCTGGTCGTGATCGGCGTCGGCACCCAGTACTTCCTCAACATGGAGATCGAGCGGTACACGCTGGCGACCGGGGAGACCGCGGTCACCGGCTTCACCCGGCTGTGGAAGGCCTGGGGCCCGCTGTTCATCGTGATGACGGTCGTGCCGTGGGCGTGGCCCGGGTGGGCCACCGGCGGGACGACGACGCTGGGCTTCGTGCTGGGGTACTCCGAGGCCGCGGTCCCCTACATCACGATCGGCGTCCTGCTGCTGATCGGCGTCGTCCTCACGGTGTCGCCGGTCGTCTACCGGACCGTCGAGAAGATCCAGTTCTTCTTCGTCGGGCTGATCGTCCTGTTCATGCTGTACGCGCTCGTCGCGCTGCTCGGCGCCGACGGCTACGCCGCCCTCGGCCGGGGGTTCGTCGAGGTCGGCCGGATCCCCGACGGGGTCCAGGCGATCGGCGCCGCCACCCTGCTGGGCGCGATCGCGTTCGCCGGCGCGGGCGGCTCGCTCAACCTCGTGCAGTCCAACTGGGCCCGCGACAAGGGCCTGGGCATGGGCGCCCGGCTGCCGAAGATCGTCTCGCCGATCACGGGCGAGGAGGAGGCCGAACCCTCGATCGGCTACTTCTTCCGTCGCGACGAGCGCAACATGCGGCGGTGGCGCGGCTGGTGGCGGGTCGCCGACCGCGAGCAGTTCGTGACGTTCTTCGTGATCGGCGGGATCGCACTGCTGACCTTCATGGCGCTGACGTACGTGACCGTCGGGGTCGGCGGCACCGCCGAGAGCTTCGACTTCATCCGGGTCGAGGGCGAGGCGCTGCAGGCGCGCCAGGGCGACTGGCTGGGGGTGACGTTCTGGCTGATCGGCACCGTCGTCCTGTTCTCCACCAACCTCGCGGTGCTGGACATGGTGGGACGGGTGACGGCCGACGTGCTCAAGACCGGGCCGCTGGCCGCCAGCACGACCTGGACCGAGAGCCGGATCTACTTCGCCACCGTGTGGGCCGAGATCGTGTTCGGGTCGGTCATCCTGCTGTCGGGGGTGACCCAGCCGCTGGTCCTGCTCGTCATCGCCTCGGCCCTGAACGGGCTGGTGATGTTCGTGTACTCGTGCCTGCTCATCCAACTGAACCGGCGGACGCTGCCCCGGGAGATCGGGCTGCGCGGTGGCCGGCTGGTGGCGATCGGCTGGGCCGTGCTGTTCTACGGCTTCTTCTCGGCCATCCTGCTGTGGGACCAGGCGGGCCAGCTGTTCGGGTGAGCCACCCGTGACACGGCGAGGGCGCCGACCCCACCGGGATCGGCGCCCTCGCCGGGACCGGCCGCGGGCTACAGCCGCACGTACAGCCGCAGCGTGACGTAGGCGGCGATGCCGGCCAGGCCCACGCCGGCGGCGGCGATGATCGGGCTGATCGTGGCGATGGCGCTCCAGTCGACCGGCGGGATGATCCCGGCCTTGATCGGCCCGGCGAGGGTCTTGTCGACGAACAGCACCTTGGTCAGCACCAGACCGCCGACCGCGAGCAGCGCGCCGATCAGCCCGGCCAGCGCCGCCTCGAGGATGAACGGCAGCTGCGTGTACCAGCGGGAGGCGCCGACCAGCCGCATGATGTTGGTCTCGTTGCGCCGGTTGAACGCGGCCAGCTGGATCGTGTTGGAGATCAGCAGCAGGGCCGCCAGCGCCTGGACGACGGCCACCGCGATCGTCGCGTTGCGGGCGCCGTTGAGCAGGCTGAACAGCCGGTCGAGGAAGTCACCCTCGTCGCGGACCTGGTCGACGCCGTTCTCCCCGTTGGGGAACTCCGCGGCGATGACCTCGTAGCGCTCGGGGTTGACCAGCTCGACGCGGAAGCTCTCGGGCAGCGCGTCCTGCGGGGTGTTCTCCACGAGCTCGGGCTGCTGGCTGAACTGCTGCTGGAAGCGCTCGTACGCCTCCGCCTTGGACTCGTAGAGGTAGCTGGCCACCTCGGGTGAGTCCTCGAGCTGCTGCTCGATCGCCGACCGCTGGTCGTCGGTGACGTCGTCGGCCAGGAAGATGGAGACCTGCACCTTGTCGTAGTAGATCTCCTTCATGTCGGAGATCATCCCGGCGATGAGCAGGCCGGTGCCCATGAGTCCGAGCGAGATGGCCGTGGTCAGGATCATCGCGACCGTCATGGTCAGGTTGCGACGCAGCCCGGTGGCCACCTCGGAGAGCACGAAGTTGACGCGCATGGATTCCCTGTCGTGAGTTCAGGCAGGCGGGGAGGCTCGACCGGTCAGCGGCCGACGCCGTAGACGCCGCGCGACTGGTCGCGGGTGAGCACGCCCCCGTTGAGCTCGATGACGCGGCGGCGCATCGAGTCGACGATGTGGTAGTCGTGCGTCGCCATGACCACGGTCGTGCCGGTGCGGTTGATCCGCTCCAGCAGCAGCATGATCCCCTCGCTGGTCTCCGGGTCGAGGTTGCCGGTCGGCTCGTCGGCGAGCAGCACCAGCGGCCGGTTGACGAACGCCCGGGCGATGGCGACGCGCTGCTGCTCACCACCGGAGAGCTCGGAGGGCAGCCGCTCGGCCTTGCCCTCCAGGCCGACCATCTCCAGCACCTCGGGGACGACGCGCTTGATCGTGCGCTGGGGCTTGTTGATGACCTCCAGCGCGAAGGCCACGTTCTGGGCCACGGTGCGGTTGCGCAGCAGGCGGAAGTCCTGGAAGACGCAGCCGATGGTGCGGCGCAGCTTGGGCACCTGCCACTTGCTCATCGAGTTCAGCGTCTTGCCGTTGACCTTGACGGTGCCCTTGGTGGGGTCGTCCTCCTTCAACAGCAGTCGCAGGAAGGTCGACTTGCCCGAGCCGGAGGAACCGATGAGGAAGACGAACTCCCCCTTGTCGATCTCCGTGGACACGTCATCGAGAGCCGGCCGGGAGCTCGCCGGGTACAGCTTGGTGACGTGTTGCAGTTCGATCACGAGGGGCCACGGTACCTTCCGCGAGGGGCATCCTGGTCTGTTCGCCACGGAACCGCTCGGGCTCGGTATCCGCGCAGCGTGACGGGGACCTGCGACGTCCCAGGTCCCCCGTCACCCAGCGTGGCGTATTCCGCTCCACGCCGCGGGACCCCTGTGACGAACGGGACGCCTGGTGCCCCTGACCGCCCCCGTCCCGGCCCCCTGCAGGGTCCCGCCGCGAGCCTGCGAGCGGTGGGGGGCAGGGGGCCTCTCTCAGCCGGCGGTGACACTGGCCGGCTTCCGCGCCACGGTCCGCTCCTCGCTCGCTGCGCTCGCTGCGATGCTCCCGCGGCCGTCAGCCGGCGGTGACGCTGTCCTGCTGACGGCGCCACCGGATGCCGGCCTCGATGAAGCCGTCGATGTCGCCGTCCAGGACGGCGGCGGTGTTGCCCGTCTCCTGCTCGGTGCGCAGGTCCTTGACCATCTGGTACGGGTGCAGGACGTAGGAGCGCATCTGGTTGCCCCAGCTGCTGCCGCCCTCCCCCTTCAGCGCGTCCATCTCGGCCCGCTGTTCGGCCTGCCGCACCGCCAGCAGCCGCGCCTGCAGCACGCGCAGCGCCGCGGCGCGGTTCTGGATCTGGCTCTTCTCGTTCTGGCAGGAGACGACGATGCCGGTCGGCAGGTGCGTGATGCGGACGGCGGAGTCGGTGGTGTTCACGCTCTGCCCGCCCGGCCCGGATGACCGGAAGACGTCGATGCGGATCTCGTTCTCCGGGATGTCGACGTGGTCGGTCTGCTCCACGACGGGCAGCACCTCGACGCCGGCGAAGGAGGTCTGCCGGCGTCCCTGGTTGTCGAACGGCGAGATGCGCACCAGCCGGTGCGTGCCCTGCTCCACCGAGAGGGTGCCGTAGGCGTAGGGCTGCTTGACCGCGAACGTGGCCGACTTGATGCCGGCCTCCTCGGCGTAGCTGACGTCGTAGATCTCGACGGGGTACTTGTGCCGCTCGGCCCAGCGCAGGTACATGCGCATGAGCATCTCGGCGAAGTCGGCGGCGTCGACCCCGCCGGCCTCCGAGCGGATGGTCACCAGCGCCTCGCGCGAGTCGTACTCGCCCGAGAGCAGGGTGCGGACCTCCAGCTCGTCGATCGCCTTGCGCAGGCTCTCCAGCTCGCGCTCGGCCTCGGCCAGCGTGGCGTCGTCGCCCTCCTCGGCGGCCATCTCGTGCAGCAGGCCCACGTCGTCGAGCCGGCTGCGCAGCTCCTCCACCCGGCGCAGGTCGCCCTGCAGGTAGGACAGCTTCGAGGTGAGCGCCTGCGCGGCCTCGACGTCGTTCCAGAGGTCGGGCGCGGCGGCCTGCTGCTCGAGGTCGGCGACCTCGCGGCGGAGGCGGTCGACGTCGAGGACCGCCTCGATCGACCTCAGGGTCGTGTCGAGCTCGTCCAGGACGACGGAGAAGTCAGCGGCCACGTCGACCCAGGGTAGTGCGCTCCCGCGGGGGTACGGAGTGCGGCATGACCGATCCCCGGCGGCGACCGCGGTCGCGGGAGGACTACGAGCGTGGGCTGCCCGACCACCACGACCCCACGGCCGGCTTCGCCGGCGCGCCGCCGGCGCAGTCGGCCCTGACCCTGCGGCTGGTGCTGGCCGCCTTCGGCCTGGTCGTCTGCGTCGTCGGCGGCGTCCTGTGGCTGGCCGCCGGCCTGCCGGGATGGGCCGCCGCCGTGCTGTTCGTCCTCGCGGCCGTCGCGCTGGTCGACCTGGTGGTGGTCGTGCGGCGCAAGCGGCGCGGCGAGCACGGCTGAGGCGCGCCGCCGGTCAGCGGGACGCGCTGCCGGCCGTCCTCCGCGCCGCCACCCACGGCGCGACCTCCTCCGCCGGCATCGGCCGGGCGATGTGGAAGCCCTGCGCGAGGGGGCACTCCAGCTGCGCGGCCAGCTCGAGCTGCTCGGCGGTCTCCACCCCCTCGACCAGGGTGCGCATGCCGCAGGCCCGGGCCAGGGCCACGACGGCGGCGATCGCGGCGGCCGCCGGACCGCGGCGCCCCTCGGGGAACGTGGTCAGGCTGCGGTCGACCTTGAGGATCCCGGCGGGGATGGCGACCAGCTGGCTGAGCGAGGAGTAGCCGCTGCCGAAGTCGTCGATGCACACCTCGACCCCCCGGCGGCGCAGCTGGGCGAACTGGGCGGCGGCCCGGTCGGCGTCCTCGGCCACCGAGCTCTCCGTCAGCTCCACGACCAGTTGCTCGGGCGGCAGCCCGGAGTCGGCCAGCGCGTCCTCGACGTCGCGGACCAGGGTGCCGGTGGAGAAGTGCCCGGCGCTGATGTTCACGCCGGTCACCAGCCGCAGGCCGGTGCGTCCCCACGCCGCGGCCTGCCGCGTCGCGGCGCGCAGCACCCAGCGGGCGACCGGCGTCATCAGGTCGTGCTGCGCGGCGATCGGGAGGAAGTCCGCGGGCGGGAGCAGCCCGCGCTGCGGGTGCTCCCAGCGGACCAGCGCCTCCACTCCCGTGATCCGACCGGTCGGCAGGTGCAGGACCGGCTGGTAGTGCAGCACGAGCTGGTCGTCGAGGACCGCCTCCCGCAGCTCGTTGGCGACGGTGGCCCGCCGCTGGGCGGCGGTGCGCAGGTCGGCGGTGAACAGCCGGACCCGGTTGCGGCCGGCCGCCTTCGCCGCGTACATGGCCAGGTCGGCGTCGCGGACCAGGTCGGTGGAGCGCAGCGGCGGGCCGGGGTCCGGGGCGGTGGCGATGCCGATGCTCACCCCCAGCCGGACCATCCGGCCGCCGAGGTCGAAGGGCCGGTCGATGCTGGCGCGGCAGCGGTCGGCCAGCGCCTCGGCGCCCGCGGTGTCGCACTCCCGGCACAGGACGACGAACTCGTCGCCGCCGAGCCGGCCCACGGTGTCGCCGGCGCGGGTGCTGCCGGTCAGCCGCCCGGCGATCTGGCGCAGGAGGTCGTCGCCGGCGTCGTGCCCGAGGGAGTCGTTGACGTCCTTGAACCCGTCGACGTCGAGGAAGAGCACCGACACCGGGCCGCGGTCGATCCGCTGCAGCTCGGCGTCGATCAGCTCGTGCAGGTGCGCGCGGTTGGGCAGCTCGGTGAGGGTGTCGTGGCGGGCCCGCCAGTCCGAGGCCCGCTCGGCCCGGACCCGCGAGGTGACGTCGGTGTGGGTGACGACGACCTGCCCGGCCTGGTCGACCCGGGACGCCTGCAGGTGGTACCAGCGGGTGCCGTCGGCGCGCTCCAGCGCGTAGTCGGCCTGCACCGAGGCGCACTCGCCGCGGGAGAGCGCCCGGAGCCGGTCGATGAGGGACTCCGAGCCCGAGCCGGCGCTCAGCCGCCGGGCCATGGCGTAGTAGTCGTCGTCGAGGCCCAGCCGGACCCGGTCGTCGTCGAGCAGTGGGGCGGCGGTCTGCCAGGCGGTGTTGGCCAGCAGCACCCGGCCCTCGGCGTCGATCAGCAGCGTCGGCGAGGGCAGCGCGTCGAGGACCGCCTCGACCGCGACGGCCGAGCTGCTGGACCCGCCGACGCGGCGACGCACGTCCACCGGCAGCTGGTGTGGCACCGCTGGTCCTGGCACGCGTTCTCCTGCCGTCTGCCGGTCACCGCCACCGGTGACCACTCCGTCGCTTCCCCTCGGCCGGCGCGACCGCCGGGACAGCTCCGTCATACCCAGTCCCCCCGACCGGCTGACGACCGGGTCAGCGCTCCGGTTCCCGCGTCTCGGCGACCACCCACCGCAGGTAGTCCGGCGACCCGTCGACCAGCGGCAGCGCGATGACGCAGGGGACGTCGTACGGGTGCAGCTCGGCGGTGCGGGCCACCACGGCCGGCACCAGCGACCGGCGGGTGTGCAGCGCGACCCGGGCCTCCGGCTCGTCGTGCACCTCGCCCTCCCACCGGTACACCGAGCGGATAGCGGCCAGCTGGTGCCCGCAGGCGGCCAGCCGCTCCTCCACCAGCGTCCGGGTGTAGCCGGCCAGCCAGTCGGCGTCGGCACCGGTGACGACGACCTCGCAGCAGTCCTCCACGCACCCATCCTCGCCCCCGGCGCGCGGGTGGACCGGTCGCCGCGCGGGGTAGTCCCCGGCCATGAGCGACGAGACGACCGTCCGGGTCGACAGCGAGGAGTACGTCCTGCGGTCCGAGGGCAGCAGGCTGCGGGTGGGCCGCCGGGTCGCCGGCGAGGTCAGCTGGCTCGACGACGTCGACCCTGCCGTCCTGCCCCAGGACGCGCGGGCGGCACTGGAGCGCGGCGAGACGGGGGACGAGGCGCTGCGCACGGCGCTGCGCGGGATCGTGCAGGCCGAGGTGCAGCGCGGCGGCTGACCGGCGCGGCCACCCCGGCTCAGGCCGGCAGGTCCACCGGCCGCCCGCGGGGCAGCCAGCGGAAGCGCTCGCGCAGCTCCGGCGGCGCCGCGGCGAGCTGCCGCTCGACCGCCGCCCGCCCCTGCCGGAAGTGCGTCCAGCCCTCGTAGTGCACCGGGACGGCGGCGCGCGGGCGCAGCAGCCGGCACAGCTCCACCGCGTCGCGGGCGGTCATCGACCAGCGGACCGGCCCGGTCACCGGGAAGCGGACGCCGCCGAGGTGCAGCAGGGCGATCCCGACCGGGAGGCGCTCGCCCACGCGGCGGACGCCGTCGAACAGGACCGTGTCCCCCGAGATCCACAGCACGCCGTCGGCCTGCCCCTCCCACCGCAGGGCGAAGCCGGTCACCTCCCCGCTGATCGGCCGGCTGCCCGGCGGGCCGTGGCGGGCGGGGGTCGCGGTGACCTCGATCGGCGGGCGGCCGGGCGCCGCCAGAGTCGTCGTCCCCCACGGGGCCAGCCCGCGCGCCGAGCCGCCCAGCCGCCGGGCGCCGGAGGGCGTGGTCACGACGACGCCGGCCGACGGCAGGAGCGCGCGGCCGGCGTCGTCGAGGTTGTCGCCGTGGGTGTCGTGGCTGAGCAGGACGGCGTCCACCGGCCCCAGGTCCACGGCGTCGATCGCCGGCCCGCCGACCTTCCGGGAGGAACTGCCCCAGCCGAAGGCGTACCGGCGGCCCGGCGGGTCGAACGTCGGGTCGGTGAGCAGCCGCCAGCCGCCCACCTCGACCAGCACCGTCGGGCCACCGACGTGGGTGAGCCGGACGGTCCCCGCCGGGCGGGTGCTCACGGGGTGCCGGCGACCTCGGGGCGACCCGGCCGCGCGTGCTCCACGGCCCACTCGAGCACGGAGTCGGCGATCTCCTCCCAGCCGGGCTGGGAAGGCAGCAGGTGCGCGTAGCCGGCGTACTCCCGGATCTCGGTGACGGTGTGCGGGGACCGGTAGTGCTTGGCGTTCGACCGCTGCACGCTCGGCGGCATGATGTGGTCCTCGCCGCCGGAGACGAACAGCAGCGGCGCCCGGGCGTCGTTGGCGTAGTCGACCGCGGCGTCCTGGGGGCCCGGCATGAAGTTGGCCAGCACCGAGCTCCACAGGATCCGGCCGGACGCCGGGATCGCGTACCGCTCGTAGAGCCGGCGCGACTCCTCCTCGCTGAACGTGTTGGTGAACGCGTAGTGCCACTGCTCGTGGGTCAGCGGCACCGCGCGGTGCCGGTTGGCCGGGTTCTTGAACGCGACGAACGTCGAGCGCAGCTGCGACAGCGGCAGCACCCGCACCCCCTCGGTCGGGGCGGAGTTGAGCACGACGCCGACCGCACCGTGGCCGCGGTCGAGCAGCAGCTGCACCAGCGTGCCCCCGGCGGAGTGGCCGATGAGGATCGGCGGCCGGTCCAGCTCGCCGATCACCGACTCCAGGTGGGCGACGATCTCCGGGAGGGTCAGCTCGGCGATCGGCGTGGGGTCGGCGTTGAGCGCCTCCACCTCGACCTCGAAGCCCGGGTAGGCCGGGGTGAGCACCCGGTACCCGCGGGCCTCGTAGCGCGCCTTCCACTCCTCCCAGCTGCGCGGGGTCACCCAGAACCCGTGCACCAGGACGATGGTGTCGGGGGCGCCCTCGGCCGGGCGGCGCTCGGGGCGCGGGGTGGGGATCGCGTCGGTCACGTCGTCCTCCTGTCAGGCCCGCGCGAAGGCGAGCAGATCCGCGGTGAACTCCTGCTCGTGGGCGCCGGTCAGGCCGTGCGGCTGGCCCGGGTAGACCTTGAGCTCGGCGCTCTTGAGCAGCTCCGCCGTCTTCGGCGCGGAGTCGTGGAACGGCACGATCTGGTCGTCGTCGCCGTGCGCGACCAGCACCGGGACGTCGATGCGGGCCAGGTCCTGGGTGAAGTCGGTCTCGCTGAACTCGTGGATGCAGTCGTGGGCGCCCTTGAGGCCGGCCATCATGCTCATCCGCCAGAAGTCGTCGAGCTGGCCCTGGCTGACCTGGCTGCCGGGGCGGTTGGCGCCGTAGAACGGGATGGCCAGCTGCCGGTAGTACTCCGAGCGCCCGCCGAGGACGCCGGCGCGGATCTCGTCGAAGGCCTCCAGCGGCGTGCCCTCGGGGTTGGCGTCGGTCTGGAGCATCAGCGGGGGGATCGCCCCGAGCAGCACGGCCTTCGCGACCCGGCCGGTGCCGTGGCGGCCCAGGTACCGGGTCACCTCGCCGCCACCGGTGGAGTGCCCGACCAGGATCACGTCGCGCAGGTCGAGCAGCTCGAGGAGCGCGGCGAGGTCGTCGGCGTAGGTGTCCATGTCGTTGCCGGTCCACGGCTGGCCCGACCGGCCGTGCCCGCGGCGGTCGTGCGCCACGGCGCGGAAGCCGTGGGAGGCCATCGCGAACAGCTGGCCGTCCCAGGCGTCGGCGCACAGGGGCCAGCCGTGGCTGAACACCACCGGCTGCCCCGATCCCCAGTCCTTGAAGAAGATGTCCGTGCCGTCGGAGGTCGTGAAGGTGCTCATCGCGCAGCTCCCGTCGGATGGTCTCGGGCTCCTCCGCGCGGAGCCTGGCAGGACGCCGTCCGGGCTGCTGGCCCCTGGCTGCACACCTCCGGCCCCTGCGTGCACGCGACGGACGTGGTCCGGCGGCCCTTCTCCGCAGGGGCCCGGGCCTGCCAGACTCGGCGGGCGCTTCGTCGGCTCCGCGCGCGTGCGCCCGAAGGGGACCCGATGCTCCTGCTCGACACCGCCCGGTTGCCGCCGGAGGACCGGCCCGCCGCCTTCCGCGCCGCCTTCGGCCAGGCCTCGGTCCCCTGCCGGATCGAGCACCTGGGCCCGAGCCGGGAGCTGCGCACCCGCATGCACCTGTGGCAGTACGGCACCACGAACCTGTTCACCACCGACTCGACCGGGTTCTCGCTGGTGCGCACCGAGCGGCACGTCCGCATGGCGAGCACCCCCGTGGTGGCGCTGGCCGTGCAGTCCAGCGGGGTGGGCCGGTTCAGCCAGTTCGGCACCGACCGGCTGGTGCGCGCCGGTGAGCTGATGGTCAACGACCTCGCCGAGCCCTACACGTTCTCCTGGTCGGGTTCGGGCGGCTCGCGGGCCTTCCAGGTGTCGACCGAGCAGCTGGGGCTGCCCGTCGCCGTCGTCCGTGCGGCGGCTCCCCGGCTGCGCGCCAGCCCGCTGCACGACCTGGTGCGCGACCACCTCGTGCACCTGACCCGGGACGCCGACCGCATCGCCGCGGACCCCGGCGCGGCCACCGTGGGGACGGCGACGACCGAGCTGGTGCGCGCGCTGCTGCTGTCGGCGGCGGCCCCCGACCGGCCGATGCCGGCGGCGCCCGCCGAGACCACGGTGACCCGGGTGCTGGCCGACGTCCGCCGGCGGTTGACCGACCCCGGGCTCACCCCGGAGCGGATCGCCGCGGCGCACAACGTGTCGGTGCGGCAGCTGTACAAGGAGTTCGCCGAGGCGGGGCTGAGCCTGGAGCAGACGGTGATCGCCGAGCGGCTGGAGCTGGCGCGCTCGATGCTGGCGTCGCCGTCGGGACGGCGGCGGTCGATCGCGGCAACGGCCCGATCCTGTGGCTTCGCCGACCCCAGCCACTTCACCCGGCGGTTCCGGGCCGCGTTCGGGACGACCCCCCGGGAGTGGCAGCGGGCCACTCCCGGCTGAGGCCGGTCAGGTCCGCGGCAGCTCCGCGGCGCCGGTGCCGGAGCGCTGGCCGAGCAGCAGCAGCTCGGCGTCGGTGGCCTCCAGCGGGTGGGCGAACAGGTACCCCTGGCCGCGGGCGCACCGGCCGTCGAGCAGCATGGCCCGCTGCGCCTCCGACTCGATGCCCTCGGCGACGACCTCCAGGTCCAGGGCGCGGCCGAGGTCGACCAGGCCGCGGACGATCGGCGGCATCTCGGCGTCGCCGGTGATCGTGGCGACGAAGGACCGGTCGATCTTGAGCACGTCGACGGCGAACTGCTGCAGGTGACCCAGGGACGAGTAACCGGTGCCGAAGTCGTCGAGGGCGACCCGCACGCCCAGGGCCCGCAGCGCGGCGAGGGACGCGGCGGCGCGCTCGGGGTCGCCGACGAGTGCGGTCTCGGTGACCTCCAGGACCAGCGCCGACGCCGGCAGGCCGCTGGCGGTGAGCGCGCCGCGCACCTGGTCGAGCAGGTCCGGCGCGGTGAGCTGCACGGCCGAGACGTTCACCGACATGGTGGTGTCCGCGGCGGCGCGGTGCTCGCGGCGCCAGGCGGCGGCGGTCCGGCAGGCCTCGCGCAGCACCCAGCCACCGATCTCCCCGATGAGGCCGAGGTCCTCGGCGACCGGCACGAAGCGGGCCGGCGGGACGGCGCCCAGGGTGGGCGACTGCCAGCGCAGCAGCGCCTCGAAGCCGAGCACCCGCTGGTCGGCCAGGTCGACGACGGGCTGGTAGACCAGCCGGAACTGCTCGGCGGCGAGCGCCCCGGACAGCTCCTGCTCCAGCCGGCGGCGCTCCACGGCGGCCGTCCGCATGCCCGGGTCGAAGACGACGGAGCGCCCGCGCCCGGACACCTTGGCCGCGTACATGGCGATGTCGGCGTCGCGGACCAGCGACTCCCCCGTCGCGTCCTCGGTCGCGACGGCGATGCCGACGCTGCCGCTGATGGTGACCCGCTGCCCGGCCAGCTCCATCGGCCGGGCCAGGGCGGCGAGCACCCGGTCGGCCGTGACGCCGACCGGCGCCACGCCGTCGCCGGCGGCCTCGACCAGGACGGCGAACTCGTCACCACCGAGCCGGGCGACGGTGTCCCCGGCGCGGACCGTCGACCGCAGCCGGTCGGCCACCTCCCGCAGCAGCGCGTCGCCGGCCTGGTGGCCGAGGGTGTCGTTGACCGCCTTGAAGCCGTCGAGGTCGATGAAGACGACCGCCGCGGCGCCGTCCCCCCGGGCGCGGCGGTGCAGTGCCTGGCCGACCCGGTCGGCGAACAGCGCGCGGTTGGCCAGGCCGGTGAGGGCGTCGTGGAAGGCCTGGTGGGTCAGCGCCTCCTCGGCGCGCTTGCGGTCGGTGATGTCGGTCATGTGGACGACGACGCCGCCGACGTCGGGGTCGGTGCTGAGGTCGACGAGCCGGACGCCCAGCCAGCGCTCCTCGCCGCCGCGGCGGCACCGCAGCTCGGCCTCGACGACGGCGCCGTCCGCGGCCACCGCCTGCGCGAACACGCGACGGGCCTCGTCGCGGTCGACGCCGGACAGCCGCACGATGTCGCCGGCGGTCGGCACGGCGGGCGCGTCCGCGCCCAGCACGCTGCGCAGGGCGGCGGGGTCGCCGAGCAGCCGGCCGTCGGCGGAGACGACCGCGACGGCGTCCGAGGAGTGCCGGGCCAGGGCCGCGCTGTACCGCTGCTGGGAGCCGACGAGGGCGCGGGCGGCGGCCTCGGCGCGCAGCAGCCGGGCCACCCGCACGAACACCAGGAGGGTCAGCACCGAGGTGCCGCCGAAGACGGTCACCGGCGCGTTCGTGGCGCCCGTGACGTCGCGGAACACCTCGAGGCCGGCGGGCACCAGCAGGGCGCCGAGGCTGACCGCGAGCCGAGTCAGCGACGGGACGGCCTCGACCGGCTCGGCGGCGCCCTCCGGGCGGCCGCGGACACCGGCGGCGGCGGCCAGCAGCAGCGCGCCGAGCAACCACCCGGTGTCGAACCACACGCTGGCGACCTCGGGGTCGGCCATCAGCAGGAACCCCAGGTCGGAGGCGAGCCAGCAGGCGGCGCCGGCCGCGACCGCCAGTGGTGCGCGCTCCCCGCGGGACCGGGTGGTGACCAGCCGGAACACCAGGCCGATGAAGGCGGCGTCCAGCGCCGGGTAGAGCGCCCAGATGACGCGGGTCAGCACCGGGAGGGAGCTGTCGGTCACCGTGCCGGCGACCGACAGCTGCCAGACGAGCATGAGCACCGCGATGAAGACGCCGGCCCCGTCGAGCCAGCCGTCGAGCTGCTGCCCCCGGGAGCGGCCGCGGGTGTTCGCCATCCGCCACAGGCCGAGGGCGAGCGCGAGGTAGCCGGCGAGGTAGGCGACGTCGGCGACGGAGATGTCGGGCACCGACCCGGTCCAGCTGTAGAGGAACCACACCACGTCCCCGGCGGTGGTGAGGGTGACGCCGAGGGCGACGAGCACGGCGGCCGACCGCAACCCCTGCCGCAGCGCACCCCACCAGGCCGCCCCGGAGGCCATGGCCATGACGGCGAGGTAGACCGCATCGGCCGCACCGGTCCCGTAGACCGCGGGGTAGACCGCCAGGACGGCGACGACCAGCAGCAGGCCACCGGCGGACGACGGCCGGCGCCGGCCGTCCCGCTGGAGCACTCGTGCACGCACTCGGCACCGCCTCTTCCTCGTCGGGTGCCGAGGGCATCGACGCGACTGACGGCGCGCTGTACGGGCGGGCCGGGGTTCTCACCCCCCGGGGTGACCCACCCCACCGGGTCCGGACGGGTCCTCGTCCGCGGTCAGCAGCTGCTCCAGCGCCACGTCGTCGCGGCCCGGCCCTCCGGCCGGGCCGCGACGACGCTGGTCGGCCGCCAGTGTGGGGACGGGCACCGTGCGTGCTCACCCGCCCGACGGTTGTGACGCGCACCACAACTGTCGGGGCCCCGGTGGTAGAACCGCGCCGCGGACCGACCGAGGGGAGCCAGGGCATGACCATGACCGAGGAGTCGCAGACGACGGCCGCGGAGCGCGTGGAGCACGTCGACGTGCTCATCGTGGGCGCGGGGATCTCCGGCATCGGCGCCGGCTACCACCTGCTGACCCAGCGCCCGGGGACGAGCTTCGTCATCCTCGACGCCCTCGACGGCTCGGGCGGGACGTGGTGGACCCACCGCTTCCCCGGCGTCCGCTCCGACAGCGACCTGTTCACCTTCGGCTACCGGTTCAAGCCCTGGCGCGGCCCGTCGATCGCGACGTCGGAGGAGATCCTCGCCTACCTCGACGAGGTCGTCGCCGAGAACGGCCTGGACCGGCACATCCGCCACCGCCACGAGGTGACCGCGGCGACCTGGTCGACCGACGACCGCCGCTGGACCGTCGAGGTCACCCGCGGCGACACCGGCGAGCAGCTGCGCTTCACCACCGGCTTCCTGTGGATGTGCCACGGCTACTACAAGCACGGCGAGCCGCACCGCCCGCAGTGGCCGGGCATGGACCGGTTCCAGGGGACCGTCGTCCACCCCCAGCAGTGGCCCGCGGACCTCGACCACGCCGGCAAGCGGGTCGTGGTGATCGGCTCGGGCGCGACCGCGGCGACGGTGGTGCCGGCGATGGCGGAGACCGCCGCGCACGTGACGATGCTCCAGCGGTCGCCGACGTACTTCCTCGCCCGGCCGAAGACGCACGAGCTGGCGACGACGCTGCGGGCGCTGGACGTCCCCGAGGAGTGGACCCACGAGATCCTCCGGCGGCAGCACATCGCCGAGGTCAGCGAGCTGGCCCGGATGTCCTACGAGGCGCCCGACGAGCTGCGGGCGTTCCTCATCGAGTCGATGCGGCCGCTGCTGCCCGAGGGCTACGACATCGAGAAGCACTTCACCCCGACCTACCGGCCGTGGCAGCAGCGGATCGGCGTCCTGCCCGACGGCGACCTGTTCACCGCGATCCGCGAGGGCCGGGTCTCGGTGGTCACCGACACCATCGAGACGTTCACCGAGACCGGCATCCGGGTCTCCTCCGGCGAGGTGCTCGAGGCCGACATCGTGGTGTCGGCCACCGGCTTCGACCTCAGTGTCTTCGGCGGCATCGCGTTCACCGTGGACGGCGAGCCGGTCGACTTCTCCGGCACGGTGACCTACCGCGGGCTGATGTTCACCGGCGTCCCGAACCTGGCCTACGTCTTCGGCTACTTCCGGCACAGCTGGACGCTGCGGGCCGACCTGATCGCCGACTTCGTCTGCCGGCTGATGGCGCACATGGACGAGCAGGGGTCGACGATGGTCGTCCCGACGCTGCGGGACGACGAGGTCGACATGCCGCGCCGGCCGTGGGTCGACCCGGAGAACTTCAACCCCGGCTACCTGGCCCGCTCGATGCACCTGATGCCCACGCAGGGCGACCGCGAGCCGTGGGTGCACCTGCACGAGTACTACGAGGAGCGCGACATCCTCCCCGCCGCCGACCTCGACGACGGCGCGCTCGTCTACAAGTAGGGCCCGGTTGCTCCGCAGCCGCGCCGGCCGAGCCCTCCGTGCCCTCCAGGGCCGTCGTGGGGCGTCGTGGGGCCCATTGCCGGTGTTCCTCGTGCACTGCCGGTCCTAGAGGACCGGCAGTGCACGAGGACGACCCGCAGTGCAGTGGTCCGCCGCGGCGCCTGGACTCCGCCCTCCCATCGACACGCGGCCAGCGGCGCCGGCCCAGGAAGCGGGGCGGCCCGAACCGCGATGACCGCCCGCTTCCCGGCCTCGTCGCACACGCCGCCGTCAGGACTTGGCGATGGACCAGGGACCGTCCGCTTCGACCACGAGCACCAGCGTGCCGGTAGGGAGCAGCGTCTCTCCGGTGTAGGCGCCGATCTCGTTGACGAGCAGGTCGCGGTCGTCGCCGTACGCGAAGACCGCGAAGTTGGACTCGCCCTCGTGGGTGAACGTCACCGGCGTCAGTCCCGACGCAGCGCCCTCGACCCAGACGACTGCGGCGCCCTCCGCGGAGTAGGGGGCAGTGCCGTCCCACGTGGGGGCGGATGACAGGGGAGCTGAGGTGACGTGCCATGGCCCGTCCGCCTCGATCTTGAGGGCTGCGGCCTCCTCGCCCTCCAGGAAGTTCAGGGGGTGCGCGCCGGAGTACGACCCGATCTCGTTGACGAGGAGGTCGATGTCCTGGCCCTGCGAGTCGACCGACCACACGGCGAAGTTGGACCCGCCGGAGTGGCTGATCGTGAGGACGCGCGGATCGGTGGCCGTGAGGGTCACCACGGAAGCCCCTGCCCCGTCGTACTCCTCCGGAGCCGCCGGCGCAGGAGCCGGCGGAGGCGTGGGGGAAGGCGTCGGCGAAGGCGTCCGGGACCGGGACGTCGGTGACGGTGGCTGCGTGCTCCGGGTCGTGCTCCCCGCGGCGCTCGAGTCCGACGGTTCGGCCGTCGCGGATGCCTCGGGGGACGTCCTGTCGCTGTTCCCCACGGCGATGGCGCCGACGACCAACAGGACGGCGACGGCAGCTCCTACGAAGACCCACCAGCGCTTGTACCAGGGCGTCTGCGGCGTGCCAGGGACGCCTCCGAGCGGGCCACCGAAGGCGGGACCCGGTGCACCCTCGGTGACCCACAGCGGCCACCCCTGGGGGGCCGGACCCCACGCAGGGTCGGGTGCCCATCCTGGCGGCGGTGTCCATCCCTGCGGGGGTCGCGGCCAGTTGGGCGGCGGATTGAAGCGGGCAACGCCCCCCTGCGGACCGTGTGGGGGCTGGCCAGGCACTGGCCCGTGCCCCGGCTGAGCCGGCGGTTCCATTCGAGAGCCTCACAAGACGTGTGTCGTGGTCGACCACCAATACGTGACCGTTCCGGTTATCGGCAGCCGGCCCTCACTTCTTCAGGCCTGGTGTCCGGAGCACCGCACCGCCGGCCGCACGCCGTCAGTCGCCGCGGCCGAGGAGTCGAGCGCTACCGCCACCCCCGCCGAGCCCTCCGGGCCGTCGAAGCGCCGGCTGCCGGCGACGGTTGCCGACCTGTTGCGGGTGTTCCTCGCGGAGTGCCGGTCCTGCAGGACCGGCACAGAGCGAGAACGACCCTCGATGCGGTCCGCCGCGTGGCGCCCGGACTCAGGCGTCGACGTAGCGGTCCCGCTCGACGAGGAACTGCCCCGTCGCGGTGTTGGCGTCGACGAACTCCGGCAGCAGCGGGATCCGCACGGTCACCGTGACGCACACGGAGAACTCCTCCCCCGGCGCGAGCGTCGGCGTCCACCGGCCCGCCGTCTCGCACCCGGCACCGGCCGGCGCGTAGGCCACCCGGACGTCGGTGGCGTCGATCGACTGGTCGGCCACCGCCAGCCGCGCGGCCGCCTCCGCCCGGGCCGCACCGCTGACCGGGTCGGGCGCGGTGCCGATCGCCCGGCCGGCCTCGCGCGCCGCCGCGGTGGAGGCGAACACCCCGCGCTGCACCGCCGAGAACCCCGCGACGATGTAGACCAGGGGCACGAAGACCACGATCGCGATGAACACGAACTCGACGAGCGCCGAGCCCCGCTCCCCGTCGAGCTGCCCCAGCCGGGCCCGCAGCCACCTCACGCCGCGATCTCCTTGACCGCCCGCCCGGTGACCTCGACCGGCAGCAGGTTCCCCAGCCCGGCCAGCAGCGTCGGCACCGCACCCGAGCACCGGACGACGACCAGCGTCAGCCCGCTCGGGTCGGCCTCCTCGCCCGAGCTGCAGACCAGCCCCTCGGCGGTCTGCTCCGACGTCGCCCGCGCCACGATCGCCACCGTCCGGTCCCCACCGGACGACGACGGCACGTCGGCGTTGGCCGCGAACCGGGCCCCCTCCTGCGCGCTGGCCGTCACCACGTTCCGGGTGTGCACGTAGACCGCGACCTGCAGCACCGCCAGGAGCAGCACCACGACCAGCACCGAGACGAAGACGAACTCGACGACCGCGCCTCCCCGCTCCCGGTCGTCCGGTGAGGTGAGGGAACGACCCCGCCCCGAGCGGAGTGAGGAACGGGGAGGACGGGGTCCATCCACGGTGGGGGGCAGGAGGGTCCTTACGTCAGCCACCGCTCGTGACGGAGTCCAGCGCGTTGGTCACCGCCGCGACGATCGCCTCGCGGAACGGGATGAGGATGGCCAGCACCAGGGCCGCCGTCATCACGGTGATCATCACCCAGCCCGGCACGTCGCCCCGCTCGGGATCGTCCCCTCGCAACCGGTCGGCCAGTGCGGCCAACGCCGCGAGGACCCCCGTGAGACCCGGCATCGTTCGTCCTTCCTGTCGTGTCCGCGGGCTCATCGCGCCAGCGAGACGATGCTGATCAGCCCTGGGAACAGGGCGAAGAGAACGGTGACCGGCAGCACCAGGAAGACGACCGGGACCATCATCGCGATCTCCTTCCGGCCGCCGGCCTCCAGCAGCCGGCGCTTGCCGGCCTCGCGGACGTCGGCCGCCTGCGCACGGAGCACCTCGGCCAGCGGCGTGCCGCGCTCGATCGCGACCAGCAGGCCGTCGATGAACCGCGCCAGGGCATCGAGCGACGTGCGGTCGGCCACCTGCTGCAGCGCGTCGACCAGGGGCACCCCGGCACGGGCCCGGCCGAGCGCCGAGCCCAGCTCGCGGGCCAGCTCACCACCGGAGAGCCGGGTGACCCGCGCGATCGCCGCCGTGGGGCTCTCCCCCGCCGTCACGGCCAGCGCCAGCAGCTCGGCGACGACCGGGAACTCGGCCAGCAGCAGCTCCTCCCGGCGGCGCACCTGCTGGGTGAGCCACCAGTCACGGCCGAGCACCCCGCCGACCCCGCCGGCCAGGCACAGCAACGCCACCGAGAGCACGTTGACGCTGCCGGCCAGCAGCGAGCCGACCGCCGCGAGCAGCGCCGACCCCAGCAGCCCGAGGCCGCCCCACACCACCTGCTCGATGCGGAAGTCCTCGACCGTGACGTCGCCGCCGAGGGCGTCCAGGCGCCGGCGCACCGCCGTCCGGCCGCCGACCACCCGGTCGACGAGCCGGGCGCCGTCGGCGACCACCGGCCCGAAGACCCGGCGCGCGGCGGTGAGCAGGCCGGCCTCGGTCGCCGTGCCCAGCAGCCGGGACGGCGGAGGGGTGTCGTGCACGTAGGGCGCCAGCCGGTCGACCAGCCGGACCGACCGGAACGGCGGCGCGAAGGTCACCGCGAGGAGCACGCCGGCCGCCGCGGCCAGCCCGAGCAGCATCCCGGCGAGCGGTCCGCTCACTGGAGCACCCGCAGGTCCTGGGGCAGCCGGCCGATCCGCAGCATGAGCCGGTACGCGGCCAGGCAGACCGCGGCGCCACCGAGCAGCAGCGCGCTGCCGACCGGGGAGTCGTAGGCGTCCAGCGTCGTCGACTGGGTGGCGAGGAGCAGCAGCACCACCCACGGCGCGGCGACCGCCAGCCGCGCCGCCTGCACCACCCAGCCCTGCCGGGTCTCCAGCTCGGCACGGGCGCGGGCGTCCTCGCGGAGGAACGTGGCAAGGGTCCGCAGCACCCGGCCGAGGTCGCTGCCGCCGACCTCGCGGGCCACCCGCAGCGTCTCCACGATCCGGTCGCCGACCGGGTCGGCGAGGTCGTCCTTGAGCCGGTCCAGGCAGGTGCCGAAGCGGCCGCTGGAGCGGTAGTCGGTGGCGAACCGGGCGAACGGCGGGCGGAGCACCTCCGGTCCGCGGGTCGCCAGCGCGGCCAGCGCCTCGGGCAGCGACAGCCCGGCGCGGACTGCGGAGGCCAGGTTGTCCACGACCTCGGGCCAGACCTCGCGCAGGTCCGCGCGCCGCTTGACCGCCAGCCGCCGCACCTGGACGGCGGGCAGCGCGCACCCGAACGCACCGAAGACCAGGCTGACCGTCACCGTGCCGGTGGTCAGCAGCACGACCACGAACGCCAGCAGTCCCAGCCCGACCTGCAGCGCGACGAGCTGGGCGGCGTTGATGCCGGTCAGCCCGGCCGCGGCCAGCCGCTGCTGCGTGCGGGAGACCCCTCGCGCCCGGGTGCTCCGCCGCGGTGCCCGCGCGCCGCTGCGCCACACGAGCAGCAGACCGACCCCGAGCAGCAGACCCAGCAGCGCGCCGGTCAGGGTCACGAGGCCCACCGGGCGCCGTCCAGCAGCGCCGGGAGGTCGATGCCGCGCGCGGCGAACCGCTCGGCGTGCGGCGGGTAGCCGTCGGCCCGCACCAGCCGCCCGTCGCGCGTGGTGAAGACGTCGGCCAGTTCGATGACGCCGTCCTCGGCGCGGCCGGGCACCGCCACGATCTCGCGCACCCGCCGTCGACCGTCGGGGTCGGTGCCCACGTGCACGACCAGGTCGACGCTGGCGGCCACGGTCGGGACGACGAAGGCGTGCCCGATGTTCTCGCCGGCCAGCAGCGGCAGCGTGCACATCTTCACGACGGCCTCGCGGGCGCTGTTGGCGTGGAGGGTGCACATGCCGGGCAGGCCCGAGTTGAGCGCGATGAGCAGGTCGAGGCACTCCTCCTGCCGGACCTCGCCGACGACGATCCGGGAGGGCCGCATCCGCAGCGCCTCCTTCACCAGCCGGCGCAGCGGGATCTCCCCTGCTCCCTCGAGGTTCGGCTGGCGGGTCTGCATCGCCACGACGTCGGGCAGCGGCAGGCGCAGCTCGAAGACCTCCTCGCAGGTGATCACCCGCTCCCGTGCGGGGATCGCCGCGCACAGGCAGTTGAGCAGCGTCGTCTTCCCGGCCTGCGTGCCCCCGGCGACGAGGACGTTCAGCCCGGCGGCGACCGCGGCCTCGAGGAACCGCGCCGCCTGCACGGTCAGCGTCCCCAGCCCGACCAGCTCGTCGAGCGAGTGCGCCTGGAGCACGAACTTGCGGATGTTGACCGCCATGTGCCGGCGGGTGATGTCCGGGATGACCACGTGCAGCCGCGACCCGTCGGGCATCGTCGCGTCGACGAACGGGGTGGACATGTCGATCCGCCGTCCCGAGGTGCGCAGCATCCGCTCCACCAGGTCGCCCAGCTCTCCGGCGCCCAGGATCGTCGTCGTCAGCTCGCTGCGGCCGCGCCGGGCCACGAACACCCGCCCGGGCTCGTTGACCCAGATCTCCTCGACCTCCGGGTCGTCGAGGTAGCGCTGCAGCGGACCGAAGCCGGCCACCCGGTCCAGCACGTCGCGGACCACCGACTCCGGGTCGACGATCGGCGGCAGCGCCGAGGTCAGCGACCGCTCGGAGTAGTCCGCGACGACGTCGCGCACCAGCACCCGCACCGGCGCCGGGTCGACGAACGGGTCGAGCCCGCGACGGCGGATCAGCTCCCGCACCTCGCCGTCGACGACCTCCAGCGCACTGGTCGCAGTCGGCACGCCCACCCCCGTCGGCCTGTTCAGTTCCGGATCTCAGGACGACGGACTGTAGGAGAACGCCCCCGTCCGCGGGGCGCGGAACGGACGGTCTGTGGACGACGCCGCGGCAGTCCCACCCGCTCGGGTGTCACCCCTGGCCGGCCGCCGTCACGCCGAGGAGGGACGGGCGTGACGGAGCGCACACCGGGGCCCGGCGGTGGTCCACCCGAGCCCCAGGGGTGGGGTCTGCTCCCGGGGCCAGCGTCCGATCAGGTCGGGGGAAGACCTCTCGCCGACGGGGGTCAGCTCCATTCAGCGGCGCCGCCGTGGACCCGATTCTGGTCTCGCACCACACGGAACGGCACTCCGATCCACCGCGGAAGGCCCTTCCACCGAGCGGTCCGAGAGAGAGCTGAGCCACCGGTCCGGGATCGCTCGACACCTCCCCCCACCCCCAGCACGGCTGCTCCCCGCTGCCCCGCACCCTCAGGAGAACCCCATGGCCCTCAAGCGCAACCTCGTCCTCGCCGCCGCCGCGACCACCCTCGGCATCGGCGGCGTGCTGCTGCCGGGCGCCACCGCGATGGCCGCCACGACCGATGCCAGCACCACCGCCACCTCGGTGGCCCCCACCATGTACGAGAAGGACGGCTGGTGTGACGCCGGCGAGTTCTGCCTGTACTACATGCAGAACTACGGCGGCGACATGTTCGACCTGTACCTGGACGACGCCGACTTCAGCGACGACGGGTTCTCCACCAACCCCGGCCGGGCCGCGGACAACAACACGCGCTCCTACTGGAACAACGACAGCTACACCTGGCGCGTGTACGACGGGTACGGCTACACCGGCGACGAGCTGCTGTGCATCTCCCCCGGCGACCGCGGCAACTTCAGCTCCTTCGACTGGGACCGCGCCTCCTCCGCCACGTACTCCACCACGCCCTGCTGACCCCACCTCCCGCTCGTAACTGCGGCCACCGGACGACCACGGTCGTCCGGTGGCCGCAGTGCGTCGTCGCCCGGGCGAGGACGGCGGCGAGGTCGCGGGTCGATCCGCCGGGGTGACCCCCCGGGGGACAGCAACCGCTCCGGTCGGGGGACCACCTCCCCGCGGACGGGGGTCAGCTCCATTCAGCCGCTCGGCCGTTCCCCCGATCCTTGAGGTGCAGGAACGGGAGCGGCACTCCCCACCATCGAGGCCCTCCCACCCGGACACCCCACGACCACCGGCCCACGGCCACCGGTCCACGGCGTCCGGGGTGCTGGACCCCATCCCCCACCACGAGCAGGGCCGATCGCGCCCTGCCCCGGCACACCTGGAGAACCCATGGCCCTCAAGCGTCCCCTGATCCTGGCCGCTGCCGCGACCACCCTCGGCATCGGCGGCGTGCTGCTGCCGGGCGCCACCGCGATGGCCGCCACGCCCGCCCAGAGCGCCGCCGTCGAGGCGCCGGCGTCCCAGGTCACGACGACCGAGACCCCCACCACGCAGCCGGACGACTACTACTGCGACTGGGTGTACGTCTGGGACGACTGGGGGAACTGGGTCTACTACGAGGAGTGCTACTACTGATGAGCCTCCCGGCCATGGGCACGCCGGCGGCGTAGTCCCTGGCTGACGAGTCCTCCCCGGGTGCTCGTGCTCTGCCTGCGACCAGCACGCAGAGCACGAGCACTCGCACGTCGAGGGCCTGCTCACGCTCCAGGCCACCGACTCACGCTCCAGGCCACCGGCTCACGCTCCAGGCCACCGGCTCACGCCACGGGGACGGCGACCACCACCACGTTGTCGGCGTAGCTCCCGGTCCGCTCGTCGAAGGCGCCCCCGCAGGTCACCAGCGCCAGTTGCGGCGGGCCGTCGGTGCGGAACAGCTCCGGCGGCAGCGCCGACTTCGCGATCGACGTCCGCGAGGCCACCGCGTACCGGTGCACGGCCCCGCCGGCGTCGGTCACCTCGACGACGTCCCCCTGGCGCAGGGACAGCAGGCCCTCCAGCGGGCCCGCGCCGTAGCGCACCGAGTCCACGTGCCCGGCGACGACCGCCGTCCCGGCGGGGTCACCGGGCACCGCTCCCCCGGCGTACCAGCCGAGCACCGTCGGCCGCTCCGGCAACTGCAGCGCGCCGGAGGCCAGCACCCCGACCGGCACCAGCGGCACCGGGTCCGGGGTCGTGGCCGGCGGGAGGGTGAGCGCCACCGGTGCCGGGGAGACCGGCGGCGGGGTGGTCGGTGCCGGGGTCGACGGCGGCGGGGTCGACGGCGACGGCGCGACCGACGCCGAGGCCGCCGCGGCCACCGGCGGCCCGATGTCGGGCGCGTCGGCCCGGGGCGGCACGCGGGTCAGCGCGAGCCCCGAGCCGACGAGCACCACGCCCGCGACGACCAGCACCAGGTGCCGGACGCGCGGGCCTCTCACGCGGCGGTCGCCCGCCGGCGCACCAGCCCCGCGGTCCCGGCCGCCAGCGCCAGCGCGCCCACGCCGGTCAGCACCCACCCGGTGGTGCCCAGCCCGTCGCCGGCCGCCTGTCCACCGGTGCCGCCGGGCACCGACGTCGGGACGCCGTACTTCTGCGCCGCGTCGCGCAGCTGCGACAGGTGCTGCTGGACCACCGGGGTGGCCGCCTGGGCCAGCTGCAGCACCGTCTGGTCCGACCCGTTCTGGATCTCGCGCTGCGTGGCGGCCAGCGTCGTCGAGTGCGAGCCGATCTGCTGGGCGATCCAGGCGGTGTCGAACTCCTGGCCGGAGTTCTGCTGCACCGCCGCCAGCTGTTGCTGCTGCTCGGCGGTCGGCTCGCCGGGCAGCTCGACGCCCAGCTGCTGCGCGGCCTGCGTGAGCTGCTGGTCGAGCTGGGTGTGCATCTGCACGAACATCGCGCCGAGGTCGCGGACCTCCGGGGTGGTGGCCGCCTGCTGCGCGGCGTTGCCGGCAGCGATCTCGGCGAGGTTGCTCTGGTGGGCGGCCTGCATCCAGGTGACGTCCTGGTCCGACGGCGCGGCCAGCGCCGGACCGGCGGCCAGGACGACGGTGCCGAGCACCGCCAGTGGGAGGAGGACGAGACGGGACGATCTGCGCATGTCGGGGACTCCGAAGCGTCGAACGGGTCACGGCCGGGGCGCCTCCTGCCCACCGCCGCGGAGGACATCGGCGACGTACCCCGCACAACTGTGTCCCACGCCACTCAACGGGAGGCGATCGTCTCGGGATCCACCGGTCGCACCCCGGCCCGTCAGCGCCCGCGGGCGGCCCGGCGCCACTCCTGCGGCGGGACGCCGTGCGCGGTGCGGAAGCGCCGGATCAGGTAGCCGGCGTCGGCGTACCCGACCCGGCCGGCCACCGCCTGCACGGTCAGGTCGGTCTCGGTGAGCAGCCGGCGGGCCTCGGCGAGCCGGCGCTCGGTGATCCACTGCTGCACGGTCCGGCCGGTGCGCCGGCCGACGACGGTGGTCAGGTGACCCGGCGACAACCCGACGGCGTCGGCGACCTCGCGCAGCGAGATCGGCTCGGCGTAACGCTGCTCCACCACGTCGAACACGGCGGCCAGCAGCGGCTCGTCCCGCAGCCGCAGGTGGCCGGGGACGTCGGCGGCCAGCCGGGCGAGGTCGACCAGCAGGAGGGTCAGGCAGGCCAGCGCCGCCTCGGCGTACCCCTCCCGCCGCTCGCGCAGCTCCCGCTCGAGGTCGGCCAGCCGGCGCGACCACGCCGCCCGCTCGGCCTCCGGCACCCCCAGCCGCTGCACGCCGCCGGCCCGCCCGCCGACGAAGGGGAACAGCAGCGGGTGCGCCCGCCAGGAGCCGAAGCTGCCGGGGCTGCGCCGCTCGACGGCGTCGGGCGGGAAGAAGACCGACCACAGCAGCACGTCGGCGAGGTCGCCGGTGAGGTCGGGCGCGACCACCTCACCGGGGGCCACCACCAGCAGGTCGCCCGCCGAGACCGGCCAGTCCCGGGCGTCCACCCGCAGCCGGCCCGCGCCCCGCTCGACGTAGCTGAGCACGAGGAAGTCGTGCGCGTGCGGGCGGCCGGGCGGGGCGCCGGCGTGCGCGTGGTCGCCGTCGAACCGGGAGACCGTCACCGGCGGGGCGCCCGCCTCGCGCGCGTAGGAGTAGACCGGCGCGCCGTCGACCCGCCGCCCGCGCAGCAGCCGCCCGACCGGCTCGCGATCGTCGGAAGAACGTCCCATACCGTCCGATCTCCCGCCCTTGTCGCCGCTTCCCAGGCGGCCGATCGTAGTGGGACAGACCCAAAAGATGGTCCCGCCGAGCGGCGGGCCGGACGCCTGAGGAGGCACCGACATGGGCGAGGTCACCACGCGGACGACGGTGACCGGCGAGGAGCGCGACTTCCTCCCCGGGATGGCCCGGGAGTGGCTGCTCCCCCTCTACGACCCGATGACCCGGCTCTTCGGCGTGGACCGGATCCACCGCCGGCTGGTCGACCAGGCCGGCCTGCGGCCCGGTCAGCGGGTGCTGGAGATCGGCTGCGGCACCGGCAACCTGCTGCTGGCGGCCAAGCAGGCCGAGCCCGCGGCGGTCGCCGTCGGCCTCGACCCCGACCTCGCCGCGCTGGCCCGCGCCCGCCGCAAGGCCCGCCGCCGCGGGGTCGCCGTCCAGCTGGACCGCGGCTACGCCGACGCGCTGCCCTACCCCGACGACAGCGTGGACGTCGTCCTCTCCTCGTTCATGCTCCACCACCTGCCCGACGACCAACGCGACCCCGCCCTGCGCGAGGCGGTCCGGGTGCTGCGGCCCGGCGGCGCGCTGCACCTGGTGGACGTCGGCGGCGGCGAGAACCCCGCCCACGGCCGGCTCCGCTCCCGCGGGCACCGGCACGAGCACTCGGGGCCGCACGCCGTCGAGGGCATCCCGGACCTGCTCCGGCGGGCCGGGTTCGTCGACGTCGTCGCGACCGGCTCGGGTGAGCACCGACGGATCGGCCGCTACACCAGCTACCGCGCCACGACCTGAGCGCGGGTCAGCCGGCCAGCTCGACGACGGCGTCGACCAGTGCGTCGCCGTCGAGCAGCACCGGGTCGTTGTGGTCGGCGCCGGGCACCTCCACCAGCCGGTGCAGCCCGGCGGCGGCCGCGGCGACCGCGCGGCTCTGCTCCGGCGGCACGATCGAGTCGGCGTCTCCCAGCACGACCGAGGTCGGCACCCGCACCGTGGCGATGCGCTCGGCCACCGGGTAGCGGTCCCGCAGCAACGCCCGTACGGGCAGGAACGGGTAGTGGACGCTGCCGACCGCGGCGAGGTCGACGAACGGCGAGCGCAGCACCAGGCCGGCCGGCGGGTGCTCGGTGGCCAGCTCGGTCACCACCGCGGCGCCCAGGCTCTCGCCGAGGTAGAGCAGCCGGCCCGGCGGCACCCCGGCCTCCTCGACGAGGTACGCCCGCGCAGCGCGGACGTCCCGGGCCAGGCCCTCCTCGCTGGGGCTGCCCGGGTTCCCGCCGTACCCGCGGTAGTCGAACAGCAGCACGGCCAGCCCGCGGTCGGACAGCGCCCGGGCCAGCGGGGCGCGCAGCCCGCGGTGCCCGCCGTTGCCGTTGGCGACCAGCACCGCGGGCGCGGCCGGACCGGCGCCGGGCACGAACCAGGCGTCCAGCTCCAGCCCGTCCGAGGTCCTCAGGACCACGTCGCGGGCGCCGGGCAGCACCGCCGTGGCGGGTGGGAGCGGGCCGTCCGACGGCAGGTAGACCAGCCGGCGCTGCAGCCCCCACAGCAGGCCGGTCAGCACGGCGAGCACCGCGACGACGACCACCGCGGCCCGCACCAGGGCACGCACACCGCTCCCTCCCGGTCAGGACGACGCCGGCGGGACCCCTTCGGGGAGGTCCCCGATCCGCCCCGCCGGCGTTCCCGCCGGGATCAGGCGACGAACCTGTCGCAGAGGTCGACGACGTCGGCGTCCAGCCGCAGGCCGTCCACGGCGGTGGACTCCCCGGTCGCGGGGTCGATCGTCAGGCGCAGCAGGACCGTGCCCTCCTGGACGTACATCAGGTGCGGCAGGCCTGCCTCGTCGGCCGCCGCCCGCTCGACGTCGTTGCCGGCGTAGAGCACCGTGGGTCCGTCGACCTCGAACACCACCTCGGTGCTGTCCGACGAGACGAGGTCCCAGCTGGGACCCGAGGTGTCCAGCTCGTCGACGGTGGCGCCGTCGGACTGCCGGGTGAGGTCGACCGTCCGCGCGCCGCGGAACTCGACGAACGTGCCGCCGTCGTCCAGGGCCTGCTGGCGCTGCTCCGCCTCCCGGACGTCGCCGCCGGCGATCGTGACCACCGATCCGCAGGCCTCCACGTCGACCGGGTCGTAGAACTCCTCCGGGACGGGGACCCACCCGTCGCCGTCGGGTGGCTGGGCGTTCGCCGCCGAGGTACCGCCCCCGGACAGCGCCAGCACCGTCACCGCCGTTCCCACCAGGACTCGTCGCACCGCGACCACCTCCTCGCCGAGTCGGCTCCTCCGCGGCGGAGCGTAGGGAGTGCCGCGGCGGCCCGCGCCGGTCCGAGGACCGTCCTGTGCGGTGCCGCCGCGTTCCGTTCCCGGGCGTGCGACGGGCGCTACGCGGCGACGCCGCGGCTCAGCGACGGCCCGGCAGGACCGCGTCGACCAGGTGCGGGCCGGGCTCGGCCAGCGCCTTCTGCAGCTGGTCGGCCAGCTCCTCCGCCGTCCCGGCCCGGGTGGCCGGCACGCCCATGCCGGAGGCCAGGGCGACGAAGTCCAGCCCGGGGCCGCCCAGGTGCAGCAGCTGCCCGGCGCGCTCGCCGTCGCCCCGCGCGCCGACCCGGGACAGCTCGTGCTCGAGGATCGCGTAGGAGCCGTTGTCGCACACGAGCACCGTGACGTCGAGCTGCTCGCGGGCCATGGTCCACAGCGACTGGATCGTGTACATGGCGCTGCCGTCGGCCTGCAGGGCGAGCACCGGCCGGTCGGGGCAGGCCACCGCCGCGCCGACCGCCATGGGCAGCCCGTCGCCGATGGCGCCGCCGGTGAGCGACAGCCAGTCGTGCCGCGGCACCCCGGAGGTGAGCTCGGCGAGGCCGACGCCGGAGGTCAGCGCCTCGTCGACGACGACCGCGCCCTCCGGCAGCAGCGCCCCGACCACCGCGGCCATCGACCGCGGGGTGAGCTCCCCGACGGGGATCTCCGGGCGGGCCGCCTCGAGGAGCACCGGCTGCGCCTCGGGCGCGGCGAGCTCGGCGAGGGCCTGCAGCGCGGCCGCGCCGTCCTCGCCGGGGGCGGACAGCACGTGCACCGCGCAGTCGTGCGGCACCGGATGGCCCGGGACGCCGGGGTAGCCGAAGAAGTGCACCGGGGCGGGGGCGCCGGCCAGCACCAGGTGCGCGGTGCCGGCCAGCGCGGCCATCGCCATCTCCGGCGGGTAGGGCAGCTTGGTCACGTCGGGCAGGCCCGCGCCGCGGACCATCCGGGTGGAGAAGGTCTCGCTCACCAGCCGCGCGCCGGTGGCGGCGGCGACCCGCCCCGCGGCCAGCAGCGCCTCCTCGCTGGCCACGACGTCCCCGCCGAGGAAGAGCACCGCCGGCCGTCCCGAGCCCAGCGCGGCGGCCACGTCCGCGACCACGGAGGGGGGCACCTGCGGGGCCGGCCGCACCGGCCGCGGGTCGGCCGGCCCGGCGCCGTCGGACCAGGAGACGTCCGCGGGCAGGACGAGCGTGGCGACCGTTCCGCGGGCCGCCGCGGCGACCGCCTCGGCGGCGTCGGCGCCCACGTCGGCCGGGGACAGCGAGCGGCGCACCCAGCCCGAGACCGCCCCGGCCAGCGCGTCGACGTCGGACTCCAGCGGCGCGTCCAGCCGCTTGTGCGAGCGGGCGTGGTCGCCGACGACGTTGACCACGGGGGCGCCGCCGCGCCGTGCGTTGTGCAGGTTGGCCAGGCCGTTGCCCAGGCCCGGGCCCAGGTGCAGCAGGGTCGCCGCGGGGCGGCCGGCCATCCGCGCGTAGCCGTCGGCCGCGCCGGTGGCCACCCCCTCGAACAGGGTCAGCACGCCGCGCATCTCGGGCACGTCGTCCAGCGCGGCGACGAAGTGCATCTCCGAGGTGCCGGGGTTGGCGAAGCAGACGTCGACGCCGGCCCCCACGAGCGTGCGGATGAGCGCCTGCGCGCCGTTCACCGGGTTCCCCCCGCGGCGCCCCGCTGCACCGCCGTCACGGCACGTAGGGCATGCCGGCCTTGACCTCGCGGACGTCGAAGTGGGCGAAGGTGACCCCGCCGGTGGCGAAGTTCCCGACGTCGGCCGCCGCCGCCTGACCCTCCGGCGAGGACAGCGCCCGGCCCATCGCCTCCTCGGAGTCGAACTCCAGCTCGGCGACGAAGTAGGCCGTCGGCTGCGAGCCGTCCATCGACTTGGGGTGACCGACGACGAACCGGTTCACGCCGGGCATCTCCATGGCCAGCGGGACGTGCGTGTCGCGGTAGTACTCGTCGAACGCCCCCGGGTCCTCGGGCTGTCCGTAGCTGACCACGAGCCTGTGCACCATGTGCGCACCCTCCGATCCGGCCCGGGCCCCGCTGCCCGGGAGTGGCCCCCACCCTGGCAGGTCGGGCGCCACTCCCGCGACCGCTAGAACGTGATGACCAGGCGGCCGCGGATGCCGCCGCCCTCGAGCAGCCGGTGTGCCTCGGCGCCCTGTTCGGCGGGGAGGGTGCGCGCCACGCGCAGCGACACCACGCCCTGCTCGGCCAGCTCGCGCAGCCCGTCGAGCTCCCCCGCCTCCTCGGCGTACTGGCGGACCATCACCGGGTGCACGCGCAGCCCGCGCTGCCCGTCGCCCCGGTAGCCGCGGACGGTGGCCACCGTGCCGCCGTCCCGCACCGCCGGCAGGACCAGCTCGTCCTGCACCGCGCCGTCGGCCAGGCCGTCGACGCCGTCGGGGTAGCGCTCGCGGATCCGCTCGGCGACGTCGTCCCCGCGCCGGACGACGACGTCGGCGCCGAGGTCGCGGACCAGCTGCTCGTCGGCCTCGGAGGCGTCGGCGACGACGGTCAGCCCCTCGTTCTTGGCCAGCTGGACCACGTACCCGCCGAACGCGCCCGCGGCCCCGGTGACGGCGAGCACCTGGCCGGGCTGCAGCGCCATGCGGTCCAGCGCCAGCCGCGCGGTGAGCCCGTTCATCGGCAGGGTCGCGGCCTCGGCGTCGGTGCTGTCCTTGGGCGAGCGGGCCACCGAGCCGACCGGGACGACGAGGTCCTCGCGGTAGCCGCCGTGCGCGCCGGAGGGCAGCACGACCGCCATCACCCGGTCGCCGACCTGCAGGTCGGTCTGCACGCCGGGGCCGATCTCGGCGAGCACGCCGGCGGCGTCCATCCCGGGCACCTTCGGCATCTCCTTCACCGGGTCCCGCTCGGCGTAGACGCCGTTGCGGACGTAGGTGTCCGTGGGGTTGACGGTCGCGGCGGTCACCCGCAGCCGCACCTGTCCCGGCCCCAGCGGCTCGGCCGGGACGTCGACGACGTGCAGGGCCTCCGGGCCTCCGTACTCGGTCACTCCGACAGCTCTCATGCCGCGACCCAACACCCCGTGCCCGGCCGTCTTCCCGGCGCTTCCGCACAGCAGAACCCCAGCCGGCTCCGGGGGACGTCCCAGTCCGCAGCGCGACGGTGACGGCATGCCACCGTTCCTGCACGAGGCGCACGACCGCGCCCGCAGCGGGCCGCCCGTGCTCGACGTCGTCGTCCCCGTGCACGACGAGGAGCACGACCTCGAGCCGTGCCTGCGCCGCCTGCACGCGCACCTCACCGAGGCGCTGCCCTACCCGTTCCGGATCACCGTCGCCGAGAACGCCAGCACCGACCGGACCCTGGAGGTGGCCACCCGCGTGGCCGCCGAGCTGCCGGGGATCGAGGTGCTGGCGCTGCCCGAGCCCGGCCGCGGCCGGGCGCTGCGCACCGCCTGGCTGCGCTCGGACGCGCCGGTCCTGGTCTACACGGACGTCGACCTGTCCACCGACCTCGCCGCGCTGCTGCCCCTGGTCGCGCCGCTGATCAGCGGCCACTCCGACCTGGCGATCGGCACCCGGCTGTCCCGGTCCTCCCGGGTGGTGCGCGGGCTCAAGAGGGAGGTCATCTCGCGCGGCTACAACCTGCTGCTGCGCCGCACCCTGGCCACGTCGCTGTCGGATGCGCAGTGCGGGTTCAAGGCGATCCGGGCCGACGTCGCCGCCCGGCTGCTGCCGCTGGTCGAGGACACCGGGTGGTTCTTCGACACCGAGCTGCTGGTGCTGGCCGAGCGCGCCGGGCTGCGCATCCACGAGGTCCCGGTCGACTGGGTCGACGACCCCGACAGCCGGGTGGACGTCGTCGCGACGGCGCGGGCCGACCTCGCCGGGATCGTGCGGATGATGCGGGCGTTCACCACCGGCCGGCTGCCGGTGGCCGACCTGCGCGCGCAGATCGGCCGCGCGCCGCTGCCCGACCCGGTGCCGGGGATGCCGGCCGGGCTGACCGCCCAGCTGGTCCGCTTCGCCGTCATCGGGGTCGCCTCGACGCTGGCCTACCTGGCGCTGTTCCTGCTGCTGCGCGGGGTGGTGCCCGCGCAGGCGGCCAACCTGGGCGCGCTGCTCACCACCGCGATCGCGAACACGGCGGCCAACCGGCGGATCACCTTCGGCATCCGCGGCGGCCCCGGCGCCGCCCGGGCGCAGCTGCAGGGCCTGGTCGTGTTCGCCCTCGGCCTGGCGCTGACCAGCGGCTCGCTGGCCGTGCTGCACGCCCTCACCGCCGCGCCCTCGACCGCGGTCGAGGCGACCGTCCTCGTCGGCGCCAACGCCGCGGCCACCCTGCTGCGCTTCCTGCTGCTGCGCGGCTGGGTGTTCCGTCCCCGGCCGGCCGCGGACCCGGCCGCCCCCACGTCCGCAGTGCCCGAGATGGAGACCGCCCGATGACCGCCACCGCCCCCGCGGCGACGCTGCCCGCCGACCTCGCGCCGGCCCCGGCCCGCCCCGGCCGGGTGCGCCGGCTGGTCCGCGGCCGCGCCGCCGACCCCGCCTGGGTGCGCCCCGCCCTGCTCGGGCTGCTCGCCGCCACCGGGCTGCTCCACCTCTGGGACCTCGCGGCCTCCGGCTGGGCCAACGCCTTCTACGCCGCCGCCGCCCAGGCCGGCTCGGCGGACTGGACTGCGTTCTTCTACGGCTCCTCCGACGCCGCCAACTCGATCACCGTCGACAAGCCCCCGGCCGCGCTGTGGGTCATGGCGCTGTCGGTCCGGCTGTTCGGGCTGTCGTCGTGGTCGATCCTGGTGCCGCAGGCGCTGATGGGCGTGGCCACGGTCGGCGTCCTGTACCTGGCGGTGCGCCGGGTGGCCGGGGCGGGCGCCGGCCTGCTCGCCGGGACGGCGATGGCGCTCACCCCGGTCGCGGTGCTGATGTTCCGGTTCGACAACCCCGACGCGCTGCTCGTGCTGCTGCTGACCGTGGCCGCGTACGCACTGACCCGGGCCGTCGAGGGAGCCGGCGGACGGTGGCTGGCGCTGGTGGGCATCCTGGTCGGGTTCGCCTTCCTCACCAAGATGCTGCAGGCGCTGCTCGTCGTCCCGGCGTTCGCGCTGGTGTACCTGGTCGCCGCCCCCACGGGGCTGGGCCGGCGGATCCGGCACCTGCTGGGCGCCGGGCTGGGCCTGGTCGTGGCCGGCGGCTGGTGGGTCGCGGTCGTGGAGCTGGTGCCGGCGTCGATGCGGCCCTACATCGGCGGCTCGCAGACCGACTCGGTGTGGGAGCTCATCTGGGGCTACAACGGCCTGGGCCGGATCACCGGCGACGAGACCGGCAGCGTCGGCGGCGGTGGGGGCTGGGGGCAGACCGGCCTGACCCGGCTGTTCGGCAGCGAGATCGGCGGCCAGGTCGCCTGGCTGCTGCCCGCCGCGCTGGTGCTGCTGGCCGCCGGGCTGGTCGCGGTCGGCCGGGCGCCGCGCACCGACCGCCGCCGGGCCGCGCTGCTCCTCTGGGGCGGCTGGCTGCTGGTGACCGGGCTGGTCTTCAGCCTGATGGCCGGCATCTTCCACGCCTACTACACGGTGGCGCTGGCCCCGGCGATCGCGGCACTCATCGGCCTCGGCGGCGCGCTGCTCTGGCAGCGCCGTGGGCGGGTGTGGGCGCGGCTGGTCCTCGCCGCGACGGTCGCGGGGACCGCGGGCTGGGCCTGGGTGCTGCTGGGCCGCTCGGCCGAGTTCCTGCCGTGGCTGCGCTGGGCGGTCGTCGGAGCCGGGGTCCTCGCCGCGGTCGGGCTGCTCGTCGTCGACCGGGCCGGCCGGGCGGTCGCCGCGGGCGTGCTGGCGCTCGCCGTCGTCGCCGGTCTCGCCGGGCCCGCGGCGTACGCGGCGCAGACCGCCGGTACCGCGCACACCGGCTCCATCCCCTCCGCCGGGCCCACGGTGACCTCCGCCGGCTTCGGCCCCGGTGGCGGCGGCGGGCCGGGCGGGTTCCGCGGCGGCACCGGGACGTTCACGCCGCCCACCGGCGGCACCGGGACGTTCTCGCCACCGACCGGCGGCACGGCCGGGCAGCCGCCGGCCGGGGGCGTGCCCGGGAGCACGGGGACGGGAGGCACGGCCACCGGGGGCACGGGCACCCGCGGCGCCGGCGGGTTCGGCGGTGGCATGGGCGGCCTGCTCGACGCCGCGGAGCCCAGCGAGGAGGTCGTGGCCCTGCTCTCGGCGGACGCGTCGTCCTACACCTGGGCCGCCGCCACGGTCGGGTCGAACAACGCGGCCGGCTACCAGCTGGCCACCGAGCTGCCCGTGATGCCGGTCGGCGGCTTCAACGGCAGCGACCCCTCCCCCACGCTGGAGGAGTTCCAGGCCCTCGTCGATTCCGGCGACGTCCACTGGTTCATCGGCGGCGGGATCGGGATGCGCAGCGACGGCGGCAGCGACGCCGCCGCGCAGATCGCCACCTGGGTCGCGGAGGACTTCGAGTCGACGACCGTGGACGGCGTGACGCTCTACGACCTCACCCAGCCCGCCGGCTGAGGTCCGCGGGTGCTCGTGCGCCGCCCGCTCCGGTGGGCGGCGCACGAGCACCCGGCGTGTCGGGAATGAGCCGCCGGCGGCCGTCGCTGAACGGGGCAATCCCCCCGATCGCGAGAGGCCGCGCATGCCCGCTCTGCTGCAGCACCGCCCCGCTCCCGCCCCCGCGACGGAGGGGGCGCCCCGCTCCCGCCGGTCGTTCCCGCGCCGGCTGGTCGCCGCGGGGATCGGCGTCGCCGTGCTGGTCCCGGTCGCCGCCCAGGTGCGCGACTGGCTCCCGGGCAGCCCGCTCGAGCAGCAGGTCGTCGACCGCAGCACGACGCCGCTGCTGCTCGCGCTCGACGACCTGCACGAGTACCACGCCGCGACCGGCACCTTCCAGGTCGTCGTGGACCGGGAGGTGGACACCCGGTACGTCCCGTCGGTGATCAGCGGCGAGCGGGTCAGCTTCCTGGCCACCGGCACCGCCGACGCCTACGTCGACTTCGAGGGCCTGGACGCCGGCCGCGTGGAGCTCTCCCCCGACGGGACCTCGGCCACCATCGAGCTGCCGGCCCCGCGCCTGGCCGAGGTGCGGGTCGACCCGGCACAGAGCCGGGTGCTGGACCGCGACCGCGGGCTGCTGGACCGGGTCGGCGACGCGCTGGGCGACGGATCCTCGGACGACTCCGCGCTCTACGCGCTGGCCGAGGAGAAGCTGGCCGGCGCGGCGGCCGCCAGCGACCTGCTCGACCGCGCGGAGGACAACACCCGCGACATGCTGACCACCCTGGCGCAGTCCCTGGGCGTCGAGCAGGTCGAGGTGACCTTCGCGGCGGCGCCCGGCGCCGCCGGCTGACTCGAAGGACCCTCCTGCCCCCCACCCCTCGCAGGCTCGCGGCGGGCCCCTGCAGGAGGGCCACCCCGGCCCGGTCCCCTCGCGACGGGGGGGCCGGGGCCGGGGTGCGTCAGCGCTTGAGCGCGTACTCCTTGAGCAGGCCGCGGCTGATGATCGTCTTCTGGATCTCGCTGGTGCCCTCGCCGATGAGCAGGAACGGCGCCTCGCGCATCAGCCGCTCGATCTCGTACTCCTTGGAGTAGCCGTAGCCGCCGTGGATGCGGAACGACTCACTCGTCACCTCCGCGGCGTACTCGCTGGCCAGCAGCTTGGCCATGCCGGCCTCGACGTCGTTGCGCGAGCCGGCGTCCTTCAGCCGCGCGGCGCGCACCATCATCGCGTGGGCGGCCTCGACCTTGGTCGCCATCTCGGCGAGCTTGAACGCGATCGCCTGGTGCTGGGCGATCGGCTTGCCGAACGTCTCCCGCTGCTGGGCGTACTCGATGGCCAGCTCGAAGGCCCGCAGGGCGATGCCGCAGCCGCGGGCGGCGACGTTGACCCGGCCCACCTCGACGCCGTCCATCATCTGGGCGAAGCCGCGGCCCGGCGTCCCGCCGAGGACGTGCTCGGCCCCGATGCGGAAACCGTCGAACACCAGCTCGGTGGTGTCCACGCCCTTGTAGCCCATCTTGTCGATCTTGCCGGGGATGGTGAGTCCCGGGAGCACCTCGCCGAAACCGGCGGGCTTCTCGACGAGGAGGGTCGTCAGGTTCTGGTGCGGCTTCTCCGCCCCCTCGTCGGTGCGCACCAGCGCGGCGACCAGCGTGGAGCTGGCGCCGTTGGTCAGCCACATCTTCTGGCCGTCGACGACGTAGGAGTCGCCGTCGCGCACCGCCTTGGTGCGGATGCCGGCGACGTCGGAGCCCAACCCCGGCTCGGACATGGAGAACGCCCCGCGGACCTCGCCGGCGGCCATGCGCGGCAGCAGGCTCTGCTTCTGCTCCTCGGTGCCGTGCTGGACCAGCATGTACGCCACGATGAAGTGGGTGTTGATGACGCCGGAGACGCTCATCCACCCGCGGGCGATCTCCTCGACGGCGAGCGCGTAGGTCAGCAGGGACTCGCCGAGGCCGCCGTACTCCTCGGGGATGGTCAGCCCGAAGACCCCCAGCTCCTTGAGGCCCTCGACGATCTCGGTCGGGTAGACGTCGCCGTGCTCGAGCTCCTGCGCGTTGGGGATGATCTCCTTGTCCACGAAGCTGCGGACCGTCGCCAGGATCTCCTGCTGGACGTCGGTCAGGTCGGCGGTCTGGGCCAGGCGGGTCATGGCGAAAGCTCCTCCGGGACTCCGGTGTCCGTGGTTACCGGTGAGTATGGAGCACTCGCGCCCGCCGTCCGGGGAGCCCCCGGTTCCACCGGCCGGCACCCAGGAACCGGGGTTAGCGTCGCCGGGGTGAGGTCCCCGGTCGCCGCGCTCGCCGCCGTCCTGCTGCTCGCCGGCTGCGGTGGCACGGGCGACGCCCCGCCGGAGGAGCCGGAGCCGGCGCAGGCCGAGCAGTCGGCGGCCGCGTCGGCCGACCCGGCGGCCGCGACCACCCCCGAGGAGGCGGCCCTGGCGGTCGCGCTGCGGGCAGCCGACCTGCCGGCGGGCTGGTCGGTGCAGGCCAACCCGGTCGCCGACGGCGACCTCTCCGACGACCCCAGCCTGTCGGGGATCTGCGGCGTCACCTTCACCTCCGAGGAGCACCGGACGGCGAAGCACCCGGTCGTCGGGCTCGACCCGCAGGGGGACGCGACGCTGGTCTCGGAGGCGATCGCCTACGACTCGGCCGCGTCCGGGGAGCTGGCCCTGACCGAGTTGCGGGACGCCTTCGAGTCCTGCCCGGCCGGCGACCGCGTCCTCGTCGAGCCCCCGGTCGTCGACGGCCTGGCCGGCACCGTGGTCGCGGCGCGCTACCGGCTCGAGGACGGCAGCACGCAGGACGTCCTGGCCCAAGGGCGTGGCGCGGTGGTGTCGGTGCTCATCGCGGAGGATCCTGCGGCGGGCGCGACGGCGGCACGGGCCGTCGCCGGCCGGATGGCCGCCCTGCCCCAGGCGGCGGTCGACCGGTGAGGCCGCGAGGAGAGGATCCGATGAGCACGCAGCACGACGGGCTGTACCGGGGCGATCCCCCACCGCCGGGGTTCCCGCCGCCCTACGGCCCGCCGCCGGGGTACGGTGCGCCGCCCGGACACGGGTTCCCGCCGGGCCACGGGTTCGCGCCCGGCTACCCGCCCGCCTTCTACCGCCGGCCGACCAACACCCTCGCCGTCCTGGCGCTGGTCATGGCCTTCGTGTTCGCCCCGGCCGGGCTGGCGCTCGGCATCGTGGCGCGCCGGCAGATCCGGCAGACCGGCGAGGAGGGCGAGGGCCTGGCCCTGGCCGGGATCATCGTCGGGGCCGTCTTCTGCGCGCTGGTCGTGCTCGGCGTCGTGCTGTGGTTCGTCGCGCTCGCCTCGCTGTCGAGCGTCTCCTTCGGGCCCTAGGACGCCGACGGCCCGCCCGGCGCACCGGGCGGGCCGTCGGGTCCGGTCGGTCAGCTGTCCGGCGGCGTGAAGGACGACGTCCGCTGCATCCCGGCGGCGCGGCCCTTGCCGGCGATGACCAGGGCCATCTTGCGGCTGGCCTCGTCGATCATCTCGTCGCCGAGCATCGCCGAGCCCTTCGCGCCGCCGGCCTCGGAGGTGTGCCACTCGTAGGCGTCGAGGATCAGCTCGGCGTGGTCGTAGTCCTCCTGGGACGGCGCGTAGATCTCGTTGGCCGCGTCGATCTGGCCGGGGTGCAGCACCCACTTGCCGTCGAAGCCGAGCACCGCCGAGCGCTTGGCGACCTCGCGGAAGGCGTCGACGTCGCGGATCTGCAGGAACGGGCCGTCGATGGCCTGCACGCCGCGGGCGCGGGCGGCCATGAGGATCTGCATCAGGATGTAGTGGAACGGGTCGCCGGCGTAGTCCGGGTGCAGGGCGCCGACCACGAGGGACTTCATGTTGATGCTGGCCATGAAGTCGGCCGGGCCGAAGATGATCGTCTCGATCCGCGGGCTGGCGAACGCGATGGCGTTGACGTTGATCAGCCCCTGCGCGTTCTCGATCTGCGCCTCGATGCCGATCCGGCCGACCTCCAGGCCGTTGGCCTTCTCGACCTGGGTGAGCAGCAGGTCCAGCGCCTGCACCTGGGCGGCGTCGACCACCTTGGGCAGCATGATGCAGTCGAGCTCGGCCCCGGCGCCCTCCACGACCTCGATCACGTCGCGGTAGGTCCACTCCGTCGTCCAGTCGTTGACCCGGACGGTGCGGATCTTGTCGCCCCAGCCGCCCTCGTTGAGCGCCGCGACGATGTTCTTCCGCGCGCCGGGCTTGGCCAGCGGCGCGCAGGCGTCCTCCAGGTCGAGGAACACCTGGTCGGCCGGCAGACCCTTCGCCTTCTCCAGGAACCGGGGGTTGCTGCCCGGGACGGCGAGGTTGGAACGGCGGGATCGGAGCTCGGCCACGGTGCCTCCGCTACTGGGGGTCGGTTCGCTCCCGGAGGGTAGCCAGAGGGGCAGAAATGGCCATTTCTGCCCCTCAGGTGCCGGGCTCGACCAGCGTCGAGGGACGGCTGGCGCGGACCACGAGCGCCACCCCGGCGACGACGAGGGCGACCCCGGGCAGGGCGAGCAGCGGCGGCACCTGGCCGAGCAGCACCAGGGCGAACAGCAGCGCCCCCGGCACCTCGAGGAGCACCACCAGGCTGACCATCGTCGGGCCGACCGAGGAGAGCACCAGGTTGAGCAGCGTGTGCCCGAGCAGCTGGGCGCAGAAGGTGATGGCGGCGATCAGCAGCCAGTCCCGCGCGGAGAACCCCACGAGCGGCACCCCGACGACGGCGGCCGAGACGGCGACCGCCGCCGCGCACACCGAGTAGCAGACGACCGCGTACGCCGAGGTCGACAGCCGCTGCCGCGCCCGGGCACCGGCCAGCACGTAGCCGCCGGCGCAGACGGCCCCGAGCAGGGCCAGCCCGTCGCCGGCCAGCGCCCGCAGGCTGACCGTGACGTCCACCCCCGCGATCAGTGCGACGCCGAGGACGGCGAGCACCAGGCCCCACCAGACGGCCGCAGCCAACCGCACACCGCTGACGCGGGCGGCCAGCGCCGTCCAGATCGGGGTCGTGGTGACCAGCGCCGTGGAGGCGGCGACCGTGGTCATCGACAGGCTCGGCAGCCAGGCGGCGAAGTGCGCGGCGAGGAACAGCCCGGCGACCACCGAGCTGCCCAGGTCCCGCGGCCGCAGCCCGGCCAGCACCGAGCGCTCGCGCAGGAGCAGCACCGGCAGCAGCACCCCGGCGCCGCCCACGTTCCGCCAGAACGCCAGCGCCAGCATCGGCGCGCTCAGCAGCGTGGTCAGCGGCGCGGACAGCGAGATGCCGACGACCGCGACCGCCATGATCCCGACGTCCCGGCCGCCGGGCCGGTGGACCGCCCAGGCCGCCGCGGCCCCACGGCCCCCCTGCAGGGTCCCGCCACGCGCTCGAGAGTGGCGGGGGGCAGGAGGGTCCTTCTTCAAGGCACGCGGATCCGGCCGCGCGCGACCGGGACGACCTCGCCCTGCACTGTCGCCGCCACGGCGCGGCCGCCGGAGGCGGTGACGGTGCACGACAGCACCGACGGCCGGCCCATCGCCTCGCCCTGGCGGACGACGTAGGACGACGTCCCGTCGGGCGCCACCAGGCCGGCGGCGACCAGCCACACCCCGGTGCCGAGGGCCGCCGACCCGGTCGCGGGGTCCTCGCCCCACGCGAGGTCGTTGGCGAACACCCGCGCGTAGGCGGTCGACGTGGCGGCGTCCCAGGCCAGCACCGACACCCCCTCCCCCACCCCGAGCTCGCCGAGCGGGGCAGGGACCGGCGCGGCGTCGTCGACGACCTCGCGGCGGACGGCGAGGAACGCGAACGGCAGGCCGCAGCCGGCGACGTGCGCGGGCACCCCGACCGTGTCGGCGGCCGACAGGCCCATGGCCTCGGCGAGCGCGCCGGGCTCCGGGCCGTCCTCCAGCGTGGGGCGGCCACCGGAGAGCGTCGCGCCGTCGCCGTCCACGACGACGTCGAGGATCCCCGCGCCGCACTCCTGCCGGAGCGTCCCGGCGGGCAGCCGCCCCGCCCGCACCAGCGTGTGCGCGGCGCCGACGCTCGGGTGCCCGGCGAAGGGCAGCTCGGCGTACGGCGTGAAGATCCGCACCCGGTAGTCGGCGTTCGAGCCCTGGCTCGGCGCGCACAGGAACGAGGTCTCCGAGAGGTGGAACTCGTCGGCCAGCGCCTGGCACTGCTCGGTGCTCAGCGCGTCCGCGTCGAACACCACGGCCAGCGGGTTGCCGGCGAAGGCCCGCGCGGCGAAGACGTCGACGACCTCGTACTCGAGTTCGGCTCCGGGGGACGACACGGCCCCGACGGTAGCCTCAGCCGTCGGGGCCCGGCGCGCGCGGTCCCGCCCGGACGACCGCACCCGGCGTGGAGCCGACGTGTGCCAGCGAGGAGGTTCGGTGACCACGGCGACCAGGGCGTACGTCTCCCGGCTCGCCGGGATGCCCGTCTTCGACCCCAACGGAGACCGCGTCGGCAAGGTGCGGGACGTCGTCGTGGCGCTGCGCGTCGGCACCGCGCCGCCGCGGGTCCTGGGCCTGGTCGTCGAGGTGGTCGCCCGCCGCCGCATCTTCGTGCCCATGGGCCGGGTGACCGCCCTCGACCCGGGTTCGGTGGTGCTCGGGTCCGGGACGCTGAACCTCAAGCGGTTCGAGCAGCGGCGCGGCGAGACCCTCGTCCTCGGCGAGCTGCTCGACCGGCGGGTGCAGATCTCCGAGTCCGGCCGCCCCGCGCACGTGGTCGACGCCGGCATGGAGCAGACCCGCATCGGGGACTGGGTGCTCTCCAAACTCGCCGTCCAGGAGCCGGGCCGGCTCGGCCGCCGCGGGCAGCTGCACCAGCTCAACTGGGACGAGGTGACCGGGCTGGCCCTCCCTGAGACCGGGCAGGGCGCCGAGACGCTGATCGCCACCTACCGGGAGCTCAACGCCGCCGACCTCGCCCACGCGCTGCAGGACCTGCCGATCAAGCGGCGGCACGAGGTCGCCGAGGCGCTGGACGACGAGCGGCTGGCCGACGTCCTCGGGGAGCTGCCCGAGGCCGACCAGATCACCATCCTGGGCACGCTCGAGGAGAGCCGGGCCGCCGACGTGCTCGAGGTGATGGACCCCGACGACGCCGCCGACCTGCTGGCCGAGCTGTCCAACGTCGACCGCAACCGGCTGCTGGAGCTCATGGAGCCCGACGAGGCCGAGCCGGTGCGCCAGCTGCTGCAGTACTCCGAGGACACCGCCGGCGGGATCATGACCAGCGAGCCGGTGATCCTGACCCCCGACGCCACGATCGCCGAGGCGCTGGCCCGAGTGCGCGACCCCGAGCTCACCCCCGCGCTGGCCAGCCAGGTCTACGTCTGCCGGCCGCCGTCGGCCACGCCCACCGGCCGCTACCTGGGCCTGGCGCACATCCAGCGGCTGCTGCGCGAGCCACCGTCCACCCTGGTCAGCGGCGTGCTCGACGACATGGAGCCGCTGCGGCCGGAGGCGCCGCTGGCCGAGGTGACCCGCTACTTCGCGACCTACAACCTGGTCGCGGCGCCGGTCGTCGACCCGCAGGGCCGGCTGGTGGGCGCGGTCAGCGTGGACGACGTCCTCGACCACCTGCTGCCCGACGACTGGCGCGAGCGGGCCCGCCGTGGCTGAGGGGCGCCGGCTCGACGTCCCGCGGGGCGCGCGCGGCTTCGGCGGCTTCCTGCGGCTGGACCCCGACGCCGTCGGCCGCTTCGCCGAGGCCATCGCCCGCTTCCTGGGCACCGGCCGGTTCCTCGCCGTCCAGACGGTGATCGTGACCGTCTGGATCCTGCTCAACGTCTTCGCCGTCCGGCTGCAGTGGGACCCGTACCCTTTCATCCTGCTGAACCTGGCCTTCTCCACCCAGGCCGCCTACGCCGCGCCGCTGATCCTGCTGGCGCAGAACCGGCAGGCCGACCGCGACCGGGTGCAGGCGGAGGAGGACCGCGCGCGGGCGGCCACCACCCGCGCCGACACCGAGTACCTCGCCCGGGAGCTGGCCGCGCTGCGGGTGGCCATCGGCGAGCTCGCCACCCGCGACTTCATCCGCAGCGAGCTCAACCGGCTGGCCGAGGACAGCGCCGAGGACGGCGAGAAGCGGGAGAAGAAGGCGAAGAAGAAGCGCGACGCCGTCACCCGCGACGCGATGGGCTGATCAGCCCAGCAGGTGCGCCAGCACCTCGAGGCCGCGGGCGGCCAGCCAGGTCGCGGGCGCCAGCAGCCCCGCCGCCCACAGCCGGGTGCGGCCCGACCGGGGCAGCACGGCGACCAGGACCACGGCGACGACGACGTCGGCCCAGCCCTGGACCGGGTGCGCGGTGCGGAAGCCGGGCCCGGCCCCGCCGGTGAGCGTCCAGAACAGGGCGGCCGCCTCGCCCCCGGCGAGGGTCACGCCGGCGGTGAGCGCGACGACCGCGCCCGGCAGCAGGCCGGCGCGGCGGGTGGCCCACCAGCAGCCGGCCGCGGCGGTCGCGACGGCGGTGGCCGACAGCACCAGCCACGCGGGCAGCAGCGGGCTCCAGCCGAAGCCGAGCACCCACGCCGCCCATGCGTAGTAGGCCAGCGTCATCGCGGCGAAGAAGACCGCCGCGCGGACCGCGGCCGCCCCGACCGTGGGGGCCGCCCGGCCGACCAGCGCCACCGCGAGCACCCACGCCGCCGGGTAGCTGCCGAGGTCGGCGGCCCAGGACAGCCCGGACTCGTCGGCGGCCTTCGCGACGACGCCGGCCAGCAGCCCGGACAGCAGGGCCCACGACACTGCCCGCGGGGTGACGGCGGGCTCACTGCGGGTGGCGGTCACCGCCGCATGATCGGTCGGTCGCCCGGCCCGTCGCCCGCGACCCGCCGGGGCCGACCGGTTCCGTCGTACCCCTGCGGCACGATCGGGTGCGTGACGCGCACGCACACCGTCACCGGGTCGCCGATCGGCCCGCTGACGCCGGTGGCCGAGGACGGCGCGCTGGTCGCGCTGTACCTGGACCCGCCCGACGCGGCCGCACTCGGGGCGCGGGACGACGCCGCCCTCACCGACGTCGTCCGCCAGCTCGGCGAGTACTTCGCCGGCGAGCGGACCGCGTTCGACCTCCGGCTGCGGCCCTCCGGCAACGCGCTGCAGCTGGCCGTCTGGCGGCTCATGACGGAGATCCCCTACGGCGAGACCCGCTCGTACGGCTCGCTCGCCCGCCGGCTCGGCGACCGGACCCTCGCCCAGGCGGTGGGCGCGGCGTGCGGGCGCAACCCGCTGCCGGTCGTCGTCCCGTGCCACCGGGTGATCGGCGCCGACGGGAGCCTCGTGGGCTTCGGCGGCGGGCTGCCCCGCAAGCGGTTCCTGCTCGACCTGGAGCAGCGCGGCCAGCGGCTGTTCTGACCCGCGGCTCAGCCGGTGAGGACGTGCACCAGCGCGCCCGCGCCCCCGGCCAGCACGAGGACGACGATGAACGGGGCGCGCAGGGCCAACGCCAGCGCGGCCACCGCGAGCCCGGCCAGCCGCCCGTCGACCACGATCCGGCCATCGGTGGTCAGCGCCTGGACGGCGACCAGCGCGGCCAGCAGCGCCGCGGGGACGAAGTCGACGACCCGGGCCACCCAGGGCTGCTCCACCCAGGCCGCCGGCACCGACAGCCCGGCCAGCTTGAGCACGTAGCAGCCCAGCGAGCCGGCGATGACGGTGATCCACAGCGCGGTCCCGCTCACGTCTCCTCCTCCGCCGCCACCCGCGGCCGCCCGGCGAGGGCGACCGCCACCACCGCGACGATCACCTGCACGCCCGCCGGGACGAACGGGGTGAGGGCCAGGGCCACCACCGCGCCCCCCGCGGCCACCCGCCGCTGCACGGCCGCCTCCGGGAAGGGACGCCGCAGCCGTGGCCACAGCAGCGCCAGGAAGGCGGCCGGGACGACGGCGTCCAGCGCGGCCAGCGCCGCACCGCTGAGCGCGGCCGCCCCCAGCGAGCCGACCACCGTGGTGAGGTTCCAGACCAGGAAGATCGTGCCGCCGCCCGCGAGGAAGGCCAGCCGGGCGAGCTTCCGATCAGGCGCGGCGATCGCCAGCGCCGTCGTCTCGTCGATGACCCAGTGCGCCGCGGCGACCCGCCGGAGCACCCCCCGGGGACGCAGCAGCGGCACCAGCCGGACGCCGTAGACCGTGTTGCGGGTCCCCAGCAGCAGCGCGCTCCCGACCGCGGCCGCCGCGCCGCCACCGGCACCCAGGACGCCGACCAGCGCGAACTGCGAGGCGCCGGTGAACATCACCAGCGACATGGTCATGGCCTGCCAGAGGCCGAGCCCGGCTGCGTCGGCGGCCGCCCCGAAGGCGACCCCGTAGAGGCCGACCGCCAGCCCCAGGCCGACCGCGTCGCGCAGGGTCGCGGAACGGTCGGCGGACACGCGAGGGAGGCTAACCACCGGGTCGGACGCTCCCTGACGGCTCCCCGGGTGCGTACCGGATCACCCCTGCGCGGGCCGGTGGTACGTCCGCGCCGCCGTACAGTGGCAGGAGACCCGTGTGCGCAGGTCGCCGCCCTCGGCGGGCCGGCCGGGTCCCCCCGTCGAAGGAGACAGACGAACACCATGTCCGACCAGCTGACCGGCGCGCCGGCCCTCGACGCCGTCACCGCCGCTCTGGCCACCGTCCAGGACCCGGAGATCAACCGTCCGCTCACCGACCTGGGCATGGTCAAGGACGTGCAGATCGACGCCGACGGCACCGTCCGCGTCGAGGTCTACCTGACCGTCTCGGGGTGCCCGATGCGGGAGACGATCACCAACCGCGTCACCGAGGCCGTGTCCGCCGTCCCCGGCGTCACCGCGGTCCAGGTCGGGCTCGACGTCATGGACGACGAGCAGCGCGCCGAGTTGCGCCGCACCGTCCGCGGGACCGACGCCGCCGACCCGGTCATCCCGTTCGCCCAGCCCGGCTCGCTCACCCGCGTGTACGCCGTCGCCTCCGGCAAGGGCGGCGTCGGCAAGTCCAGCGTCACGGTGAACCTGGCCGCGGCCCTGGCCAAGCGCGGGCTGTCGGTGGGCGTCGTGGACGCCGACATCTACGGCCACTCGGTGCCGCGGATGCTCGGGGTCGACGACAAGCCGACCCAGGTCGACAACATGATCATGCCGCCGCAGGCCTACGGCGTGAAGGTCATCTCGATCGGGATGTTCACCCCGGGCAACACGCCGGTGGTGTGGCGCGGGCCGATGCTGCACCGCGCGCTGCAGCAGTTCCTCGCCGACGTGTGGTGGGGCGACCTCGACGTCCTCCTGCTGGACCTGCCGCCCGGCACCGGCGACGTCGCGATCTCCATCGCCCAGCTGCTGCCCAACGCCGAGATCCTGGTGGTGACGACGCCGCAGCTGGCCGCCGCCGAGGTGGCCGAGCGGGCCGGCGCGATCGCCACCCAGACCCACCAGCAGGTCGTCGGCGTCATCGAGAACATGTCGTGGCTGGACCTGCCCGACGGCTCCCGCATGGAGGTCTTCGGCTCCGGCGGCGGCGAGACGGTGTCCGAGGCGCTGACCCGGACGCTGGGCGCCCGCGTCCCGCTGCTCGGTCAGATCCCGCTGGACACCCGGGTCCGCGAGGCCGGGGACGCCGGCGCCCCGGTGGTGCTCGCCGACCCGGAGTCCACCGCGGCGCGGGCGCTGTCCGCCATCGCCGACGGCCTGGCCACGCGCCAGCGCGGGCTGTCGGGCATGTCGCTGGGCCTCACCCCGGTCCGCCGCTGACCTGAACGCGACAGAGGCCGGTTCCCCGTCAGGGGAACCGGCCTCTCGCTTCTTCTGCCGACCGCGACAGTGCGGGCGTTCCTCGTGCAGTGCCGGTCCTGCAGCGCCCGCAGCGCACGAGGAACGCCGGCACTCACGCCGGCCGAGGGCTCAGGTGGCATCCGGGTCGAACGGCGGCGGGGTCGCCGCGTCCCGGGTGCGGACGGCGTTGCGCGCGGCCACCGCTCCCCCGGTCGCGGCCAGCCCGGCCGAGCCGGTGGCGCTGCCCCGGCGAGCGGTCGGACCGTCGTCGTCGGCGAGCAGCTGGTTCCGGATGAACGTCTTGGGGTGGTACTGGCGCAGGTCGAGGTCGCGCAGCTTGGCCAGGTCGTCGCCCAGCGACTCGTCGACCTGGGCGCGGACACCGGTGATCGCCTCGCGCACCTTCTTCAGCCCGGTGGCGGCGTCCTTGGCCAGGTGGGGCAGCCGCTCGGGCCCGAAGATGAACAGCGCGGCCAGCGCGAGGACGACGATCTCGCCCCAGCCGATCGAGTCGAACACGCACCGCTCCTGTCTCCCACGGCCCGCACCGCCGCGGCCTCCCAGGGTATGCGGGCCGGGCCGCCGGGTCAGCGCCCCGATCCGGGGGGATGCCGCTCAGGCGGTGCCGAGCGTCGCCTCGACCGTCGTCGACGACCCGTTGCGCACCAGCTCGACGGTGACGGTCTGGCCCGGGTCGTGGGCGTCGATCGCGACGACCAGCTCCTCGGAGCTGCCCACCGGCTGGTCCTCGACGGCGATGATCACGTCCTGCTCGCGGATGCCCGCGGTCGCGGCCGCGCTGCTGGGCTCCACGTTCACCACCAGGGCGCCGTCCCGGGTGCCGTCGGTGACCGAGCGCGCGTTCACGCCGAGCGAGGCGTGCACGGCCTCCCCGGTGCTGATCAGCTGCTGGGCGATGTCCCGGACGGTGTCGATCGGGATGGCGAAGCCCAGCCCGACGCTGCCGCCGCCGAGCGAGGCGATGGCGGTGTTGATCCCGATGACCTCACCGGCCCCGTTGACCAGCGCCCCGCCGGAGTTGCCGGGGTTGATCGGGGCGTCGGTCTGCACGGCGCTGATCACCGCGTTGGTGTCGCTGCCCTCCCCCGACAACCGCACCGGGCGGTCCAGGGCGCTGACGATCCCGCTGGTCACGGTGCTGGCCAGGCCCAGCGGCGAGCCGATCGCCACGACCGGGTCACCGACGACCACCGAGTCCGAGGTGCCCAGCGCCGCGGTGAGCAGGCCGGGCTTCTCGACCTTGAGGACGGCGATGTCGCTGGCCGGGTCGCGGCCGACGATGCGGGCCGCGGAGCCGCTGCCGTCGGAGAACACCGCACGGATCTCGGCGCCCTCGACGCCGTCTGCGCCGGAGATGACGTGGTTGTTGGTGACGATGTAGCCGTTCTCGCCGTCGACGACCACGCCGGACCCGGTGGCGCCGGCCTCCCCGAGGCGCACCTCCACCGACACGACCGTGGGGGTCACCCGCTCGGCGATGTCGGAGACCGAGCCCGGTTCGCGGGAGATGCCCTCGTCGGTCTCGTTGAGCCGGGTGCCCGGCGCGAGCAGCGGCGTCTCGTCGGCGGTGCGGGTCAGCAGGTAGCCGGCGGCACCGCCGACGGCCCCGACCAGCAGCACGGCGAGCAGGACGAGGACCGACAGCCGGATCGACAGGTCCCGCAGCCGCAGCTTCTTGCGGCCCCGGCCGTCGACGACGAGCGGACCCTCCTGCTCGGACTCCTCCTCGAAGACCGCCGGGCCGGTGAGGGCGGCCGGCGCGTGCGGGTCGCGCCAGGGGTCGGAGCGGGCGTCGGCCTTCCACCACGGGCCGGCGGAGGTCCGCCGGCGGCCGGGGCGACCGCCGGGCGGCTCCTCCAGCCCGCGGCGGCCGGGGCCGGGCGGCGCGAAGGCGCGCAGCACCGCCTCGGGCGGCGGCGGGAGCACCGGGCGCGGCGGCGGGGTGGGCCGGTCGCCGGCGAAGCTCCCGGGGACGGCGGAGGGGCGCCCGAAGGCGGCCTGCTGGGCGGGGTCGGGCGCCATGGGGCGGACCACCGCGGGGCGGGTGGGAGCGGGGGGCGGGTCGAAGGGGCCGACGCCCTCCCGCGGCCGGGCGAAGGCCTCGTCGGGCACCGGGGCGCCCTCCTCCGCGGAGCCGGCAGCCGGAGGCCGCGACTCGTCCGGGGTCTGCGGGTTCTCGGGCAGCGGGTCCTCCCCGGACGGTGGGTCGGTGCGGGTGTTCAGGGCGTCCCACCCGGGGTGCCGGTGGCGGCCCTGCTCACGGTGAAGGCCCGCACCACCGGCGGCACGATCTCGGTGCGCTCCTCGGCGGAGGGACCGGCCACCGACGCCGGCGGCCGGTCGTTGCCCGCGGGACCGCCCGTGGGCAGGTTCAGCGCGAGCGCGGTCACGCCGAGGCCGAGGCCGGCGAGGGCACCGGCGACACCGCGCCGCAGCCAGCGCGCCTGGCCGGGGCGCTCGGGCTCGGCCGGCGCGGGGTCCAGCGGGACGGCCCAGGACCCGCCCGCACCACGCACGGTCAGCTGACCCGGACCGGCGCTGACCGACCCCATGCCACCCCCGGGCACGTCGGCGGTGAACGGGATCGCCCGCAACCGCGACAGCAGGTCACCGGGGACGGCGACGTCGGAGGAGTCGTGCAGCGCCGCCTTGGCCTCCCGCTGGGCCTGCACGGCCATGCGGCACTGGGCGCAGCCGGCGAGATGACGAGCGGCGCGGGCGGCCGGGCCGCCACCGAGCTCGCCGTCCACCAGCGCGGTGATCGCCTCCTGCGCCAGGTGGCTCTCCGGGATGTTCACCCCGCGCTCCCCTCGACGACACCACCCGCGGGGACCGCCGGCCGGCGCGGAGCCAGGTGGGCGAGGGCCTCGCGCAACTGGACGCGGCCCCGGTGGATGCGGCTGCGGACCGTCCCCAGCTTGATGCCCAGGGTGGCCGCGATCTCCTCGTAGGTCAGCCCCTCGATGTCGCACAGCACCACGGCCACCCGGAACTCCGGCGACAGGGCGTCCAGCGCCGCCTGCACCTGCGGGTCCAGGTGGGTGTCGGCGTAGACCTGCTCGGGGCTGGGCGCGGTGCCCGGCAGCCGCTCGGTGTCCTCGGGCAGGGCGTCGAACCGGATCCGCTGCCGACGGCGCACCATGTCCAGGAACAGGTTCGTGGTGATGCGGTGCAGCCAGCCCTCGAAGGTGCCCGGCGAGAAGTCCGCCAGCGAGCGGAACACCCGGACGAAGGTCTCCTGGGTGAGGTCCTCGGCGTCCTGCGCGTTGCCCGAGAGCCGGTAGGCCAGCCGGTACACCCGCGCGGAGTGGTCGCGCACGACCTGCTCCCACGTCGGCGCCACCCAGGCCTCGACGCCGGCGGCGGGCACGTCCGGGCCCGGGGCCGGCGAGGCGGGGACGGCGTCGCTCACGGTCCCAGGATCGCAGACGGACTCCGATCCCGACCCCCGGACGTCGGTGGGTCGGTCGGGCACTGCTCGCTCGGAGGGCACGTCCTGTCCAACGGACCGGCGATTCCCCGGTGTTCCCGTTCACAGTGAGCTCACAGCTGCGCCGGTCGCGGGCGGGCACGGCGGGAGGGGCCACTACCCTCGGCCGGTGATGACCCGGAGTCGAGCAGTGAGCGCTCCGAGGACGACAGGTCGGCGAGCGGCCCGCGAGGAGCGGATCGACGCCGGAGCCCGGCCGTGACCGCCGAGGGGCCGCGGCCGGGCCGGGACGGCGCCGCGTACGCCGACCGCTTCGCCGCCGAGACCCCCGCCCTGGCCGCGGCGCGCGCCCGCGCGGACCGGCTCGCGGGTCCCGCGCCGGTGGAGCCCGCCGTCGGCGCCACGCTGGCGGTCCTGGCCGCGAGCGGCGGCGCCCGCGCGGTGGTCTCCATCGGCAGCGGTGGCGGGGTGGTCGGCCTCTGGCTGCTCGAGGGCATGCGCCCGGACGGGCTGCTCACCGCCCTCGACGGCGATCCCGAACAGCTGCGTGCCGCGCGCCGGGCCTTCGCTGAGGCCGGGCACCCGGCCGGCCGCACCCGGATGATCTTCGGCACCCCGGCGGAGGTGCTGCCGCGGCTGTCCCCGGGGGCCTACGACATGGTGGTCTGCGCCGGACCGCCGACCGAGTACGCCGCGCACCTCGGCGGCCTGCTGGACCTGGTGCGGGTGGGCGGCACGGTCGCCTGCCACGGCCTGCTGGAGGGCGGCCGCATCGCCGACCGCAGCGCCCGCGACGAGCAGACGGTCACCTGGCGGGAGCTGTCCCGCAGCATCCGCGAGCACGAGGACCTCACCTCCGCCGTCCTGCCGATCGGGGCGGGACTGCTGGTGGCCACCAAGCGCCGATAGCGCCGTCAGCCGAACGGGTACTCGGCCACCGGCTCCCACGGGCCGTCGCGGTAGCGCCACAGTCGCAGGCCGCGCGCCGGCACCCGCTCAGGCGTGAACTGCGCGGCCAGCCGGTCACGCAGTGCCCGGGCGACCGGGGGTTCGACCTTGTTCTGCACGGTGACGTGCGGGGCGAACCGCTGCCGGTCCTGCCGGGTCAGCCACGGCTCCCAGGCCGCGGCGAGCCGGTCGCGCAGTGCGGCCAGTTCCGGCGACTCGAGGGTGTAGGCCACACCGCGGCCGAGCAGCCGCAGGCCGGTGACCGCGACCGCGAACGGCGGCCGGGCGACCGCGGCGGCCAGGTCGGCGGCGACGGCGTCCACCTGGTCACCGGGCAGGGCGTGGAAGAGCGTGACGTGCGCGGCCAGGTGGTTGCGCTCCGGCGGGAAGTGCGCCGCACGCAGCCGGTCGAACCGCTCCTGGGCCTCAGAGCCCAGAAGCAGGGTGACGACGAGTGGGTCGGCCACGATCGGGTGAGCTCTCCGGCCCCGTCCCGGGTCCCGCCCTGAGCCTGCGAAGGGCGGGGAGGACGGGGTCCTTCCTCAGACGTGGGCGCGGGCGCCCTTCCCCAGCACGGTGACCCCACCGGCGCTGACGTGGTAGCGCTCGCGGTCGGCGGCCAGGTCCACCCCGATCCGCGCCCAGTCCGGGACGACGACGTTCTTGTCCAGGATGGCCCGCCGGACGTAGGCGCCCTCGCCGACGTACACGCCGTCCATGAGCACGCTGTCCTCGACCCGTGCCCCGCGCTCCACGCGGACCCCCGGCGAGACCACCGAACTGTGCACCGAGCCGCCGCCGATGATCGCGCCGGCGCTGACCATCGACTCCTCCGCGCGGCCGCCGAGCACGAACTTCGCCGGGGGCTGCTGCGGGGGCAGGGTGAGGATCGGCCAGCGGTCGTTGTAGAGGTTGAAGATCGGGGTGACCGACACCAGGTCCATGTGCGCGTCGAAGTAGGAGTCGAGGGTCCCGACGTCGCGCCAGTAGCCGTGGTCGCGCTCGGTCGCGCCCGGGACGATGTTGGTGGAGAAGTCGTAGACGTACGCGTCCCCGGCCTCGGCGAGCATCGGCATGATCGAGCCGCCCATGTCGTGCGCCGAGTTCTCGTCCTCGGCGTCCGCGCGCAGGGCCTCCAGCAGCGCGTCGGTGGTGAACACGTAGTTGCCCATGGAGGCGAAGCTCTCCTCGGGCGAGTCGGGCAGGCCGGGCGGGTCGGCCGGCTTCTCGAGGAAGCCGCGCACCTTGCCGGCGGCGTCGGCGTCGATGACGCCGAACCCGGTGGCCTCGTGCCGGGGCACCCGCAGGCCGGCGATGGTGACGCCGGCACCGGTCTGCAGGTGCTGGTCGATCATCTGCGCCGGGTCCATGCGGTAGACGTGGTCGGCGCCGAAGACGACGACGATGTCGGGCCGGGCGTCGTAGATGAGGTTGAGGCTCTGGAAGATCGCGTCGGCGCTGCCGGTGTACCAGCGCGGACCGAGCCGCTGCTGCGCCGGCACGGGGGTGATGTAGTTCCCCAGCATCTGCGACAGCCGCCACGTCGTCGTGATGTGCCGGTCGAGGCTGTGGCTCTTGTACTGGGTGAGGACGGCGATCTGCCGGACCTCGGCGTTCACCAGGTTGGAGAGCACGAAGTCGATGAGCCGGTAGTTGCCCCCGAAGGGCACTGCCGGCTTGGCCCTGTCCGCCGTCAGAGGGGCCAGTCGCTTCCCCTCACCGCCGGCCAGAACGATGCCGAGAACCCGAGGACCGCCGCGCATGTGACGCAACGTAGCCGTTGAGCGGGGCGTTCGCCGCCCCGCGCTGCACGACGCCGCCCCCTAGGGTGAGGCCCGTGCGGATCGGGATGGTGACGAGGGAGTGGCCGCCGGACGTGTACGGGGGCGCGGGGGTGCACGTCGAGCACCTCGCCGCGGCCCTCCGCTCGCTGCCGGCGGGTCCGCAGATCGACGTCCACTGCTTCGGCGGCCCGCGGCCGGACGCGACCGGCCACCCGGTCCCCGAGGGACTGCGGTCGGCCAACGGCGCGCTGCAGGCCCTCGGCGTCGACGTGGAGATCGCCGGGGCGCTGGCCGACGCCGACCTGGTGCACAGCCACACCTGGTACGCCAACGCCGCGGGCCTGTTCGCCGGCCTGGTGCACGGCACGCCGCACGTGGTGACCGCCCACTCCCTCGAGCCGCGCCGGCCGTGGAAGGCCGACCAGCTCGGCGGCGGCTACCGGCTGTCGTCCTGGGTGGAGCGCACCGCCTACCTGGCCGCGGACGCGGTGATCGCCGTCAGCGGGGGCATGAAGGCCGACGTGCTCACCGTCTACCCCGAGCTGGACCCGGCCCGGGTGCACGTCGTCGGCAACGGGGTGGACGCCGAGGCCTACCGGCCGGTGGACGCGCCGGACGTCGTCCGCGGGCTCGGGGTCGACCCCGACCGGCCCTACGCGCTGTTCGTCGGCCGGATCACCCGGCAGAAGGGGGTCATGCACCTGCTGCGGGCCGCCGAGCAGCTGCCCGCCGAGGCCGGCCTGGTGCTGTGCGCGGGTGCGGCCGACACCCCGGCCGAGCGCCAGCAGGTCGCCGACGCGGTCACCGAGCTGCAGTCCCGGCGCGACGGCGTGGTGTGGATCGAGGCGATGCTGCCCCGCGAGCAGCTGGTGCCGCTGATCACCGGCGCGACCGTCTTCGTCGTCCCCTCGGTCTACGAGCCGCTGGGCATCGTGAACCTCGAGGCGGCGGCCTGTGGCACCGCCGTCGTCGCCAGCGCGGTGGGGGGCATCCCCGAGGTGGTCGACGACGGCCGGACGGGCCTGCTCGTCGCCTACGACCCCGACGACACCGCGGCCTTCGAGGCGGGCCTGGCCGCGCGGATCGCCGAGCTGCTGGCCGATCCGGACCGGGCCGCCCGCATGGGCGCCGCGGGCCGCGAGCGGGTGCTGGCGGAGTTCGGCTGGCCGGCGATCGCCCAGCAGACGGTCGGGGTCTACTCCGCCGTCCTCGGCGACGGGGGCTGACCGGCCGCCGCTGGTACCGTTCCCCCGCCGGCGGCTCGCCGGCGGCGCTCGCGCAGCGAAGACCGGTGGGAACCCGGCGCTGTCCCGCAACTGTGATGGTCGCTGTCGACCTGAGCCAGATCGCCTGCCCCGCGTCGTGTACCGACCCTCGCGGCAGGGGTCGCGCACCGGGCGTCGGGTGCCCGTGGGCGGCGCCGGCCGCCGACGAGAGGCCTCCGTTGTCCTGCACCACCCGCCGGCGTGCCCCCGCAGCGCTGCTCCTCCCGCTCCTCCTGGTCCTCTCGGCGTGCGCCGGGGACGACACCGCCGCCGAGGGGGCGGGTCCCGCGCCCGCCCCCGGCGGCGCGTTCCCGGTCACCGTTGCCGGCGACGACGGCGACCTCACGCTCGAGCAGCGACCCGAGGCCATCGTCTCGATGTCGGCCTCGGCCACCGAGATGCTGTTCGCCATCGGCGCCGGCGAGCAGGTCGAGGCCGTCGACAGCACGTCGGACTTCCCCGCCGAGGCGCCGACCACCGACCTGTCGGCGTTCACCCCGAACGCCGAGGCCATCGCGGCGTACGGACCGGACCTCGTCGTCCTCAGCGACGACATGAACGGCATCGTCGACGCCCTCGACGCGCTGCAGGTGCCGACCCTGCTGCTGGGCGCGGTCGACGGCCTCGAGGACAGCTACGCCCAGATCGAGACGCTCGGCGCGGCGACCGGCCACACCGAGGAGGCCGCCGACGTGGTGGCCGACGTGCAGGACCGCATCGCCGCCGCGGTGGACTCCGTCGCCGACGAGGCCCGGGGCCAGCGGGTCTACCACGAGCTCGACCCGAGCTTCTACTCCGCGACCAGCGAGACGTTCATCGGCAGCGTCTACGCCCTCTTCGGCCTGGAGAACATCGCCGACGGGGCGGCCGATCCCGCCGGCGGCTACCCGCAGCTGTCCCCGGAGTACGTCGTCGGCCAGGCGCCGGACCTCGTCGTCCTCGCCGACACGGTGTGCTGCGCCCAGGACGCCGCCGCGCTGGCCGGGCGGCCGGCGTTCGACACGGTCCCCGCCGTCCAGCAGGGCCGGGTCCTCGCGGTCGACGACGCGGTGGCCTCCCGCTGGGGACCGCGCGTGGCCGACTTCGCCGAGTCCGTCGCCGCCGTCCTGCGGGGCTGAGCGCAGCTGCGATGACGGCCCCGGCGGACGCCTCCACCGCACCCCCCGCCGTCCGGCCCCGCCGCCGGACGGCGGGGGTGCTCGTGGCGTGCGCGGCCGTGCTCGTGCTGGCGCTGCTGGCCGGGGTGTGGGTCGGTGCACTTGCCCTGCCCCCCGGCGCGGTCGTCGCGACGCTGGCCGACCGCGCGCTCGCCCCGCTGGGCGTCGACGTGCCCGGCGGCCTGGAGGGCACCGGCGCCGCGGTGCTGCTGCAGCTGCGGCTGCCGCGCGTGGTCCTCGCCGCGCTGGTCGGCGCCGGGCTGGCCGTCTCCGGCGCCTCCTACCAGGCGGTGTTCCGCAACCCGCTGGCCGACCCGTACCTGCTCGGGGCGGCCGCCGGTGCGGGGCTGGGCGCCACGCTGGTGATCGCCTACGCGCCGGGGACGTCGCTCGGGCCGGTCGGCGTCGTCCCGCTCGCGGCGTTCGCCGGGGCCCTGGCCGGCGTCGGCGCGGCGCTGCTGCTCGGCACCGCCGCCGGCGGGTCGCACAGTGCCACCCTGCTGCTCGCCGGGGTCGCCGTCGCCTCCTTCCTGGCCGCCGCGCAGACCCTCGTGCAGCAGCAGAACACCGACGACCTGCGCGAGGTCTACGGCTGGCTGCTCGGCCAGCTGGGCCGGGCGCAGTGGTCCGACGTCGCGCTGGTGCTGCCCTACCTGGGCCTGGCCTGCGCGGTCCTGCTGCTGTGCGGGCGGGCGCTGGACGTGCTGGCGGTGGGCGACGACGAAGCCCGCTCCCTCGGCGTGCAGCCCGGCCGGGTGCGGCTGCTGGTGGTCCTCGCGGCGTCGCTGGCGACGGCCTCCGCCGTGGCGGTCAGCGGGCTCATCGGGTTCGTGGGCCTGGTCGTCCCGCACATCACCCGCCGGCTGGTCGGCGGGTCCAACGCCCGCGTCCTGCCGGCCGCCCTCCTCGTCGGGGGCGCGTTCCTGGTGCTGGCCGACCTGGTGGCCCGGGTCGTCCTGGCCCCGGCCGAGCTGCCGATCGGCGTGGTGACCGCGTTCGTCGGCGCCCCGTTCTTCGCCGGCCTGCTGTGGGCGGGGGCCCGGCGGCGGTGAACGGCGGTGCCCGGGTGGAGGTCGTCGGGTTGTCGGCCGCGTTCGGCCGCACGCGGGTCCTCGAGGACGTGCGGCTCGACGTGGTACCCGGCGGGTGGACGGCGGTCATCGGCCCCAACGGCGCGGGCAAGTCGACGCTGCTGCGGGCGGTGCTCGGCGCCCACCCGCACGAGGGCCAGGTCCGCGTCGACGGCGTCCCCACCACCGGCATGCCGCGCCGGGCGCGGGCCCGCCACCTCGCGTACGCCCCGCAGCGCCCGGTGGTGCCCGAGGGCGTGACCACCGCCGACTACGTGACCCTCGGGCGCACCCCGCACCGCTCGCTGCTGGCCGCTCCCCGCGCCGGGGACCGGCAGGTGGTGGCGGACGTGATGGCGCGGCTGGAGCTCACCGAGCTGGCCGGCCGACCGCTGTCGACGCTGTCCGGCGGGGAGCAGCAGCGGGCGGTGCTGGCCCGTGCCCTGGCCCAGCAGCCGCGCGTGCTGCTGCTGGACGAGCCGACCGCGGCCCTGGACCTGGGGCACGCCCAGCAGGTGCTCGACCTGGTCGACCGGCTGCGCCGCCAGGACGGGCTGACCGTGCTGAGCACGCTGCACGACCTCAGCCTCGCCGGCCAGTACGCCGACCGGCTGGCCCTGCTCTCCGCGGGCCGGGTGGTGGCCGAGGGGACGCCGGCCGAGGTGCTCACCGCCGAGGCGCTGGCCAACCACTACGGGGCGCGGGCCCGGGTCGTGCCCGGTCCGCACGGCCCCGCCGTCCTGCCGCTGCGCGCCGCCCCGGGCGGGGACGGGAACTGATGGGCGTCGGAGGGATACGGATCGAACCGATCCGCTTCCGGGGGTGCACGGGCCCCGGATGGCGCATGATCGGCCCGTGTCGATCGCCGAGCGCTTCCACGCCGCGGTGGACGACGTCTCCGACGCCGGCCTCGCCGGTCCGGAGCTGCTCCCGGTGCGGCTGTCCCGGGCGGCGGCCCGGATCCTGGGTGTCGACGGCGCCGGCCTGAGCGTCCTCGACGGCGCGGGGCGGCGGATCCCGCTCGGCGCCAGCTCGGAACAGGCCGCGCTCGCCGAGCGGCTGCAGTTCACCGCCGGCAGCGGGCCGTGCGAGACCGCGCAGCTGCACCGCGAACCGGTCTTCGCGGCCTCCACCGACCTGGAGCGCCGCTGGCCGACGTTCGCCGGGCTGCTGACCGAGCTGACCCCGTACCGGGCCGTCGTGGCCCTGCCGCTCGGCGAGACGCTGGCCGGCAAGGGGGCCATGGACCTGCTCTTCGCCGAGGAGGCGTCGGTCCCCGACCTCGACGTCTTCGAGGCCATGGCCGTCGGTGACCTGGTGTCCTCCGCCCTCGGCGAGGCCGCCGTCTGGTCGCCGTGGTCCCCGCGGGGCGGCCCCGCCTGGCTGCACGGGCCGGCCGCGCGGGCACGGGCGACGGTGTGGGAGGCGGTCGGCCGGTTGAGCATGTCGCTGGACACCGACACGCCCGCGGCGCTGGACCTGCTGCGGGCCGCGGCGTTCTCGGCCGGGCGGGCGGTGGACGACCTGGCGACGGACCTGGTGGCCGGCCTGCTCGACCCGGCGGAGCTGCGGCCCGGCGGGGGCACGCCGTCGGGCTGATCCCGGCCTGCTCACCGTCTGTCAGGAAGTGGTTGCATTTCCCCCCGTGATTGGGGGTAGTGGACCCCCGTCGTTGTGATCTGGCTCGCCGCGGGAGGCGTTGCGACACTGGGGCCCGCACCGGCACAGCAGCCCCTGGTCGGACCCCGGCAACGCCGCTGGGTACGGTGCCCCGCGCTCGTGCCGCGACCAGGGAGGGAGGTGGCTGGTGATCAGGGTCCTGCTCGCCGACGACCACGCGTTCGTCCGCGACTCGCTCACCGAGCTGCTCTCCGCCTCCGGCGACGTCACGGTGGTCGCCCAGTGCGAGGACGGGGAGCAGGTGCTCGACGCCGCCCGGCGCACCCGGCCCGACGTCGTCCTCCTCGACCTGGCGATGCCGCGGGTGACCGGGCTGCAGGCGGCGCGGGAACTGCTGGCCGAGCAGCCGGAGTCACGGGTCGTCGTCCTCACCGGGTCCCTCACGCCGGCCCTGGTCAAGGAGGCCCAGGAGATCGGGGTCGTCGGCTACCTGCTGAAGGACGACGACCCCGGCGCCCTCCCCGGGCACGTGCGGACGGTCGCCGCCGGCGGTACGGCCTGGAGCGACGCCGCGGCCTCGGCCACTGACTCCATCGGGTGAACCCCGGTGTGACGTCGGCAACGAAACAGCGCAGTCTCGGTCACGCTGTGTTCCGACTCGCTCGTCGGGCGTGGCGCAGGGTGAGGACCTAGGTCCCGCGTTGACCCAGGACCTCTGGCCAAACGGCGTACGACTCGGGTCCCATATCGGCGCCCTCCCACGCACGTGGTCAGGGCACTGACACGACGGGGGTTTCCATGGCGCTCGCCCAGATGGACCGGCATGCCCGGCTCGACCAGGCCCGGGTCCTGGTCGTCGACGACCACCGGACGTTCGCCGAACTGCTGTCCGGGGCGCTGTCCTCCGCCGGCATGACGGCGATCGGGACGGCGAACTCGGCCGCCCAGGCCGTCGCCATGGCACAGGACCTGCAGCCCGACATCGTGGTGATGGACATCGAGATGCCCCGCCAGGACGGGCTGGCCGCCACCCGGCGGGTCCGCGAGGTCGCCCCCCGGGCGGTCGTGGCCGTGGTGACCGCGCACCGGGACCCCGACTGGGTCGTCCGGGCGGCGCAGGCCGGCGCGTCGGCGTTCATCCCCAAGGACGGCTCGCTCGCCGAGATGATCGACGTCCTGTCGCGGGTGCAGGCCGGCCAGATGCTCGTCGCCCCGTCCACCTTCGCCGGGGGCCCCACCGCAGCGCCGCCGGCCTCCGCCGACCGCACCGCCCCGCCGCAGCTGACCCGCCGCGAGCAGGAGGTCCTCGACTGCCTCGGCCGCGGCATGCAGGTCAAGGCGATCGCCCGGGTCCTCGGCATCACCCTGGAGACCTGCCGCGGCTACGTGAAGTCCCTGCACGCCAAGCTCGGCGTCCGTTCCCAGCTCGAGGCGGTCGTCAAGGCCCAGCAGCTGGGCCTGCTCGGCTCGCTGAATGACCGCTGAGCTCTCCCACTCCTCCTCCGACAGCTCCACCCGCGCGACTCGGTCCCGCCGCCGCGCCCCTGCCCGGGGTGGTGCGGGTCCGCGCCGGGAGCTGGCGGCCTTCTGCGCGACCGCGCTGCTGGTCCTGCTCGCGGTGTCCGCCGGCACCATCTGGGTCAGTGAGCGCATCGCGCGGGCGAACGCGCTGGCGGAGGCCGAGCGGGGCGCTGAGCGGCTCGGCCGCCTGCTCGTCGCGCCGGTGCTCGCCGACGCGCTGGCCGGGGTCGACGGCCGGTGGGAAGAGCTCGACCGGGACGTGCAGAACCGGATGAGCGACGGCTCGGTGACCCGCATGGTGGTCTGGCGGGCCACCGGCGAGGTGCTCTACGCCAGCGAGCCGGGCCTGCAGGGCCGGGTCATCGGCCCCTCCGACGACCTGCTCGCCGCGATCGGCGGGGAGACCGTCTCCGACGTCGACGAGGAACCGGAGACCTCGCCGCAGGGTGGCGGGGTCATGCTCGAGGTGTACGCACCGCTGGACGTGCGCGGCGAGCGGCTGGCGTTCGAGGCCTACTTCGCCTACGAGGGGATCGACCGGCAGGCCGCCCTCCTGCGCGGCGAGATCATCCCCATGGCCATCGGGGCCCTGGTCGTGCTGCAGGTGGTGCAGATCCCCATCGCCACGTCCCTGGCCCGGCGGGTGCGCCGCCAGGAGGCCGAGCGCGCCACGCTCATGCAGCGCAACGTCGAGGCCTCCGAGCGCGAGCGCCGCGCGATCGCCGCCGACGTCCACGACGGGCCGGTGCAGGACCTCGCCGGCGTCAGCTACGCGCTGTCGGCCCTGCGCAGTAGCCTGCCCGAGGAGCGACAACCGACGGTCGACCGGCTGGTGGGCGCCGTCCGCCACGCCGTCCAGTCGCTGCGCCGGCTCATGGTCGACATCTACCCACCCGACCTCAGCGGTCCGGGGCTGGGGGCGGCGATCTCCGACGTCGCCGAGCCGTTGCGGACCCAGGGGGTCGACGTCCTCATGGACGCCGCTCCCCTGCCGGAGATGACGCCCGACGCCGCGGCCGCCCTCTACCGCACGGCCAAGGAGGCGCTGGCCAACGTGGCCAAGCACGCCAAGGCCCAGCACACCTGGATCACCCTCGAGGAGACCGAGCTGCGCGGCGCGCGGGCGGTGCGGCTGGAGATCGCCGACGACGGCGTGGGCTTCCCGGAGGACGGCACCGACCGCCGCGAGGAGGGACACCTGGGGCTGTCCCTGCTGCGCGACCGGATCGTCGACCTGAGGGGCACGGTCACCCTCACGGAGCGGCAGGGTGGCGGCGCGCTGCTCATCGCCGTCGTGCCGCTGACCCGCGACGAGTGACGCCACAGCTCCGTGCCACACCGGTGCGGACCCCCCATTTGCGGGAGGTGCACCACCCCTGGGAGCGGCTGTGACCGGGGCGTCGCGCAGGCGAGAGTTCCCCTACCCGATCGGTAGTGAGGAGCCGCCCGATGGACACGCCCAGCCGGCACCGCCGCTCCACCCTCCCGGTGTGGTCCGAGGGGAGTGCCCGGTGACCGTCGTCGACACCGCCCCGGCCACTCCCCCCGCCGCGCCCGCGCGCCGGCGGGCCCCCCGGTGGCAGCTGGTGGCCGCGCTGGCGATGGCGGCCGCAGGGGTCCTGCACGTGGCCGCAGCCGTCGACCACCTGGAGTCCGGTGAGCTCGCCGTCGGCTTCTTCCTGCTGACCGCGCTGGCACAGGTCGGACTGGCCGCCTGGCTGCTGCTCACCGCCTGGGCGGGCAGACGGCCCAGCCGCGAACTGGTCGCGTTCGGGCTGCTGGGCACGGTGGGCCTGCTGGGCCTGTACCTGCTGGCACACACCACCAACCTGCTCGACGCCTTCGCGGTGCACGACGTCGCAACCGGTCACGAGCACGACGTCGCCGGGCGGGACACCGTCGCCGTCGACCCGATCACCGGGGTGCGGTTCGCCGACGGGATGCCGATCGCCGCCGACGGACCCGTCGCGATGGACGGCCCCACGGTGCAGCCGGCCGGGCACGGACCCGAGGGTCTGGGGACGGCGACGGTCGCGGTCGAACTGCTGGCGATGACCGCGCTCACCGCGCTCCTCCCGTCGTCCTGGCGCGGTCGCGCCACCAACGCCCTCCTCGCCCTGGGCGCGCTCGCCTGGGTGCTCTGGCTCACCGGCGTCCTCGGGTGAGCCGTTCCCCCCGATCTGCCGCCGTGGTCACCGGTGACCCCCGCACTGGTGACCACGGCGGTGGCCCTCGGCACCGGAGTCCCCGGGGCCGGGGTGTCCCCCGGACAGCCGTCGTGGGGGGGGGGGGGGCCCCCCCCCGGGGCCCCCCCGCGGGGGGGGGGGCGCCGGGGGCGCGGCGGGGGGGGCGGGGCTGGAAGATCT
>NZ_JBJGYQ010000020.1:0-102762 GCF_054050075.1 Geodermatophilus sp. SYSU D00965 | reverse complement strand
CGGGGACACCTCCATCGCCGACCGCGCCCGCTTCGACAACTACTACATCGAGAACTGGTCACTCTGGCTCGACGTCAAGATCGTCCTGCGCACCTTCAGCTCGATGCTCCGCGGAGCCGGCGGCTGAGTCGGCGCGATCCCCCCGGCAGGAGTCGCTCAACGCATCCCCGTCGGGACCGTTCCGTCACGGCCGCCCGGGCGTGTCGCGCCGGGACGGCACAGACTCCCGCGGGCCATCGGAATCCCGGCTCGTGTGAGGTCTACTCCCCCCGGCGGACGGGCGACTTCCGGAACTGCCGCGGCTGTCTCCGACAGCGGCGGCACCTCCCGGCGAGGCCCCATGGATGCGGCGTGGGTGGGGCCATGGACTGGGTGTGGATCGTGGCGACCGGCTGGTTGCTGCTGGCGGTCGCCGTGGCCCCCGTGGCCGTCGCACTGGTGCGGCTCGGCAGACGGGGCACCACGGACGTCGTCCACCCGGTCCGCGACCGGCCCCGCGCCTCCACGCGCCGGCGGCCACGCCGGGCTCCCGGCCGCCGGGTGCACGGGCGCCTGCGGGCGCCTCGCCTCGGACGTCTCCGGCCGCACGCGCAACGACTCCCACCCCGCGAGGATCCCGGGCACGGCCTCCGTTGAGCTCCTGCTGGTGCAGCGCCGTGAGCGCGGCCGAGGGCCCTCGTGCCGTCAGCCGCGGACCGTGCCCTCATCCCCCCTCCGCGGCTCGGGGACCTCGAGGCTGTGGGCGTCGACCTGCCGGCGCAGGGCCCACGCGGCGGGCAGCACGAGGCGAGGCGCCACGCCGACGAGGACGGCGACCAGGAACGCGACGCCGGCGAGCGCCTCGCCGGACTCCTCGACGAAGGTCGCCGCGATGGCCCACCGGCCGTCGAGCACGTCGGAGACCGCGGACAGCCCGACGGAGGCCGCAGCGTAGGCGGCGAGGCAGCCGAGCACGCGGCGCCGGTCACGGCGCTCCGCACGGCTGATGAAGGCGAGGACGGCGAGGACGCCGCCGACGATCAGCACGCTGACCACGACGGCGGCGGTCTGACCGACCGCCGCGTCGAGCCGCTCCACCGCCACCCGGTTCACGGGAGCGCCGGCCTCGACCACGGCGATAGCAGCAGCGACCAGACCGACGGCGAGCCACCAGCCGCGACGGGCGGGGATGCGCGCGGCGGCGGCAACGGCAGCGACCGCGGCGGCGGCGAACAGGACGGCGACGTACATCCGCGGCAGCGAGTACGGAGTGTCCATGGCCAGGGCGCGCGCCGCAGGCCCGGTCGCGCCGGTGAGCCGGCCGACGTAGCCGATCGTCTCCAGGGCGACCGCGCCCGCGGCGAGCCCGACGCCGACCGGCGGGAGCGGGATCCGCCGACGAGCGGGACGCGCGGCGCCGGCACGGCCGCCGGTCCGCTCCGCCCCCCCACGTGCTGGAGCCAGACCCGTCGAGGCCGAGCGGCCATCGGCGATCCGGATGCCGCGACCTATCACGAGGCCCATGAGAAAGGCGACGAGCAACCAGGCGATCAGTCCACCGAGGATCCAGGCCCACACAGAACTGTCATCGGCACGGGGAGGCCGAACCGTTAGCGGATGGTCATGTCGGGGGGATGACACTCCGGCGCACAGCCAGGTGGCGAAGGCCATCGGCTGGGACACGAGCATCCGGCCACACCTCCCCGCAGGAACAGCGCGTCGATACGCACTGTGACCGGAGGGGCACGTTAGATGGTCGTCATGGAATTCTTCGCCGCGTTGGGCATCTGGCTCGTAGCCGCCCTGCCGATCGGCCTCACGGCCGGGCAGGTCCTACGTCACGCGGGTGTGGCAGCCGGCGACCCGACGCCCGCGCCGGGGGTTGTCCCGTCTGCACCGAGCGCGGCCGGCGCAGGCCTGTAGGCCACCGCGGCCTGGGCCGTCTGATGCCGCTCACGGCGTGGGACCTCGTCCCGCGCCGTGAGCGAGGGGTCAGCCGGCGCGGCGGCCGAGGGCGCGGGTAGGTCCAGCCCGCGGCGGTCCAGGCCTCGCGCTCGAGAGCGTTGCGGCCGTCGAGAACCCGCTTCTGCGCGACGACCTTGCCGAACGCGACCGGGTCGAGCTCGCGGTAGGCGCGCCACTCTTTGAGCACCCGCACGGCGTCGGCGCCGGCCGGACGGGCGGGGTCGCCTGGACGGGGAACTCCAGCTCGGTGGCCACCGGGTCGGTGGTCGACGCGACCTTCCGGGACAGCCACTACGGCGCCTTCGCCTCCCAGGGTGAGGACCTCGAGTTCACCCGGACCTCGTTCGTCGACAACACCGTCGACGGCCTGTCCCTGCACCGCAGCACGGCGGAGACGACGATCCGGGCCTCGGCCGCCCCGGGCCAACGGCCGGCACGGCTTCTCCACCGACCACGCGCGACACCGGGCTGCGCAAGCCGCAGTTTCGACCAGGGGGTCTACGTGGGCAGTGCCGAGAGCAACTGGTGCCAGCTCACCGAGTGCGAGCCCGACCGCGGCGACCGCAACGTCGTCGAGGGCAACGACATCGCCGGGACGACGGCCGAGGCGGTCGACATCAAGGAGGGCACGACCGGCGGGGTCCTGCGGAACAACACCTTAGACGGCGCTGCGATGGTGGAGGCCGATTCCTGGGGGACGTCAAGGGCAACGGCTGGACGATCGAGGGCAACGTCGGGACGTCGGCGTCCGAGGACGGCTTCCAGGTGCACGAGGTCGTCGACGGCTGGGGCCGAGACACGGTGTTCGCCGGCGGCGTCCCCGGCTACGCGATCAACCTGGCCGGACCGCGGGCGATCCGGAACGCCACGACGGTGACCTGCGACAACCAGGCCGGGGATGCTGAGGCTGGCCTCAGCAACGTGGAGTGCCGTACCGATCGCTGACCGGGGACCAAGGTCACAGCATTGCGGCACGGCAGCGGCCCGATCCTTCACGCACGGTGAGACCTCGCCGGGGAGGGGTCAGTCAGGACCAACGGGGGGTTGCTGCTCCCCGAAACGACACGAAGGGTTTCCGGTCATCGCACAGCCACCGGGGCGCTCCAACTCAGGGTCACCCCGGGCCGCCGCTCTGTGACCGAGGGGAACGTTCGTGGTGGTCGACGGCGCCGTCGCGCGGTCGTCCGGCAATCAGATGCCGGCAACGACCGCGACGGGCGGCTGCCGGGAGTCCACCGGATGGGCCTGGCGCCGCCGTCTCCTGGTCGCCGCGCTCCTGATCGCCGGGGCATGGCTGCTGCTGGCCTCCCTCACCGGCGTGGCCCGGGCCGGTCCCCCGTCGGCCGGCGACGGATCCTCCGGGCAGGGGTCCTCCTCGAACAGGTCGCAGGACGACGGCGGGTCCCGTGGCGGCGACTCCGACGGGCAGTCCCGCAACGACAACTCCTCGCCAAACGGCGACTCCGACGGGCAGTCCCGCAACGACAACTCCTCGCCAAACGGCGACTCCGACGGGCAGTCCCGCAACGACAACTCCTCGCGAAACGGCGAATCTTCGAGCACGTCGTCGAACGACAGCTCCTCGCGGAACGGCGAATCTTCGAGCACGTCGTCGAACGACAGCTCCTCGCGGAACGGCGAATCTTCGAGCACGTCGTCGAACGACAGCTCCTCGCGGGACAACGCCTCCGACGGGCAGTCCCGCAACGACGACTCCTCACGGAACGGCGACTCCGACGGGCAGTCCCGCAACGACAGCTCCCACCGGGACAGCGACTCTTCGAGCACGTCGTCGAACGACAGCTCCTCGCGGGACAACGCCTCCGCCGGTGGATCCCGTAACGACAGCTCTTCAGGTGACAGCGACTCCGTAGACCAGTCCCGCAACGACAACTCCGCGCGAGACGGCGACACCTCCAGCACGTCGTCGGACAACGACCCCGGCCGGAACGACGACGCCGCGGGTCAGTCCTCGTCGAGCAACAGCTCCGCAAACGACAGCAACCCCGACTCCGCCGACAGCAGCACCGCGCGGGACAACGGCAGTTCCGATCGCAGCACCGCGCCGGGACGGCCCACCGACACCGGCAGTCCCGACACCAGCCCAGCCGGTGAACCGGCCGATCCCGGCAACGCCAGTCCGGCCGACCACCGCGGCCCGCCGGAACGACCCGCCGACGCCGGCAGCACCGACACGACGCCAGCTGGTCGGCCCACCGACCCGGACAACGCCGACACAGACAACGGCAATCCGACCGACCACAGCGCCTCGCGGGGACGCCCCACCGACCCCGGCAACAGCAGCGACAACTCGCCGGGAAACGCCCCCGCCACCCCGCCCGGCCGGCCCACCGATCCGGGCAACGGCAACGGCAACGGCAACGGCAACGGCAACGCCGACACCCCACCGGGCCGGCCCACCGACCCCGGCAACAGCAGCGACAACTCGCCGGGAAACGCCCCCGCCACCCCGCCCGGGCGCCCCACCGATCCGGGCAACGGCAACGGCAACGGCAACGGCAACGGCAACGCCGACACCCCACCCGGACGTCCCACCGACCCCGGCAACAGCAGCGACAACTCGCCGGGAAACGCCCCCGCCACCCCGCCCGGGCGCCCCACCGATCCGGGCAACGGCAACGGCAACGGCAACGGCAACGGCAACGGCAACGGCAACGGCAACGGCAACGGCAACGGCAACGGCAACGCCGACACCCCACCCGGACGTCCCACCGACCCCGGCAACAGCAGCGACAACTCGCCGGGAAACGCCCCCGCCACCCCGCCCGGGCGGCCCACCGATCCGGGCAACGGCAACGGCAACGGCAACGCCGACACCGGCACCCCACCCGGACGTCCCACCGACCCTGGCAACGCCGACACCGGCAACGGCACCCCACCTGGCCGCCCTGCCGACACCACGTCGCCGGGGCAGCCAGCGGAGCCGCCGGGCCGCCCTGCGGACACAGGCACCCCACAGGACCGTGGCCCTGCCACCACCCCGCCCGGACGCCCGGTCGGCACCGGTGACACGCCCGAGACGACCCCACCGTCTACCCGCACCGACGCGCCGGACACCGGAGCCACCGCGAGCCCGGATCGCGAGACCGGGTCCTCCGTCGGGACCACGGGCGAGGCGCCGTCCGGCCGTCCCTCCACCGAGCCGTCGCAGTCCCAGCCGTCGCAGTCCCAGCCGTCGCAATCCGCACCGTCGCAGTCCCAGCCGTCGCAGACCCAGCCGTCGCAGACCGAGCCGTCGCAGACCGACCGGTCACCGGCCACGACGACGCCGGCGCCCCGTACCTCGCCGGAGAGCGGGTCCTCCGCGGATGACCGGTCGCGGAGCACCACGACCGACGCCACCACGACCCACGCCACCACGACCCACGCCACCGCGACCGACGCCACTGGCGCCGGCGGGCGAGAGACCACTCCCACCACGACGAGCGGGGTCGAGGACGTCCAGTCGAGCGACATCACGGCAGCTCAGCCGCCGGTGGAGCCCCGGATCGAGACCCAGGCCGACACGTCCGTCGCCCCGCGGGTGACGCCGGCGTCCACCGAGGCGCCCGCCCCGGCTCCGGTGGGTCCAGCAGCGCCCACGACGCCGGTGCTCGCGATCGGCTCCTGCGGCACCGAGGGGCTGTCGCCCGCGAGCGGTCGCCGAGCCACCGCGACCGCCCTCCTCGTCGTCGACGACCTGCCGGCAGCGGGTGCCACGATCGCGATTGCGTCCGAGGACTGGCCGGCCGACCCGTCGGCTCCGGTCTCCCGCCTGCCGTTCCGAACCCCCGTCCCCCTCGCACCCCCGGCCCCCGCAGGACCGGCCTCCGGCTCGGCCAGCACCGCGTCCGCCTGCGGGTCCGGGCACGGCTCCCACTCCAAGATCGGCCTGGCGGTCCTCCCGACCGATCCCGAGGTCGTCCAGGCACAGGCGCTGGCCCTCGTCGGCTCTCCTGCCGCCGACCGGGCCACCACCAGGGCGTACGACCCGGCTTCCCGCCCGGGTTGAGTCCGGTGCACGGGCGCTGCGCGCCCTGACGCCCTGACGTCCCGCACCGCGACCTGCACCCGGCCGAGCACGCCGCCGGGCACGCCCTCATCTCCCTCCTGTGCGCGAGCGCAGATGTGTTCAAGGACGAACGCCATGCAGCACGACCTGCACCGATCGACCCAGCACGCCAGCCACACCGGATACGTCCCGTCCCCCCAGGGCCCCGCGGTGGAGGACGCCCGTCCCCACCGTGATCGCGTCGCCGTCGTCGGCTACGGCTACTGGGGCTCCAAGCACGTCCGCGTGCTCAGCAGCACGCCGGGCGTCGACGTCACCATCGTCGACGGCCAGCCCGCCCGGCTGGCCGAAGCGGCGATGCACTACCCCTCAGCGCACCTCGCCACCCACCTGGCCGACGTGCTCGACCACGTCGACGCCGTCGTCATCGCGACGCCGCCGAGGACCCACGCGCCGATCGCGCAGCAGGCTCTCGACGCCGGCAAGCACGTCCTCGTCGAGAAGCCGCTCACCACGTCCGTGGAGGACGCGGAACTCCTCGTCAAGACCGCGGCCCGCCAGGGCGTCCACCTGATGGTCGGCCACACGTTCGAGTACAACGCGGCCGTCCGGAAGCTGCGGGAGCTCGTCCGCTCCGGGGCCCTCGGCCGGATCCTCTACGTCGACACGGCCCGGCTCAGCCTGGGGCGCTACCAGAGCGACGTGAACGTGATCTGGGACCTCGCCCCCCACGACATCTCGATCGTGTCCTACGTCCTCGACGAGATGCCCGCGTGCGCGACGGTGTGGGCGCACAGCCACATCAGCAGACAGCACGCCGACGTGGCCTACCTCCGCTTCGACTTCCCCCGGTCGCAGACCCGGGCCTACGTCCACGTCAGCTGGCTGACACCGAACAAGGTGCGCCAGGTCACCGTCGTCGGCGAGAAGAAGATGGCGGTGTACGACGACATGTCGGACACCGATCGGATCCGCGTCTACGACATCGGCGTCGACGTCCAGGACATCGACGACCCCGCAGAGGCCCACGCCCTGCCAGTGAGCTACCGCACCGGCGACATCGTCTCGCCCTACATCCCGTTCTCCGAGCCGCTCCTCCTCCAGGACCAGCACTTCATCGAGTGCATCCGCACAGGAACCCGGCCCGACACCCCGGGGGAACGCGGACTCGAGGTGGTGCGCGTGCTCGCCGCGACCGACCAGTTGGCGGACGTCGCGGGAGAAGACGTGGCGGCGGGGGCGAGCGCGTCCACGGATGCGCCGGATCGTCCATCGATCCCTCTCCCGTCGCCGATGTCGCGGCACCGGCTCTCCCCCACGCGGTGACCCGATGCTGACCACCACGCCTTCCATCCCGTTCCTCGACGTCCGGGGGATCACCGAGGACCTCCGCGCCGGTCTGGACCGGTGCTGGGACAGCGTCGTCGACCAGGGGCGGTTCGTCGGCGGTCCGGAGGTGGAGACCTTCGAGGCCCGGTTCGCGGACTACTGCGGGACCGCCGAGTGCGTCGGCGTCGGCAACGGGACCGACGCGCTCGAACTCATCCTCGCCGGGCTCGGCGTCGGCCGGGGCGACGAGGTGATCATCCCGGCCAACACGTTCGTGGCCAGCGTCGAGGCCGTCTGCGCGGTGGGCGCGCGGCCGCGCTTCGTCGACGTCCTCCCGGACACGCTGGAGATCGACCCCGACGCCGTCGCCGCGGCGATCGGCCCGCGGACGGCAGCGGTCATGGCCGTGCACCTCTTCGGGCAGATGGTGGACGTCGACCGGCTCGTCCCGCTGGTCCGGCGGCACGGGATCGCGCTCATCGAGGACGCCGCCCAGGCGCACGGCGCCCGGTTCGGCGGCCGCCGGGCCGGCAGCGTGGGCGTCGCCGCCGCCTTCAGCTTCTACCCGGGCAAGAACCTGGGCGCGCTGGGGGACGGCGGGGCGGTCGTCTCGGACGACGCGGCCCTGGTGGCCCGGATCCGGCAGATGGCCGACCACGGCCGGGCCAGCAGCCGGTACCTGCACACCGTGCGCGGTCGCAACAGCCGGCTCGACACCCTCCAGGCGGCACTGCTCACCACCAAGTTGAGCCGGCTGGACGAGGACAACGCCCGCCGACGGGCGCTGATGCAGCGATACCGGGAGCGCCTCCCCCGCTGGTGCGTCCCGCTCGCCCGGCACCCGCTGTCCGAGCCGGTGCACCACCTCGCCGTCGTCCAGGTGCCCGACCGGCTCGCGGCCACCTCCGCACTGGACGCCGCCGGCATCGGCTGGGGGCTGCACTACCCGGTGCCCTGCCACCGCCAGCCGGCCTTCGCAGAGTTCGCCGCCGGCCGGCTGCCGGTGACCGAGCGCGCCGCCGGTCGGATCTTGTCGCTGCCGATGTCACCGACGCTGACCGTCGAGCAGGTCGACCGCGTCAGCGCCGTCCTGTCCGCACTGGAGGGCGCATGACCACCATCCGCACGCTCCGCACGGCGTCGTCCCAACGCCTCGTGGCTCCCCCACCCGCGAGCACGCGCCCGTCCGGTGCCGGGACGTCGCCGGAGGCAGACACGGACCGGATCCCGTCTCAGGTGTGTGCTGGCGGCCGGGGGGACCCCTGTGGCCCCGGAACGGTCGCCGCTGCCGGCTCCCCACGCCGGGAACCGGTCGGCGAGCGGATCACCCGCCGGCTCCTGGACGTCGTCGTGTCCGCACTGGTGCTGGGGGTGCTCATGCCGGTGTGGGTCGCGATCGGTCTGTGGGTCAGGCGCGACAGTCCCGGGCCGGCGCTGCTCCGGCAGGAGCGGGTCGGGCTCGGCCGCCGTCCGTTCACCTTCTACAAGTTCCGCACCATGCGCATCGGAGGGGACGATCTCGCCCACCGGCTCCTGATCGAAGCGGAGCTGCGCGGTGAGGACACGGTCCGGAGCGGCAGCACCAAGCTCGACGCTGACGCACGGATCACGCCGTCGGGACGATTCCTGCGCCGGACGAGCCTCGATGAGATCCCGCAGCTCATCAACGTGCTCCGCGGCGACATGTCCCTGGTCGGTCCGCGCCCGTGTCTCCCCTGGGAGGCGGAGATGTTCGGCGTCGAGCACGCCGAACGGTTCACCGTGCGGCCGGGGATCACGGGGCTGTGGCAGGTGAACGGGCGCAGCACCGTCGGGACCCTGGACATGCTGCGGTGGGACGTGGAGTACGTCCGGACCCGAAGCATCGGGCTGGACGTGCGCATCCTCCTCCGCACCGTTCCCACCCTGGTGCGCGGGGACGGTGCCCGGTGACCACGCCCCCCGTCGACGCCCTGCCCCGACGTCCTCGATCCGGTCCGGCGGTGGGCACCGTCCTCCGGGTCGACCCTCGCACCGACCCGCGGTGGGCCGAACTGGTCCGCGGTGCGGCGAGCAACCTGTTCACCTCACCGCCGTGGATCACCGCCGTCAGCGCTGCCTACGGCCTCGAGCCGACCGCACGGGTGGCGCTGCAGTCGGACGGGCGGCCCGTGGGAGGACTGGCCTGGGCCGACGTCCGGGACCTGCGCGGCCAGCGGCGGCTGGCGCTGCCCTTCAGCGACCGGGCCGACCCGCACCTGCCGGACGCGGCTGCGTGGCCGGCGGTGTCGGCCGACGCGCTGGCGGGCGACCTGCCGTTCACGCTGCGGTGCCTCGACACCTCCGTCGCCGCGGGGGATCCGCGGCTCACGACGGTCGCCGAAGCAGCCTGGCACCTGACGCCGCTCGACCGGCCGCTCGAGGACCTGCTCCAGGCGTTCCGGTCGCAGACGCGACGGAACATCGGGACGGCGGAGCGGGCCGGGGTCGAGGTGGTGCTGCGCGCGGACGAGGAGGCGGTGGCCGAGTACCACCGGCTGCACGTGGGGCTCCGCAAGCGCAAGTACCGGCTGCTCGCCCAGCCGCTGGACTTCTTCGAGCGCATCTGGGAGGTCTTCGCACCCCAGGACGGGATCCGGACGGCGCTGGCACTGGTCGACGGGCGGCCGATCGCCGGCGCCGTGTACCTGGTCTGGCAGGACACCGTGTACTACAAGTTCGGCGCGTCAGAGGCCGAGTTCCTGCCCCTGCGCCCGAACGACGCGCTCCACTGGAGCCTCATCCGGTGGGCCCACGAGCGCGGCCTGAAGGCGCTGGACTGGGGCTTGTCCGAACTCGACCAGCCCGGGCTGTGCTCCTACAAGCGCAAGTGGGCCAGCGTCGAGCGACGAATACGCACCCTCAACGCAGGTGGACCGCCGATCGGCAGATCCGCGGACGTCGAGGACACCCTGCGCGCCGCCACCGAACTGCTGACCGACCCGTCCGTGCCCGACCCCGTCACGGCACGAGCAGGGGCGCACCTGTACCGGTTCTTCTGCTGAGCCGCAGGGCCGCCGCCGCGTCAGCCGGCGCGGCGGCCCAGTGCGCGGTAGGTCCAGCCGGCGGCGGTCCAGGCCTCGCGGTCGAGGGCGTTGCGGCCATCCAGCACCCGCTTCTGCTTCACGACCTTGCCGAAGGCCACCGGGTCGAGCTCGCGGTAGGCGCGCCACTCGGTGAGCACCAGCACGGCGTCGGCGCGCTCGGCGGCCTCCTCGGCGGTGGCCGCGTAGTCCAGCTGCGGCCACTGCCGCATGGAGTTCTCCACCGCCGCGGGGTCGGTCACCCGCACCACCGCACCCTGCAGCTGCAGCTGCGCGGCGACATTCAGCGCCGGGGAGTCGCGGATGTCATCGGAGTCGGGCTTGAACGCCGCCCCCAGCACCGCCACCCGCTTGCCCAGCAGCGATCCGTCGCAGACCTCCCGGGCCAGCTCCACCATCCGGATCCGCCGGCGCATGTTGATGTTGTCCACCTCGCGCAGGAACGTCAGCGCCTGATCGGCGCCCAGCTCCCCGGCGCGGGCCATGAACGCCCGGATGTCCTTGGGCAGACACCCCCCGCCAAAACCCAGCCCGGCGTTGAGGAACTTCCGTCCGATCCGGTCGTCGTAACCGATCGCGTCGGCCAGCAGCTTCACGTCCGCGCCGGTGGCCTCGCACAGCTCGGCCATCGCGTTGATGAAACTGATCTTGGTGGCCAGGAAGCTGTTGGCCGCGGTCTTCACCATCTCCGCGGTCGCGTAGTCGGTGGTCACCTTCGGCGTGCCCCGCGCCACGATCGGCGCATACACCTCATCCAGCATCCGCTCGGCGACCGCGCCGTCGGTCCCGTCGGGCAGCCCGTAGACCAACCGGTCCGGATGCAGCGTGTCCTGCACCGCGAACCCCTCGCGGAGGAACTCCGGGTTCCACGCCAGCAACGCACCGGGCACCTTGCCCGCCACCAGCTCGGCGAGGCGGGCCGCGGTGCCGACCGGCACGGTGGACTTGCCCACGACGAGCTCGCCGTCGGCCAGGACGTCGACCAGTGACTCGGCCGCCGCCTCCACGTAGCGCAGGTCCGCGGCGTACTCACCGCGCTTCTGCGGCGTCCCCACGCACACGAAGTGCACCGCACAGCCCGCGGCATCGGCGACGTCGGTGCTGAACCGCAGCCGGCCGGTCGCCAGCGTCTTCGCCAGCAGCTCCTCGAACCCCGGCTCGTAGAACGGCGCCCGCGCCTCACGCAGCGCCGCGATCTTCGGCTCGTCGACGTCGATGCCGACGACCTCGTGACCCAGCTCCGCCATCGACGCGGCGTGCACCGCGCCCAGGTAGCCGCAACCGATCACCGAGATCTTCATGAGCACTCCACACCGGAACGAGTCGCCGACCGGGATCGTCGACGCTTACGAGAACGAAACCGTACGGGGCCGCGTCAAGCACCGGCCCACCCCGCGTGGCCCCTCCCCACGAAGGGGCAGCGGTCAGATTGCGGGACGGATGACGCCGCAGCGGCACGCGTAGAGACTGGAGCCGCTGAACGGATCCGCGCCGGTCCAGCGGAAACGGTGCCGGTGACCGAGGAGGGTGCGGCGGGAACCCCGGGCCGGACGCAGAACGGGCCGGAGCAGTGCGAGCACGGAGCCGAGTCTGCCCTGCGGCACAGCGGACGGAGAAGACGCCGGCCTCCTGTGCATCACAGGTCACATCCTCCCCTGCCCCACCTCTGGGTGAGGCATTCATGACGGAGAGTGTCGGCAGGTGTGCGGCATCGGATAGACAACACAGGTGCCAGCCGTCGAGACCGGAGCCCGCGAGGCCAGGAGACGCATCCCGGTGCCACCGCTGGCCGTCGTCCTGATGGGCTTCGGGCTGGCGCTGGAGGTGGTCGGTTTCGCGGTGCGCGTGGGTGACGTGCCGCGGGCGATCGCCCGACCCCTGTCCATGGAACTGCCCTTCTCCGTACCGCGGTTGTTCATCGCCGCGCTCTTCGCCGCCGCCGCCCTCGCGGCTGCTGCGGGAGCTGGCCGCATCCCCGGACGCCGCACGTGGTGGTCGGTCGTCGCGGTCGTGGCGGCGGGGCTGGCCGCGATCAAGGCCGGCAGCACCGTCCACAAGGCCGTGATGGAGGCGCTGGACGGGTACGCGTACCCCGTCCGGGCTCTCCTGCTCACCGCACCCGTCGCGGTGGCCGGGCTCGGCTGGATCTGGTGGCTGAGTCGGCACGAGCGACGTGACAGGACCCGGACGCTGGCCTCGCTCGGCCTCTACGCCGTCGCGGCCCTGGGCCTGTCCACGATCTCGACGGTGGTCGAGGAGGCACTGGGCCACTCCAGCCCCTGGACGGCGGCGGCGACGCTGGTCGAGGAGACCGGCGAGATGCTGGCCGCGGTCGCCTTCCTCGTGGCCGTGCTCATCGGTGTCGCGCCGCGGGTGGTCCTGCCGGCCGCCTGGGTGCTCCGCCGGACCGCGGACGAGCACACCCTGGACGTCCAGGACGGCGCCGTTCGTCCGGGCGTCGCAATCACACCTCGCGGCTGACGAGCCGCCCCAGTCGACCCTCGAACCCCATCCGCCCCGGATCGGCCAGACCCCCGGCGTGGCACCGGTCGGGGGCGCTCCCGGCCCGGATGGTCGTAACCTCAAGTGGACTGCGACGACGGGGATGCGATGAGCGACGACACGCAGCGGCTCGGCGACGGGTACGTCGACCACGCGGATCTCAGGACTGCGGTCGAGACGCCGTGGGACGACGACGCTCTCTCCCAGGAGGACGACCTCATGCCGACCGAGCAGCCACGTCGTCGTCGCGGACTCCGACGCACGCTGATCGCGCTGGGCGTGCTCGTCGGCGTGCTCGTCCTGGTGGTCGCCGGTGGGGCCTGGTACCTCACGAACCGATACGGCGGGAACATCGACCGGGTCGGGGACGTCTTCGCCGATCTCGACGAGACCTCCCGACCGGCACCGGCCACCCCGGTCGAGGGCGGCGACGCGCCGGTGACGTTCCTGCTGATGGGCTCGGACACCCGCGCCACTGCGGACGAGGGCATCGCGGCCGGCGGCCGCTCGGACGCCATCATGATCGCCCGGTTCACCGGCGACCGGCAGCACGCCCAGGTCATCTCCATCCCGCGCGACAGCTGGGTCGACATCCCCGACCACGGGAAGAGCAAGATCAACGCGGCCTACGCCTACGGCGGTCCCACCCTGCTCATCCAGACCGTCGAGCAGCTGACCGGCATCCGGATCGACCACTTCGCCGCCATCGACTTCGAGGGCCTCGTCCAGGTCACCGACGACCTCGGCGGCGTGGACGTCGTGGTCGCGCAGACCACGAGCAACGGTCCGTACACCTTCACCGCCGGGATCAACCACCTCGACGGGGACCAGGCGCGCTGGTACCTCGGGCAGCGCTACGGTCTGCAGGGTGGGGACTTCGACCGCGTCCGCCGCCAGCAGCAGTACCTGCAGGCGATGTTCGGCAAGCTCTTCAGCTCCGGCACGTTCAGCGACCCCGGGAAGCTGGACTCCGCGCTCCTGACCGTCACCGACGCGGTCGCGGTCGACGACAGCCTGGGCAACGGCACCCTGCTGACCCTGGCCTACTCGCTGCGGGGGGTGACGCCAGAGACGGTCGACTTCTTCACCGCGCCCGTCCTGGGCACGGGGATGGAGGGCGCGGCGAGCGTCGTCTACCTCAACGACGTGGCCTGCGACCGGATGTGGCAGTACCTCCGGTCGGACTCGCTGGGCGCGAACGCCGCCGAGTTCGGCGATCAGGCGCTGCCCGAGATCCCGCGCTGACCCGGGGCTGAGCCCGAGGACGCCGCGTCGGCGGGAGCGGCGGACTCGGGGCCGTCCCGCAGCGCACAGATCCTCGCCAGCAGCGGTACGAGGGCTCCGGCGATCGTCTCGCCGACCTCCTGCTGCACCTCGAGCGGTCGGCCGATGGGGTCGGGGACGTCGTCACCGCTTCCCCGCCGCCGGCGCCCCCGCGCGGCCGCCATGGCGGCAACGAGCGCTCGTGCTCGGTCCGCGAACCCGTCGCCGGGGAGTGGACGGCCCTCCGCGGCGACCTGCTGTTCGAGAGCCGCGGCCTCGAGCAGCGTGAAGGTCCGGTTGAGCGCGCCCGGCGCCTGGTACAGGACGACGTCGCGGTGTCGCCGAGTCATGACCAGCACCAGGTCTGCCTCCGCGGCGAACGACGCCTCGAACTGACGGGCGCGGAAGCCCCCGGGGTCACCGCCGAGACCGGTGAGGACCAGGGCGCTGTCGGGGTGGACGCCGGACCCGACGACGGCGCCCGTTCCCGCGCTGGCGAGCACGACGGCGTCGGAGTCCGTGCCGAGCACTTCGTTGAGGTACGCCCTGGAGAGGCGCTCGGCCAGCGCGGAGCGGCAGACGTTGCCGGTGCAGACGAAGAGGATGCGGAAGGTCGGCGCCGAGCCCCGGCCCACCGGCCTCCGCCTCCCCTGGCCCGGCTCCGCGTCGCCCATGTGCCTCCGCTCCTCACCGCACGTCGCCGGACCGTTCCTGGCACCCTTGCGCGAGCGCCGACCCACGATGACGATCCCTGTCCGGTGCGCAGGCTACGTCCGTGTCACCAGGCCTGACCTGCTGTGGAGTCCACGAACTCGCCCAGGACGCTTCCGTCCCACTCGTCACGATCCGTCACTCCGGTGCGCGACGCGCCGGGCGCTTACTCATGCAGAGGGCGTTGTGTACTTACGGTCACCGACATGCGCCTGCTCTTCGTCTGCACCGGCAACATCTGCCGATCCCCGCTCGCCGAGCGGCTCGCTGTTAGTTGGGCGGAACAGTCGATGGGGGCCGGGGCGGCAACTGTGCACATCCGCAGCGCCGGCACCGACGGCCTGGACGGCAAGCCCATGGACAAGCGAAGCGCGGCGGCGCTGACCGAGCTCGGCGGCGACCCGACGGGGTTCACGGCGCAGACCGTCCACCCGCGGATGGTGGACGAGGCCGACCTGGTGCTCACCATGACACGACGGCACCGGCGGGTCCTGCTGGCCGATGCGCCCCGGGCCATGCGGCGCACCTTCACCCTGCCCGAGGCGGCCGACCTGCTGCGGACGGCGGATCTGCGCGGCCTCGTCGAGCTCCCGCTGCACCTGCGGGCGCGCGAGCTCGCCGCCCGGCTCAACGACGGGCGGGCCCGGCGGCGTGGCCACGAGTCCGACGACGTCTTCGACCCGATCGGCGAGTCCTCGGCCGTGCACAAGCAGGTGGCCGACCGCATCGCCCGCAAGCTGCGCCCCCTGGCGGACGTCCTCTTCGTCGAGGACCGCTCCAGCGGCGGGCCGATGCCGCTGCCGCCGAAGCCGGCGCTGTACACGCGCCCGCCGGTCCGGGAACTCGTCACTCCCCGACCGCGCTAGGTCACAGCACGGGCGCGGCGCCCCGTCGCTGCCCGTGATCACGCCGTCACCGCGGTTACAGTCGACGGCGTGCTCGGCCTGGCGCGCCCCCCGCGATGGGGCATCGTGACGCTCGTGACGCTCGTGATCGTCAACGGCGTCCTCTTGACCTACCTGGCGCTGCGACCTGCCCCGCCCGACCCACTCGCCGGCCGCTCCGCCCTGCCCGCGGCACAGACGGCCGACGCGCCCGCCCCGGCCGAGCCCACGGTCCAGGAGACCGCGGCTGAGGAGGAGCCCACCACGCCGCCGGTCCTCGCCGTCTACGGCGACGGCTACTCGGCCGGATCAGCGCTCGGCGGGCAGGGCGAGACGGGCTGGCCCGCCCTCGTCGCCCGGCAGCTGGGCGCCGACCTGCGGCTCAACGCCGTGGCACGCGCCGGCTACGCCGCCGTGGGCGCGAACGGCCAGGACTTCGCGGGGCTCGTGTCGGCTACCCCTGTACCGGACGCCACGGTGACCGTGGTCTTCGGCAGCCGCAACGACCTGGGCAGCCCGGTCAGCGCCGTCGCCGGGAACGCGACCGAGACCCTGCAACTGATCCGTCGAAGCGCCCCGAACACCGAGCTGGTCGTCGTCGGCCCGGCGTGGAGCACCGCGGATGCACCTGCGGACCTCCTCCCCCTGCGCAACGCGGTCGCGGACGCCGCCCGAGCGGCCGACGCGACCTTCGTTGACCCGCTCGCGGAGGGCTGGTTCGCCCAGCCCGGCGTGCTCATCGCACCCGACGAGGTCTCCCCCACCGATGCCGGGCACGAGTTCCTCGCCTCCCGCATCGCACCGGTCGTCCAGGAGGCCCTGTCGGCAGCAGGGAACCCGACGGAGAACTGAGGGGCCCCGCCGCGCCGGCTCCTGAGGGCCTGTGGAGGCCCTCAGGAGCTCCCTGGGTGGCTTCCCGGTCGGACCCTCGAGGGATCCTTGCGGGTTCCCCGGTGGGAACCCTGCGGCGGGGGCCGCAGAGTCGTCGGCGTCGGCGGGAGCACTCGCCGGTCAACGGCCCGACTCGGAGACGCCCCCTCATGTCCACCACCGCTCGCCGGAACACCGCGAAGAAGATCGTCGGCACCATCAGCGTCGTGGGCGCCACCGCCGCCGTCGCCGGCCTCGGCACCTTCGGCACCTTCACCGACAGCACCACGCCGGTCGACACGAGCGTGGCGACCGGCGTCGTGTCGATCGCGCTGTCGCCCGCGCGTGAGGCCACCGTCCCCGTCGTCTCGGGTGGGTGGGTACCCAGCGACACCTACGCGCGACCGATGGACCTCGTCAACGACGGGACGACGGCGTACGGCTCGGTGAGCCTCCGGTCGGTCGCCACGGCATCGAGCGCGCTGGACACGGACCGGGCCAGTGGCCTCCAGCTGACCGTGCGCTCCTGCTCGCAGGCCTGGGACGTCGCAGGCTCCGGCTACTCCTGCGCCGGCGACGTGACCGACTTCTACTCGGGCCCGATCGTCCTGGACCAGGCCCTGGACGGCGCGGCCAGCCTGGCACCGGGTGGGGTCGACCACCTGCTGGTGACGGCACACCTGCCCGCCGGCGCCGACGACCGCTTCCAGGGCGCCTCGAGCGAGCTGAGCTTCGTCTTCACCGCGGTCCAGCGGGGTGGCACCGCCCGCTGATCCCACCGCCGGAGGCGGCCACAGACTGCCGGGCCTCGCCCGCAGCGGCAACGGGGGACGCCGCCGGGCGGGGTCCGGTCCCTCACCGCCCATCCGGGTTTCGGGGGCCGCGCTGTTCGACCCGGTGAACGCCGAGCCCGCCGGCCAGGCGGCCGCCCGGACGGCAGTCGCTTTCCTGCTGCGCGTCTGGCTCTTCGGCGGCTGAGGCCGTGGACGTCGCCGGCCTTGCCACATCGACGCACCTGACGCCCCTGCCAGAGACGGTCACGGCGCGCCCTCTCGTCACCTGGCGCCATCTCCGGGAGGCTCCGCTGTCAACGTGACGGGAAGGTGCCGATCCCGCTCTCGGCCTGGCGGGTGCGCTCCTGCTGAAGCTGCGTGTGCTCCTCAGTGGGGGTGCAGACGCGTCGGGCGACGCCGGACGAACAGGACTGAGCCCGCCGCGGCCGGCCTGACCGACGTCTCCTGTGGCGTTCCGAGTAGGCGCTGGGAGTACCTCGGCGCCTCACGTGCGCCTCAGTTGCAACACTGCGGCGTGGCGTCTTTCCGGAACTCGTCCTTCCCTCAGGATCGGCGGCGGATCGGGGAAGTCAGCGCCGTCACCGGAGGCGCGAGCCCGACGCGGCGTTGGAGGGTGTCGTGTCCTGGTGGCACTGGTTGCTGATCGTCTGGCTCACCCCGGGCTTCCTCACCCTCGTCGTGCTTGCGATCGGGACGCTGACCCAGCCCCTCCGTGACGTCATCCAGCACAGGCGTGGTCGGCTTGCGGCGCCGATCGCACTCCCCGCCAAGCCGATCGCTGGCGCGAAGTTCAGCCGCGAACTCGCAGCCTGACCGCCCGCGCTGGCGGGGCCTGGTCGCAGGCGCAGAGGGGCGGCACATAGACACGCTGTCTGGCCACGATCTAGCCGAGCGGCAATCGCGGCGAACTGAACGATGCTCGGCTTGAGGATCACCGGGGTCCGCCCCACGTCTTCACTCCCCGAGGCATCACCAGGATCACCATCTACCACGCCGAGCAGCCGGTCGGGACGACGCTCAGGTTCGTCCTTCCCCGCACCTACCGCCGGCCACGAACGCCTCGGAGTGACGTGAGGCCTGTCCGTGGCGTCGCCGCGGGGCATCTATGTTGGCGGCGCGGCGACCACATGTCGGCCGACCAGCCGCCGGTGCGAGAGGTGGTGACGAGTTGGAGCTCGGCGCCGGTGGCCCCGGAACAGGTGGCCACACGGATCAGTTGAGCCAGGCGATGGGCTGCCGATGCGCCGGGGCTCAGGCGGTGTGGTCCTCCGGGTAGGCGGTGACCGGGTCGACGGTGATCCCTGCGGCTCGGGCCCGCCGGATCATCTACACCCCCTTGGCGCGGACAGTAGCGGCCATGCCGAGGGCGGTGTCGTTGTGCGTCCAAGGACACCAGCAGCTCGTCGAGCTCCTAGGAGAGGACGTCACGGTCGAAGCGGACCACCTTCGGCGGTGGTGTGGCTGCTGAGGCCGGCGTTGTGGACCCGGGTTGAGTCGCCCGTCGGAGGCCGGCGCGCCCCAGGTGGCCCGGGACAGTGTGCCGGCCCGCTCCTCGCTGATGACCGGCGCAGGCAAGGACCAGTTGCTGGTCGTGATCACCACAGGGTCGGCCCAGTCGAGAGGCCGCCGGCGAAGGTGGAGTCACCGGGAGTCACGCCTCGGAGCCGAGTGGTAGCCCCTCGAACGGGCTCTGAGGCCGCCCTGTGGAGGCCTCAGAGCCCTGAAGTAATGCACCTCGCGTCAGCCGGTGCGCGGGGTGCGACGGGTCGCTGGTGAACGCGGTGGAGGTCAGCGACCGGCCGCCCGCGGCGAGGGGCGCTCGTCGCGGACGGGCGGGATGGGGGCGGTGTGGTGCGGGAGAACCTTCCGGCCCTGCTTGTTCGTCGGGACGCCGTCCACGCCCTCGGTCTGGGGAACGGCGTCGTACGCATAGCTGTAGCCGTACCCGTACCCCTCCGCCGCCCGCGGCGGGATGCGGTTCAGCACGATCCCCAGGAGTTTCGCGTCGATGCGGTGCAGGTTGAGCGCCGCCTGCTCGAGCTGCGCCCGCGTCGTCTCGCCGTGGCGGGCAATGAGGATGGCTCCGTCCGCGATCTTGGAGAGGACGGCACCGTCGGTGACCGGGAGGAGCGGCGGGGCGTCGATGACCACGTAGTCGCTGTCTTCCCGCGCCTCCGCGAGCAGGGTCTGCATCTGCTTCGAACCGAGCATCTCGCTGGGGTTCGGCGGCATCGGCCCGGCCGCGAGCACGACGAGGCTCCCGTCCCCGTAGGGCTGGGTGAGCTCGTCGAGTCGCGCCGTGCCGGCAAGCACGTTGGAGAGGCCAGCACCGCTGATCATGCTGAGGTAACGGGTGACCCGCGGACGGCGCAGGTCGGCCTCGATCAGGGTGACCCGCGCGCCGGACTGGGCCAGGACGACAGCCAGGTTGACGGCCACCGTGGTCTTACCTTCACCCGGGAGCGAGCTGGTGATGACGATGGTGCGGGCCGGGTGGTCGACGTCGAGGAACTGCAGGTTCGTTCGGATCTGCCGGTAGGCCTCAGCCGTCTCCGAGTAGCCGTCCTCGTCGTCGATGACGTGCTGCTCGTGGAGCGCCGGGTCCTCCATCAGGGCGCCGACCACACCGACGCCGGCCAGCTTGGCCACGTCGTCGGGGGTCTTGACGGTGTTGTCCATCCGCTCGCGCAGGACGGCCGCGCCGGCACCCACGAGCAGTCCCGCCAGGGCACCCAGGGCCAGGTTCCGCACCGGCTGTGGCGTCGTCGGGCTCTCGGCGACCTCGGGCGTCTCAGTGACGGTGACCTTGACCGTGGAACTCGCCGCGCCGTCCGGCGTCTCCAGCTCGGTGACCATGTCGGTGAACTGGTCACCGATCGCGGCGGCGATGTCCCGAGCCTCGGTGGCGGAGGGTCGGGTGACGGTCACCTCCAGCAGGACCGTGTCGGGGATGGCGCTGGCCGATATGTCCTGAGTCAGCTCGCTGGGGTCGTCGGTGAGCTCCAACTGCTCGACGACGCGGCCGGCGAGCCGCTCCCCGGTGAGGAGCTGCACGTAGGAAGTGACGCGCTGCTGGGAGAAGAGGTTTCCCTGGTAGGCGGTCGACGTGTCGTCGGTGCCGGTGGTGGAGACGAACAGCTGGGTGCTCGACGTGTGCTGCGGCGTTGTTTGCCAGGTCACCACCCCTGCGGCCACGAGACCCACGAGGAGACCGACGGCGAGCAGCCACCAGCCGCTGCGGAGCGCCTGGATGACGTCCTTCAATTCCACGGACGGGCCTCACAATCGAGCAGGTCTTGGGGAAGAGCGCCGTCCATGGCCGAACCGAGCGTCCCCGCTTTCTCACCGAGGGTACAGGGCAGAGCTCAGTAGGCCCCGGAACCGCCACGGACGGCGCCGACGGTCTTCCACAGGATGAACAGGTCCATCCAGAACGACCAGTTCTCGACGTAGCGGACGTCCATGCGCACCGAGTCGTCCCAGCTCAGGTCCGACCGCCCACTGATCTGCCACAGCCCGGTCATGCCCGGCTTGACCAGGAAGCGGCGGTGCATGTCGAAGCCGTAGCGCTCGGTCTCGTGCGGCAGCGGCGGGCGCGGGCCGACGAGGGACATGTGCCCGAGGAGGACGTTGAACAGCTGGGGGAGCTCGTCGAGGGAGTACCGGCGCAGCACTCGGCCGACTGCCGTGACGCGAGGGTCGTTCCGCATCTTGAAGAGAACTCCGTTGCCCTCGCTGCGCGCCGCCAGGTCCGCGAGCCGCTTGTCGGCGTCGACATTCATCGAGCGGAACTTGAGCATGGGGAACGTCTTGCCGTCGCGCCCGACGCGATACTGCTTGTAGAAGACAGGGCCCCGGCTACTGAGACCGACCGCGAGAGCGATCGCCAGCAACACCGGCGACAGGAGGAGCACCCCCAAGCAGGCGGCGACGACATCGAAACCGGCCTTCGCCGCCCGCCGCGCACCGGTCAGCTCGGGTCGCTCCATGTGCAGTAGCGGCAGGCCGGCCACCGGACGGATCGCCACACGCGGCCCAGCGATCTCGGTGACCGCGGGGGCGAGCAGCAGGTCGGCGGAGGTCCGCTCAAGCTCCCAGCCGAGCCGCCGCAGGGCCGGGCCCTCCAGTTCGGGGCTGGGCAGAACGGCGACGACGTCGACCTCGTGCTTCCGGACGACGTCGATGACCTCCTCGAGCGACCCGAGCACGGGCAACCCGTCGAAGGCCCCGCCATTGCCGCCTTCCGAGCGAGGCAGGCAACAGCCGATGACGTTGAGTCCCTGGTAGCGAGTGCGGTCGATCTGGCGGTGCAGGGCGGCGACACCGCTGCGATGCCCGACAATGAGAGTCGTCTCCTGACAGCGGCCGCGACCGCGCTGGCGGTGCAGCCGTTGCCGTCGAGCGTAGCGCTGCAGAAGCGTGAAGAGGGTCGCCAGCGGCAGGGCGATGACCACGAAGCCGCGCGCGATGTCCCACTTCAAGGCCCAGCTCGTTGTGCCGAAAGCGGCGAGCACCCAGATGCTCGCGGCGAGCACACGTCGGAACTCCTCGGCGCCGACCCAAAGGAAGCGGTGCTCGTAGGTGCGGGCCATGTACATCGCCGCGGTCCACGCGAATGGCATCGCCGCTGCAACGGCCGCTGCCTGCGCAGGGCCAGACTCGTTGAGCGGGTTGTGGCCGAAGCGAGCGCCGACGCCAATTAGGCCGGCTACCAACGCACACAGCGCGTCCCCAGCGGCGATAGAGGCGACGTACCGCGTCCGCCACTCCAGACGTGCGAAGGTTGCTCCACCGCGGAGCCGCTTGGACGCCACGGGGATGGAGTGGACCGTTTCCACTCCGGCTGCGTACTCATCCACGCTGCCGGCAACCGCCACTGCAAGTCCCCCGCGTGTCGTCCCCATGCTTGTCACAGCCCCCAATCGGAGAACGGCCGCATCAATGCAACCGGCCTCGTGCTCCGGAGCGTCCGGGACCCGCGGCAACGGTACCGATCGGTTCCCCACCGCGGCGTGTGACATCGATCCCTCTCGAGCTATGGGCAGAACGGCGCAAGCCTCCTGCGGGAAGCGCCCGTTCCGAAACTAGGTGCACACCGCATCGAGCCGGCAGTCTTTGATGTCTACGAAATAACTAGCGGCCACTGGCAAGCTCTGCAGCGGACCTGGTGCTGCTGTGACGCGGGAGATATGAGCGTCGCCTGAGGCAGGGCTCGGCGGGACGCTCACTCGTGGGCGTGTCCGCAGCGCTTCGAACAGCCGATGTGAAGTCCTCACGCTGACGTAGTAGTCAAACGGCCCGGGGCACGCCGGACGGCGAGCCGATGACAACTGCGGGGCCTCTGCCTCAACGGTCCAGCCGCCCGCACACCAGCCCGAGCCGAACCGCCGCTGAGGTGGAGGACCGCATCGCCGAGCTACGCCGCCGGGGAGCGTCCGGGCCCAGCCTGAATCGGGCGCCAAGCTGGGGGTCGGCCCGCACCGTATCTCGGGTGCTGATACGTCGCGGGCAGCCTCGGCTGTGCGTTTGAACCGGATGACCGGTGTGGTGACCCCGTCCACGAAGCAAACCGCGGACCCGCTACAAGCGGGTCCGGCCCGGCGAACTGGTGCCCATGGACGTCAAGAAGCTCGGCCCCATCCCGACGGCGGAGGCTGGCGACCACGGCCGCGCCGTCGGAAGCACCAGCCGCACACCGGGCCTCCGGAGTCGGCTACTACTACGTCAACTCCCGCTCAATTGCCTCACCCCGCCTGGCCTACTCCGGAATGCCGCCCGATGACAGGGGCGCCATCTGCCCTGGCTTCCTGGCCCACGAGCCGGGGCCTGCTTCGCCGCCCAGAGCATCTACCGCATCGAGCGAGTGATGGCCGACAACGCCTGGGCCTTCAACTACTCCTCCGCGCGCGCCTCGCTCGGAGCCCTGCCCAAGTTCATCAAGCCGCACTGCCCCTCGCGGAAGGGCAAGGTCGAACGCCTTAACCGCACCTTGGTCACCGAGTCGGCCTACCCCGCGGTCCCCACTAGCAACGACGAGCGCCCCCGCCCGCGTCCCCTGCATCGAGCACTACAACACTCAACGCCACCCACAGCCCGATCGGCGAAATGCCACCGATTAGCCGCCTGACACCGGCCTGATGGCTCGACACACCTAGTGGGTGTGCCCGGGCAGATCCGTACGAATCGCGATGGCGTCGACCGAGGCGGCGATCGTGAGGGCGCGAGCATTGGCTGCGACGTGATCAGAGACGCGTTTCCACAGGGCAGGGTCCCCCAGCAGGGCCTCGACCGCCAGACGCCACACCGCGGGGTCGCGGGTGGGCATGACGAACCGACGGAAGAGTTCGCCATCGCGGTACAGCAGTGGAGCTACACCGAATTGTGCGCTCACGACTACGGGCAAGCCGTTCATGGCCGCCTCTACCGCACTGCGCCCGAAAGCCTCCCGATGGGACGTCCCCACGTAGACGTCCGCGTCCTCCCATAACGAAGACGGGGCCGACCAGCCGGGCAGCGCCACGCCGGCGCGGGCGCGAGCCATGACGTCAGTCCTAAGCGGACCATCCCCGTGCATCACTACGCGCGCATCCACGCCCGCCATGGCATCAACGAAGAGAAAGGGGTCCTTATCTTGGGACATCCGCGCGGCCCAGGCCACCGTAGGGGCAGCGCGCAGTTCGAAATGACTCCGCGGCTGCTCTCTCACGCCAGCGGGTACCAGCGTCGGCGCCGCCAAGCCCGTGTGCTCCGCTAGCACTGGCGTGGTGACCCAGCATCCGTCGGCCCGGCTCCAAGCCGATCGCTCGAACGCCCTCCACAGAAGGCGCTTGGCTGCGCCTGCCTCTGTTCGGTCCGGCCACGGAAGCCCTCGGAGGAACACATACCAGCGGGGTCGTCTCACGCCAGGTGGCCATAAAGCCATGGCCTGGTCACTCTGTGGCAACAGCGTCACCACAGCGTCACTCGCGCGGACGAGTGGGTGGGCCCTCAGGACCCTCGCGAGCCGTGCAACCGCCCGGGGACCTTGCGGCAGATCCGGCAGTTGATGGATCCCGGGCGGGAGTTGACCGTCGTGTGGCGTCACCTGCCCTCGTCTGAACCCCACGAGAGCGTTCCAGTCCCAGCCGCGGCCACGCGCCTCCTCGACGGTCTCCACCGTTGATCGATAGACGCCCCCTCTCGTCATCAATGGGGCGGCCACGAGAAGCAGTCGTTTCGTCATTGCAACCGCCTGAGGAACTCGTTGACCGCGTCCGACACCGCTGGAGCTCGGTACACTTCTGCATCACGGCGCGCAGCCCTCGCCATGGCCCGCGCAGCGCCGGGGTCCGCAATCACCCTCGCTATTGCGCCAGCTATATCCGCGGCCTCTGCAGCGTCCACGAGAAGACCCGTCACGCCATGCCGGACCACCTCTGCGGGGCCGCCGGCGTCGGCCGCGACCACTGGACGAGCGGCTGCCATTGCCTGCACCACCACCTGACCGAAAGGCTCAGGGATTTGACTGCAGTGCACTACTACGTCTGCGTCACTCATCAGACCTGGCACGTCGACCACGTGGCCAGCGAAGTGGACCCGATCGTCGATACGCAACTCCCGAGCCAGACGTTTCAGGGACGCCTCGTAGTCGTGCTCCCCGAACAGGGCTCCACCAGCCACGGTCGCTCGCCAGTCAGTCGTGACCTCATTAAGAAGCGAAAGCGCTTCCAGGAAGCGGTGCTGCCCCTTCCATTGCGCGAGGCGGCCGACCATGACGACGTGAGCGGGGACTCGCGGCGCTGCGAGGGCAGGGACCTCGAAGAAGGCATCCGCCACTGGCGAGGGGATGACGGCGTGGGGAGTGCTCAGAGCGCCGATCGAGGCGAGCGTTGACGAGGAGTTTGCTATCCAGGCGTCGACTCGGCGTCGGAGAAGGGCGCGGATGATCTTGGCTCGCACGCAACCGAGGTACGCCTCCGACAGCTGGTCTCTGACGTGGAACACGAACAGTCGGCCCGAACGCCGCGGAAGCGTCGCGGCCACGAGTGCGCTACGGAGAGTATTCGCATACACAGTGTCCGGACGTTCGTCGTCCAGGACGTCGGCGTACTCCCTTCGCACGAACCAGGCGCGACGAATGAGACTAATCAACCGCCCGCGTCGTCCAATTCTTGGCGATCTCGCCGCCGAGACGCTCACGGACACGTCTGGCAGTTCACGGAGGGCAGCGGTGAAGTCGCCCTCCTCGTCGGAAACGACCCTCGCGCCCGGGAGGGCCCCGCACCTCATTGCCTCCAACAACGCGATTTCACCGCCGGAGAGCACGGCCGTGTGGCTCAGGACGACCACCCGGCCTGGCACCGCGACCTCCACAGAACCCCGCAGGTCAGGTCTCACCGTGGCGACTCCTCAACACCTCGAGGCTCCGCTTGTGCGAACTGGGTATGAGGCCCTCCTGATCCGCATACCCGATCGCGATAAGCATGATTACCTGCTCGTCCCGGCCCAGCGGGACGTACCGCTGGAGATCCCGGTATCGACTACTCTGGTCCGGCCAGTTGATGCAGCATGACGACAACCCTTGCGATTCGAGGGCGAGTAGTAGGCCCATGGACGCCAGGCCCCCGTCGACGAAGATCGCGTGCCTGTCGAAGGCGTGCCTGTAGCCGGCCAGACTCCCGATGACGACAGCTACACACGGCACCTGGTGACTGAATCCCCTGGTTCCACCGGCGGTGGCCAGCACGGGCTCCGTGGCATCGCAGCCGTAGATGAGGTGGAAACGGACGTTCTGTCTATTGCAGGCACTTGGAGCCTCCCGCGCGACATCAAGAGCGGCATCGACCACCGCAGGCTCGACCAGCTGAGGGGAAAACCACCTGACCGACCGACGTCGACGCGCCAGTCCGCGCAACTCGTCCAGCGTCACCGAACTTCTTGCGTAGCTGGATCGTGGGGCCGGGGCCAACTGCACCTGCCCCGTCTGGTCATCGCCGACACGGAAGCACGAGCGGGCCGCGTGGAGCCACGGTTCGTCAACTTCCGCATGGACCTTGAAGTACTCAACCAGAACCCCTATGGCCCACGCCCGGTCCTCTACGGGCAAGACGCCTCCAGCGTCCAGACGGCGGAGCCGGTCGACAACCTCAGGTACGATAGCGCGCCCGAAGGGGATACGACGGGGCTGCATAATGAGCCCCTTCTCGATTCTGTGAATCCCACGACGCAGCTCCGTGACCTGCGCGTGCGCGGCTCCTTCCATCGTCATCGCGCGCCCCCACGCTACGGCCGCCGCCTCCCTCCAGTGGGAGACCATCTGCAGCAGTACAGCAAGCCGATGCCACCCGGGCAGTCGCACGCGACGGATGGCCATGTGCTCGATTGCGTTGAATACCGCTGATATACGGGCTCTCACGCGTCTACCTGCCTTCTAGAGGTGGCCATCTCGTGCGCTAGTCGGCCAGCCAGACCGCCCGACAGTTGCTTCGGCACGCAGGAAATCAGAATCATTTGAAACATCGGTCGGGAGCGCTTCGTGAGGACGAGGAATCCGACCCCGCTCACCGCGTAAGAGAGCACAGACGCCCAGGCGGCCCCGATGATGCCGATCGCGGGTACCAAGGCCAGATTCAGCGCGATGTTCATGAGCGCGCCGGCCCCGTGCGACACGAGCGACAGCTTGTAGAGGCCCTCGACTATGAGCCAACGGGACACCGCCGTACGGACGAAGAGAAATACGCCGCCGAACACGTGCCACCGAAGCACGTCAGCCGCCCGGTCAAATCCACTTCCATATACGAGCCCGACGACGTACGGCGCCACCATTGAAATAAGGACGGCTCCGCAGACGGCGGTCCAGATGAGCCTACGCAACAGACCGGACAGCGCTGCACCATAGGCAACGGCGTCGCCCTTGGACATGCGCACCAGCGTCGGGAATCGCGCCGTGACTATCGCCATGGCGAGAACAGACCACGCCTCTGACAATCGCGTCGCGGCAGAATAGGCGCCCACGCTGCTGACCGATGCCAGCCCTGCAATCAGTAGGGCATCCGCCTTGAGATTCAATTGGGCGAGTCCGCCCGACACCAGAATTGGCCAACTCTTACGCAGCAACCCGTGCAAGAGTCCCATATCAACGCGAATTACCTCATCCGTGCCGCGCCATCCCTCAGCCTGCCGCACTGCGAAGTCGACTACTGGCAAGAGATACAGAAGGCAGTAGTCGAGCGCATATCCAATAGCCACCCAGATGAGCGGCGCGCCGGACACTGCTACGGAGATCTTGAGTCCAGCGGACAAGCATAGTCCGACCAGTCGTAGCACAACGAGGCGATGGAATTCGTTTCTGGCCTGATAGAGAGCGTCTACTGGGTCAAGTGCTGAGAACAAGAAGCCAGTTGCGATGACCATGGCGAGCGAGACCACACCTGGATGCGTGGAGAGGATGGTGAGGCTCGTCATGAGCCCTGCCAGCAACACGGTTCCAGCGATTAGCTTGGCGGTGGCGACAGTCGACACGAGCCGCAGGCCCTCGACACCCGAATCCACCAGCTCACGAACGAGTACGCCGCTCAGCCCAAGCGCGGAAAACCCCATTACGATCGTGACTGCAGCAACGGCCGTCGTGACCAGTCCCAGGCCCTCAGGGCCATAGGTTCTAGCGACCAGGACGGCCACCACGAAGCCGCTGCCCATTCGGAGAATACTCTCTAAGAGCAGCAGCGCCGAGCTACCTCGCCTCTCCGCTCGCGGTGTCTCCCCGCTCACCGGCGCCACTGGTGCTGATCGAGGCGCTCGAGAACGTCTCGCCAGAGAAGATCCTGACCCTTTTCCAGATCCGCTTGCGCGGCTTTGAGCCCTGCGCGCGTGGCCGTTGGGTCAAGCGCATCGACCAAGGCGAGCGTATCTTCGGACTCGTATGGGTCAGCGAGCCCCCGATCCACCTGATAATCAGCCATGAGTGCGGCGTACTTGTGCGACCAGCTGTGTCCAATTGCCGGAACTCCGGCCGAGAAGGAACTGACCAGGGCATGGTACCTGCCCGCGATGACCAGATCGGCACCGGCGATGAAACCTTTGGCCTCGAGCCCGGAATTCGGCGACACGACTTGCAAACCCCCGACTTGTTCGGACACTGCTCGAAGGATCTCGGCATCACGAGGTCCCTCGTGGCACAAGCCGACGACGTGCCGTCGCCGATCGCGTAGCCCCCGCACCTGCTCTACCAGTGAACGGATGTATCGGGCGCGTCCATCGGTTCCGCCCCGAGCGGCCAGGTTCCAGTTCGGAACCAGGACGACGGCGTTGGCGAGGTCCCGTCGAGGTTCAACGTGGAGTGTCACCGTGATGTCGGGAACCCGCGAAACCTGCAGACCTGGGAGGATTGCGTGCGCATAATCAGCCGACCTCTCGTCGCGTGCGTAGACGAACTCCGCTGCTGACAGCACCTGCCGCGCGCCCGAAGCCACGTCCGGCCGGTTGAACGGACCGAGAGCCTGTGGCAGTAGACCCATACCCACGCCGCGACGAGTCCACCTTGATATGCGCCTGAGGCGAGCGACAACAGGCGCCATTCCCCATGAGTCCGTCAGGCTGTAGCCCGACGCATCGAGTACATAGTCGTAATGATCATCCGGCGCGTACCGCAGACCACTGGTGGACCAAGGGGGCAGCAGGTTCAGGCCACCACTCCTAAATTTACCCAGCCTGTCCATGGCCACGAGGCCTACGAGTCCTAGTTCATCCCGCGTGCCCCGGTCAACGTCACGGGCATTGACAACAACGCGGTGCCCGGCCGCCGCCAGTCGTTGACTCGCAGCGGCCAGGAGCAACTGAGCGCCCTTATTGGTCGAGTTCACACCGTAGAGCAATACGCGCAAGATCAGCACCTTCGACGATGGCGGATCGCCCGCCTGGCCAACCCAAGCGCGCCAACACGGCATGATAGGCGGACGCCACCACCGACAGACTTCACTCGTCACAGCCAGCACGGGCATCACATCGGTCACATCAACCGTAGAGCTGCCAACTAGCAGCAGGCGCGAATGTGCGTCGATGGCGCGTCTGCCGGCCAAGGCGCTAGAGGCCAATCCTACGACCGTCGACACGGCGGCGGTGTCCGAACGAGTCGCGCGAAGGCGCAGGAGATGCCCGGGTCCTTCGAGGTTGTCAACCGTCGAGACGCGCACCGGGCCTCCTCGGGCGTGGTCCCTCTGCGGTTCGGATGGACGCCGCAACACCCGCGTTGGGCCGCACCCTGCAGGAGAAGCCACTCGTACTTACGTACGCTGTGGCGAGCCGAGATACGCTACTGGGTCGAGGGGGGCACTGTCGGTGAGGGACTCCCGGATCGTGGTGTGCACCATCGCCTGCGCCACGCTGGCAGCGCTGGCTACAGCGTCTCTCAGCGCCACCGCAGTCGGGGCGGCCTTCGCGGCCCTTGCAGCGCTGTCCGCGGGCTGCTGGGCCGTTCTACGTATCGGCATGGCTGCAACGGCCGCCGTCTCATCACTCCTCCTGACCAGTTTTTCCGGTTTCCTGGAGCGAATAACTCCAGCCGCCGGCGTGGCGGGACAGGTGGGCGTGGTGACCCTGACAGCAACAGCGCTCACCGTCGGCACCCGTCTACGTCTCCCGCGATCCGTCGTTATCCCCGGCGCACTATTCATGCTGCTCAGCACCATCTGGGCGGCGGCCACGGTACTGGTTTCGCCTCAGTTCACGATGCGCGGCTGGCTCGCGCTGGTGTTTCCTGTCGTAGCGACTTTGGCTTTTGCGGGGGTGGTGACTCCACGTAGCCAAGAGGACGTGCCGAGGGCAGACCGCGCGACGCGAGCCATACTCATGAGCCTTGGATTGGTCATTGCTGCAGCAATCGCCTGGGCCGTCCGGCAATCGCTGACCGGACTGACGCCTGCCGAGGTCGCACAAGCGGTGGCCAGCCAGTCGACCTACGAGGCAGGGGAGTTCATCCGCCTCCCGAGCATTTTCGCCACCAACCAGGATTTTGGCCTCTTCTTGGCCGGAACGTCGCCTGCGGCGCTTGCCTTGGGACTCATGTCCACTGGTCGTGCACGTACGGCGTGCTTGGCCGTCTCAGGGACGCTCTACCTCGTCACGTTGTTGACCTTCACTCGCACCGCGTTGATCGCGGGGACGGTTGCTGGCCTGGGGGCGCTGTTGTGGTGGGGGGGACGGAGCGTCATCAGGCGCGTCGGAACGCTCGTCCTCATAGTCAGCTCAACGCTCGCGGCGGTGTTCGGTCTCCTGAGCGTGACACACATCCCGCGTCTCGAGGCAGCGCTGGAGCGCGCCGCGACTCTTGCGAATTTGGCTACTGACGAGTCGTACAACGCCCGCCTCGACGCAACACTCCCTCGGTCCATCGAAGCAGCCGTGCAGCATCCACTCGGCGCGGGATTGGGCGCCAGCGGTCCCATCAGCCAGCAGTTCCCGGCTGAAGCACCACTCGGTGTGCTTACCACCGACAATGGCTACCTGATGGTCGCTGTGCAAATCGGTTTTCTGGGCGCGGCCTTCTTCATTGGCATGCTTCTCGCAACGGTCCTCTTCCTTGGGCGCAGCGCGGATCGAACCAGCAAGGCTGGCGCAGCATGCCTTCTGAGTCTCTTGGTTGCAATGCTGACGGCGCAGTACTGGTCCTTGTCGGCACCGATGACGACTGTTGCAGCGATCGTTGGAGTCGCTGCGAGTCGTCACGCCAAGGCCGCCTTCGGGCATACGAATGAGGCACCCTCACGACTGGAGGCTGATAGCTGCCCCCGGGCGCACGAGAACACACAGGCGTCGCTCCCCTGAGGCAGCGACGTTATCGTTCTGGTAGCGAGCCACACCCTCGATGCGGTTGCCCCCGGGCTCTACGACATCGGTCCAGGCGCACTGTCGTCTTGAGATCGCCTACTCCTCGATGACGTCCGCTGCCCCGGTCGACGTATGTGCGCGCCCAGCTCTTACAGGTACGACCGGATCCGATCAGTGCATGACGCCGACGGCGGTACGCAGGCGCTGCACGAGGAGCTCGGCGATGGTCGCGGTCACGTGGTGCCGATCCCGGTACACCACCACGTCTGCCGCGAGGGGACTGCACACATCACCGCATAGCCACGGAGCGGTCGGCTCGAAGACCGTGCGTGCCCCTGCCGTCGCAGCCACCGCCGATCGCTCTGCTTCGTACATGTGCTCAGAAACAAGCAGCCGGACATCTTGGGAGCAGCGCTGCGCGTCCATTAGGTTGGCAGACAGGCAGTTGACGGGCGGAGCAGGCCAACTGGGAGTGTCGCCGAGTATCACGACTTTCGTACTCTGCGGGAGCTGGTCGACAAACCTGCGAAGGCCGTCAGCCCAATTCCGCAGGAAGGCCCCTCCCGAGACCACGAGGTCTTGGTAGCCCATCGAGTAGTTGCTCAATACAACGAGGTCCGGCTGGTCGCGGGCTATGCGTTGCACGACCGCATCCCGCCACTGTGAACACTCGCTGTACAGGCGGCCCAGGTGGGCACTCTCAACTGGCACCTCCGCCGCTGGGCAGGACGACTTCGTGAGGCTGGTCAAGGCCCAGTGATCTGATCGCGCCAATTCATCCATCGCCGGGAACCACTGAGCTGCGTGAGAGTCACCCACAAGGAACATCGACCGGTCAGCAGACTGGTCCCCGAAGCGACAGTCTGGCGGAACCACCGCCAGGAAGTCGGCATGGCAGCCGTTTGCGTAGGGCAGCGGGAGGTCGTCCAGGACGGCGGGCAGTGACGGGCGGACGTTCGCAGGGACGACGGTCGAGACGGGTAGCGTGGTCGCTGCTACACCAGAGGTGAGTGGTGTTACACGCACGTCTGTGGCGAGCCTTGGGAGAACCCCGACGAGGATGGCGGCAGTCACCCCCGCCGCAGTAAGGATGGCGCCGAGGCTGAAGTTGCGCACGGCGGACGCCTGCAGCGGACGAGCGCGCCGGATCGGGTTCTCCACCAGGCGATACGTCACCCATGCGACAAGCACGGTAAGAGCGACCACGACGGTCCGCTCGCCCGGTTCCAGTTCACCGACGCCAGCTGCCGCCAGGACGAGCAGCGGCCAGTGCCACAGATAAAGCGAGTAGGACAATCTGCCGACCAATTGCACCGGCCGCAAGGTGAGCACCACATCGGCAGATCCGTTGATGCGCCGTCCGCCACCCAGGATGGCGGCCACGGCTCCCATCACGGGGACGATGGCCATCCACCCCGGGAAGGCGAAGTCCTCCGTGAACGTTGCGGCCGCGGTCAAAATGATCGCGAGCCCGAACCAGGACAGAACGCGACCCACGGTATTCGAGAACCGAAGCCCACTGGTCGACAGTAGAGCCACCAAGCCCCCAGCCGCCAACTCCCAGGCCCGCGTCGGCAAGCTGAAGAACGCCCACGGTTGGCTCACTTGCGTGAGGTGCACGCACATGGCCAGAGATGCCAGCACGACGAGACCCACGACCAGACCGAACGCTTTCCTACTTCCCCTGCCTACGCGGTGCACGAACAAGAGCACTACCGGCCAAATCACATAAAACTGCTCCTCGACCGCGAGCGACCAGTAGTGCTGCAATACAGACGGTGCGTCACTGGCCAAGTAGTCGGTTCCAGCGAACGCAAACCACAAGTTTGACGCATAGAGGGCGGTCGCCACAGAGGCATGAGAGAGCTCAGTGAGCTCTAACGGAGCAAGCACCAGCTTTGCCAGCAGGATGGTTGCCAGCAGAACCAGCACGGCGGCTGGCAGGAGTCGCCGGATACGGCGCGCGTAGAAGGATCGCAGATCCACGCGGCCGGTCTGCGTCAGCTCTCTCAGGATGAGCGACGTCATGAGAAAGCCAGAGACTACGAAGAACACGTCTACCCCGACGTAGCCGCCGGAGAGCCAGGGAACACCAGCGTGATAGAGAACGACCAAGCTGACCGCGACAGCCCGCAGCCCTTCGATGTCTGGCCGAAATCGCACGCGCCTGGAGACCGCAGTCTCCGAATAGGCCCCAGCCACTCCCACCCGCTCCGTTCGTGATTTTGACTGGATTAGTGTCCGTCTAGACCCGCCATCGTGCTCGGGGCAATCCGCCTCGCCACTGAGCGAAGGCGTCGCTTACAGACGATCAATAAAGCCTCGACCATGCACGCGTCTAAGCTAGAGCTTGTGCCATCAGGTGAGTGAGACGCTTCATGTGCGACTGCGGACTGAAGGACGCTGCATGCTGCCGCAGAGCGTCCTCATCCCAGCGCATCCTCACAGCACGAGCGATCGTCGCCGCGAGGACGCTTGGGTCCTCGCTACGGAAGTGCAGTCCAGTCTCCCCGTCGACGACCGTCTCAAGAGCGCCGCCATGTCCAAGCGCCACTACGGGCGTCCCCAACCCGTTGGCCTCGATGGGGGTCAACCCAAAGTCTTCGCGTCCAGCCGATACGAACACGGAGGCATTGGCATACAACCACCTCAGCTGCTCGTCGTTGACCCTGTCGAGGTCTGTGAACATGCCACGGCTATTGGCGGTGCGTCGTCGGCCGCCGACGATCACCAACGGCATCCCCAACTGCGCGACCGCCTCCGTGATGAGTTCCACGTTCTTGTAGCCCCGACTGCGAGCAATGGCCAAGACATATCCTGGCGAAACGTGGGGCACGGCCGCGAGGGGCCCGTTCGGCGTCAGACCCACCGGCGGATGTACGACTTCAGCGTCGATTCCGTACGCGCGGTGGATCCTGTCCCGGATGAATCTTGAATTAGCTATGTAGGTGGTGGCACGCGCGGCCGCTCGCTTGTCCCAACCTCGCTGCACCGCCCGTACGGAACTGATCGCCAGACGGGCGCCTCGTCCGGCTCCCTTGGCATAGTCCTCGTGCGCCCACAGCCACCGAGCCGGGCTGTGACAGTACACGACCACAGGCTGCTCTGCTCGGATTCCGTGCGCAAACCCAGAGGAACTGACGAGGACGATGTCCGTGCTGGAGTCGACGGTTAGCGAAGAGAAGGCTGCAGGCATCGCCAGCACCGCCCTTCGGGGATCTCTCCTCGCGGGCGTCCAGTGCTGCAGGAAGCTGGTCGCGGTCACCCGCTCGGCCAAGGCTCGATATGTTTTGGCTGGTTCGACGACGGAAGTCAGGAGCGGAGCATCGGGAAACGCTTCGAGCCACGAGCAGACAACCCTCTCTGCACCCCCCATCTGTGTGGCGTAGTCATGGACGAGCGTTACCCGCACTACAGCGCCTTTCTCCATGCGCCCACGTTCGTCGTGTGCGCTCGAATGTTGACAGACCTAGGTGGTGCGGCGGCCGGCATACTCCGTGCGGGCAGTCAGCCGCGCCACCCGCGGCCCCACCTTCGCCCGGGGGACTGCTTGCCGGTCGCTACCGTGTTCCGGCGCCATCCGCGCGCCACTCCGGCCGCAGACTGGAGAGTCGAGCACTGTCCGCGGGTCCTTGCACCGTTCCATTGTGAGCCCTGAGTCGGTCATTGCGTGGTCCTGCCACCGCAGGAGCCCCGAGGGTCACAGGGGACCCGTCCGTTCGCCTCGGAGAACGGGATCCAGGTCCTATCCCTGCACAGTCACAGCGATAGCCACGACGGTGGCGTTGTCTCGGGCGCCCGTTGCATCTGCGGCCCCGACGAGCGTTGCTGCGAGGTCTGCGGCCAGGTGACTGCTGGCTGACAGTTCAGCGAGACGATCGTCGTCGAGCTCGCCTGTCAGGCCGTCTGAACAGCAGATGAATCGCTCCGCCGGCACAACGGGCAGCAGAGCGATGTCAGGTTCGTTGCGAGGACCAACACCCAAAGCCCGGGTGATGATGTGGCGCTGCGGGTGCGTGGCAGCGCTTTCGTCAGAGATGTAACCGGCATCGATCAGCTCCTGCACCACTGAGTGGTCCGTGGTGAGCAACTCCAGTTCTCCGTTGTGCCAGCGGTAGACGCGGGAGTCGCCGACGTGGAAAACCGCCCACTGCGGGCCGTCCCCCTCATTGACGAGGGCTACGCCGGCGACCGTCGTCCCGGCGCCTTGCTTGTCCGGCCCGCGGAAGGCGCGGATCTCGCCGTCCGCCCGCTGCAGCGCCAGTCGGATCTTCTCGACCGTCGTCGTCTCACTGACGCAGAGCGCGCGGAGCGCCTCGATGACGGCCTCCGCAGCCGCGGCGCCGCCCACGTGGCCGCCCATGCCGTCGGCGACGGCGAAGATCGGCGGCTCGGCGATGTAGCGATCCTGGTTGTCCTCGCGCTGACCGACCGCGGTGACCGCTCCCCAGCTCAACTCGACCGGCGGCATCCACACTCCACGGCTCACATCGACGACAACGACCCGCGGGAAGGCGGGTGCGCTGAGAGTAGAAGGTGTAAACCGAACCGGCAGGTCGCACCGCGGCAACGATCGACCGAGGGGCGGACGCGACAATGGGCCCGATGCGGTCGCCCACCTCCCGCTGCTCCGTCCTGGCCACCCTCGCCACGTTGGTGAGCCTCGTCCTCACCGCCTGCTCCGGCGGCTCGCCGACAAGCAGCACCGACAGCCCGACGAGGGAGGCCACGGTGAGCGCCCCTCCGACACCTGACGCCGCTCAGCATGAGGTCGAGGCCGCGCTGGCCAAGCTGGACCGCCGGCAGCAGGTCGCCCAGCTCCTCGTCATCGGCGTCCCGCTGGGCGACCTCTCCCCCGCCGACGCGCTCGTCGCCGAGACCGGCGTCGGCGGGGTCTTCCTCCAGGGCCGCAGCACCGCCTCCGCCGAGGCCCTCGCCGCCACGACGTCCCGCTGGGCCGAGAGCACCGCGGACGTCGACCCCTGGGTCGCCGCCGACCAGGAGGGCGGTTCCGTACAGACTCTCTCCGGCCCTGGCTTCGCCGCCTTGCCCCCAGCCGTCGAGCAGGGCTGCCTGCCGGCCGACGAGATGAAGAGCCTCGCCGACGGGCTCGGCGCCTCCCTGGCCGCCGCCGGGATCAACCTCGACCTCGCCCCGGTCGTCGACGTCGTCCCTGAGGGCACCGAGGACAGCAACGCACCGATCGGCGCCTACGGCCGCCAGTACGGCAGCACCCCTGAGGCAGTCCAAGCTGCGGCCGGCGCCGTCGTCGACGGCCTGGCCTCCCACGGCGTCACCGCCACGCTCAAGCACTTCCCCGGCCTCGGCCGAGCGCAGGAGAACACCGACCACAGCGCCAACGTCACCGACGACGTCACCACGCGGGACGACGAACAGGTCGCCCTCTTCGGCGAACTGGCCGACTCCGACGCCGCACCGTTCGTGATGATGTCGTCGGCCACCTATCCGCAGCTGGACCCGACTGAGCCGGCCATGTTCTCCCCCACCGTTGTCACCGACGTCCTGCGAGACCAGCTCGGCTTCGACGGGGTGGTCATCTCCGACGACGTCGGCGCGGCGAAGGCCGTCCAGGACGTGCCGGTCGGCGAGCGCGCCGTTCGCTTCCTCGCCGCCGGGGGCACGCTCGTCCTCACCGTGGACGCCGGTCAGGTGCCGGAGATGATCGACGCCGTTCTGGCCCGCGCCGACAGCGACCCGGCCTTCGGCGACCAGGTCGACGCCGCCGTCCGTACCGCACTTTCTGCCAAGGCCCGCGCGGGGTTGCTGGGCTCCGACTGAGCCGCTCGGGTCAGACGCCGGACGCCGGGTCGGGCGGACCCGAGAACGCCTGGACCGACACGAGCTCGCGCTCCCCGCCGAAGTGGCGGTTGTGGTCCTCGTACTCCCCGGACCGGCAGACCCGCAGGAAAGCCTTGGTGGCGAGGAGCGAGAGCACGCCCCACCCCGCGATGATCAGCGTCACGATGAGCACCCTCGCCTCCTCACTGCCGGTTCCCGACGGGGGCCATCAGACCACGGTGAGTAGCGCACAACCGTCTCCGAGACGGCGTGTCCAACAGACGGATCGGTGTCGTTTCGTACAGTCGCGGCGCGCCCGCCCAAGAGGCGCACCACGAGGAGCCGCTGATGACTCCCCCGCTCACCACCTGGGGGGACCCGACCCAACCGTCCCGCCGGGTCGAGAAGGACGACCCGCGCGTGACGCGCACCCGTCAACGCGTTCTCGAGGTGGCCCGCACCCTGCTGGTGGAGCACGGCCCCGCCGGCTTGACCCACAGCGCGATCGCGACCACCGCAGGCGTGTCACGGCAGACCCTGTACCGCTACTGGCCCACGCCCGTCGACCTCGTGGCCGAGATGGTCCGCGGCCGCGTCGGCCGGCCGGGCACTCCGGCGTCCGATGCCAGCAGCGCGCTGCGTGACCACCTCGAGGCACTACGGGCCAGCTACGAGGACCTTGCTGCGCAGGCGGCGTACGCGCTGCTCATCGCCGCCGCGGCGAGCGAACCGGCCGCCGAGGCCGTCCTCCAGGACGTGGTCGAGGACCGTCGCCGCATGCTGAACGGGAGTCTCGAGGGGATCTGCCGACCGGTGACCGCCGGGGAGTACGCCGTCCTCGTCGGGCCGATCACCTACCTCGTCCACATCGCTCGGGCCCCCGTCACGGACACCGTGATCGACGCCATCGTGTGGGGCGCCCTGCACGTCATACGCTCGGAGTCGTGACGCGTCAGGCCGCAGCGTGACCCGAACGGAGGGCATGGACAACGCAGGTGACTGCCGGGCTCACCACGCCCCGTACCGTGGCCCGGTGCTCCGCTGGGTATTCGCCCTCGTCGTGGCAGGAATTCTGTCGGCGTTCGCGTTCCTGCTCCTCACCGGCCGCTACCTCAACGACGGCCCGGTGCTGCTGGCGTTCAGCGAGGACCATGGCATACACCGCGGCGACGTCTTTGTCGTCTGCGGTTGGGCGGCCGCGCTGATTTCGGAAGTCGGCCTGCTCCTGACCGCCGGACGACGCGAGTAGCGTTTGGTTGGTGCCTTTTGCTTCGCCCCCACGTCCCTGAGGGCGACCCTCGGGCTAGCGACCAAGACGGACGACGTCGGGCTCGACATCATTCCGCTGGTATGCCAAGTGAACATGCTCGACCGCGGGCAGGGAGTCAACCTCGACTACCCTCGACGGCAGGACGCGCGGTTGCTGCAGTTCGCCAACCTGTCCAGCCCCTACCCCGTTCAGGTTATGGCCGCCCGCGAGTCGCTCTGTCACCCGAGCGGCTCGGGCCGACCGTTGAGCACGCGCTGACCTTCGCCAAGCTGTACGAGTCCACCATCCCGACGAACCGCCGCGTACTGCTAGTGCCCTGCCCGCACGGCGACACCGCGTTGGGCTCCACCGGCAGCTACACGGCCCGTTGGCCAGACCGGCCCGATCAACCTCTACGCCCTGGCCGTCGCCCAGATCGACAAGGCCCTCGCGCTCCCCGGCAAGAACCAGGTGGTCGCCGCGCCGTGGCGCCAGGGCGAGGCTAATAACACCAGCAACCGAGCCAGCTACGCCACGGACCTCGACGCGCCAATCGTCGCCCTCTGGGGCCGCTACGGCGCCATCCTGCCGTTCGTCCTCGGCCAGACGCGCCCGGCGCGATCGCCGCCGATGCCGGGTACACGGCCATCGACGCCGTCCACCGCGCCACCCCAGCCACAAGACACACGTCGGCATGCGGCTGGCCGTGCCGTACTACGACAACGGCGACGCCACGCCCTCTCCGCTGAGGGTCAGCGGTACAACAACCGCAACACCTGGCCGCCTTCCATCTCGCCCTCAAGTGGCCGGTGTCATCGCCCCGGCCCCGGTCTGTGCGCTCGTCCCATCATCGGGTCCGCCAACGACTTCCAGCGCGCTGACGGGCCGCACCAACGCCGCCGGGCAGGCGTGGCAGGTCACCGTCCACGGGTGGGGGAGCATCACCCTGGTGTGGACCGTCGAGTCCGGCCGGGCACGCGCCGTCGCTGGGTAGGCCACCCTGGACGTTGGCAACGCGGACGGCGTGCTCACCGAGGCCATCGGCTCGGTGGGCGCCGGCCATGTCGGCGGCCTCATTCCGCGATTCCGGGACAACGCCAATTGGCTGGCACTGCTGTGGCGGGCTTCCTCCAGTGGCTACAGCATTCGCTGGTCAAGCGGGACGCCGGCACGTAGAGCGCCATCGCCGCCGCCACCGACTTCGTTGCGGGCACCCGCCACGGGATATACACGGCCAACGCTGGTGTCACCGGCACGGTCCAGCTTCACCGGCACGATTGAGTCCATCAGCTTCGTGTCGGCGCAACGACTCGTCCAGGACGCGCGCCGGGGCGCTGACGACCACTGCTCCCTTGGGGACGTCCTTGGTCACGGTCGTGTTCGCGCCAATCGTTGCCCCCGCACCGATCCGCAGTGTCCGGCCCCGCCTGTTCACTAGCACAGCTCCAGCCCCGATTTCAACATCATCCTCGATGATGACCTTGTCGGCTGTGCCCAGATGCGCGCTGCTGGCGATCGTCACCCCGTGCCAGATCCGCACGTTGCGCCCGATGCTGGTGTTCGGGTGGATGACGACGCCGAGCGCCATGTGAGGCAGTCGAACATCGGCTGCGACGTCGGCCTGCGGAGGAAGAACAGCGCGGAATAGGACAAGGTTTAGAGCCTTGAGCAGCCGAGCAGGCAGTCGCAATCCTCGCCGATGAAGCCTGCAGGACAACAGCCACAGCTCCTTGGGGCCGAACTGCCTGGCGGGTCCGTATGCACGCACAGTTGTGACACTACGAGCCCCCTTAGACCAGATGGCCGAGGGCGTCCCAATCCACGTCGGCTCGCGGGGTCGCTACGAGGGAACGGACGACCCATTTCCTCCGTGGAGCGGGGCCGTTGCGGTGGTTGAGGTCAGTGAGCACGGTGCGCAGGACAGGCCCTGTCCCGGTCAGTCCTCCGGATCCCGCGCCAGCAGCACCTGCCGCCGCATGTCGAAGCCGAGCAGCAGCAGCGCCAGCAGCGCGATGCACCCCGCCGCCCACGCGATCGGCATGCCGAGCGAACCGCCCACCCGGGCCCAGAAGACGACGGCCCGCACGTCGAGGACCACCACCAGCAGCAGCACCGCGTAGACGGGCACGGTGGCCCACAGCGACCGGGGACCGAACGCGCGGGCCACGGCGGTCAGCGGAACTCGCCGAGGTGGCCGGCCAGCGAGTCCTCGCGCAGGTATCCCCACAGGGCCGCCGCGCGGGCCTCGTCGAGGTACTGCACCGGCGTCCCGCCCTCGACGCCCGGCCCGCCCACCGGAGCGGCCACGAACTCGGGGTCCCCGACGCCGCGGAACTCCCAGGCGGTCGCCACGAGGTCCTCGGAAGCCAGCGAGTCGTCGACCTGCAGCGCGCCCGTCACCGAGTCCAGCAGCTCGCCCAGCCGCCCCAGGTCGGAGAAGGCGCCCCGCTCGCCCAGGCGGGCGAACAGCGCCTGCACGACCCGCTGCTGGCGGGCCGGCGCCCCGGCCCGCGTCGCGGCGCTCGCGTCGCGCACGTAGGCCACCGCCGCGGCGCCGTCCATCTGCTGCGGACCGGCCGCGAACGCGTACCCCCGGTTGGCGTAGGGCTCCGGGACGTCGACGGTGATCCCGCCCAGCGCGTCGGTCACCGTGGCGAAGCCGGAGTAGTCCAGCTCGGCGTAGTGGTTGACCCGGACGTCGGTCAGCGTCTCCACCGCCCGCACGGCCCCCTGCGGACCGTCCGCACCGAACGCGCCCTCGAGCGTGCTGCCCGTGCCGGCCACCCAGGTGTCCAGCGGGAAGGTCACCACCTGCGCGTGCTGCCGGTCGCCGGTCAGCCGCACCAGCAGCGCCGCCTCCGCGCGGGTCTCGCGAGTGGCGACGTCGGAGGGGTCCACGCCCACGACGAGGAAGGTCAGCGCGTCCTGCCCGGTCGACGGGTCCGCCTCCGCCGGTGCGGGCCGGTCACCGCTGGGGAAGGCGTCCTCGACGCGGTCGACGTCCGACGCCACGTCGTCCACCTGCCACGTGCCCAGGCCGATTGCCAGCCCGGCGACGACGACCAGCGCGCCGAGCAGGGCCAGCAGGACCTTCTGCAGCCGGGAGCGGCGCGCTCGGTGCCGGGCCCGGTTGCGCGCCATGCGCGACTCGACGACCTCGGGCGAGGAGCCGGCCGGCGCCCCCTCCGACTCCACGGCCCCATCGTCGGCCGAGGCGGCGTCCCCTGCCACCGGCTGCGTCAGGCGACGAGGTCGACGACGTGCTTGGCGCCGCAGCCCTCGCACAGCTCGTACAGGCGCACGTCGCCGTCGAACCGCGGGTGCAGCCGGGACAGCCCCCGGCGCGGCAGGCGCGACTCGGTCAGGACCAGACCCTGGCGACCGCAGAGACTGCAGGCGGTGCCGGTGTGCCCGATGGCCCGTCGCTCTCTCACACCGTCAGTGTCTCATCACTCTCCGGAGTGAGGGCGACAGGTCCGTCACACCGTCGTGTCGACGGCGAGGTCCCGCCAGAGCTCCGGACGCGCGGCGAACCACTCGATCTCCCCGACCAGCCCCTCGTCGAGGTCCACCAGCGGCGCGAAGCCCAGCTGCTCGCGCGCCCGGTCGGTTCGGGTCAGGACGTCGGCCACGTACGGGCCCTCGATGTGCCGCGGCTCGGGCGCCTCGACCCCGCGGACGGCGAGCAGCCGGCGCACCCGCTGCGCGAGGGCGACCGTCCGCTCCGCTGTCCCGCTGCCGCCGTGCACCAGCCGGAAGGCCGACCCGCCCCGGGGCGGCTGGGCCACCGCGCGCATCACCAGCCGCGCCGCGTCGGTGACGTGCAGGTAGTCGCGCCGCTCGAGCCCGTCCCCGGCGATCGTCGCCGGCAGGCCCGCCAGCCCGGCCCGCATGAACCGGGGCACCGCCCGCGGCACCGTCTCCCCCGGCCCGTAGACCGTGCTCATCCGCAGCACCGTCGCCTCGGGCCCGCCCGTCGCGGCGGAGATCCGCAGCTGGTCCTCCAGGGCCAGCTTGGCCGCCCCGTAGGCGTCGGCCGGCTCCGGCCGGACGTCCTCGTCCACCGGGCAGGGCGGCGTCCCGCCGTAGATCTCCAGCGAGCTGGTCAGGACGACGTGCCCGACCTGGTCGCCCAGCGCCAGCAGCAGCTCGAGCGGCCCGCAGACGTTGACCCCGAGCTCGTGCTCCGCCCGCCGCACCGGCGTCCCCTGCCCGGGCGGCACCGGCGCGTAGGCCAGGTGCACCAGGTGCTCGGTCCCGACCGCGCCGCGGGCCACCCGCGCCGCCGCCTCCGGCCGCCACCACTCCGCCTCGGGCAGCAGCCGCACCACGCCGTCCCGCACCGCCTGCCGGACCGGTTCCCGCCAGCCCGGGTCCGGCGCCACGATCGTCACCCGGCAGCCGGCCGCGACCAGCCGTGGGACGACGTACGAGCCCAGGAAGCCGGTGCCGCCGGTGACAAGGACCGGCGTGCCGAACAGGTCGACACCGGGTTCGAGCTGCTCCGAGACCAACCGTTCCTGAACGGTGTTGGTGCCGCGCGCAGCCGGGCTCATGCAGTCACGTCGCGACGGTCTGGACGGCGCTGAGCACGGTGGCCTCCCCCTCTGCCGCGGGCCAAGCGGCCTCGGCGCGATCCGGAACACCCCCGTCCGTGGCGCAGGACGCTATGTGGCGCCTCTCACACCCGAGCAGGGACGTTGTGCCCGGGCACAGCCGACGGACGGCGCGCCATCACGTTACGTGCGACCGGGGCGCCGGGACGGGCGAGTCCTACCGCTCGGTCGGGATGCTGGGGGCCGGCGTGCGGTGCGGCGCGGGGAGCTGGGCCGTCCGGCGCGGCTCGGGCACCGCCTCGACCGACCCGTGCGGCGCGGGCTCGGTCAGCGCCGCCCGCAGGGCGTCGGCGAACCGGCGCGCGGACGGCAGCGCCGGCACCGTCGTCCGGCCGAGCGAGATGCCCAGGAATCGCGGCCGCTCGATCAGGTGGTCGCCGACGGTCAGGTGCACCCGTCGCAGGCCCGGACCGGCGTCCTCCCAGCGGACCTGCAACGCCATCTGTCGGACGAACCCGCCCGGGCCGTGTGCCACGTACCGCACCACCGAGCCCGTCGCCTGCGTCTCGGTGATCGTCGTCTGCATGTACGCGCGGCCGGCCTCCGCGGCCCGCCGTCCGGCCTCGCGGATCTGTGCCGGACCCAGCCTCGTCTCGACCGTGAACGCCACGGCCGCGACGTCGTCCTCGACTGCCACGAGCTCCCCCGTCGCCCCCGCCAGGGCATCCCACCGTGCCCCCGCGGCGCAGCCTACGGGCTGGGAAGGACGGAACCGGGCCGTCTCGTCTCGAAGCGCCTCCCGTGTCGTCACCTGACCGGGTGGTTCCCTCGTTCCCGGCTGCACCCCGGGTCCGGACCGGCCGATCTCCGGGTCATGTCCTTCGCGACCGCCCCGCACGGCGTCCCGCTGCCGGATTCCCTCTGCCTCCCGCCGGAGGACGACGTCACGAGCCTGCTGCCGGGCCCCGGCTCGGTGACCGCGCAGCTCACCGAGCGGCTCGCCACCGGGGCGAAGGTCCCCGGCGCCCTCGTCCTCGTCGGTCTGCTGCGCGCGGACGGCACGGAGGCCGTCACCGCCGGCAGCCTGGCCGCCGCCACGGTGGTCCTGGCCCGCTGCGTGCGTGGAGACGACTGGCTGGGCCGGACCGGGCCGGCGCAGTACGCGCTGCTGCTCGGCGGAGGCCTGCCGGGCGCGATGACCGCCGCGGCCCGCGTCGTCCGCGCCATCAGCGCCCTCCGCACCCCCGGGCTCGGCGTGTGCGCCGGCGTCGCGCTGCTGGAGGCGGGGATGACGCCTCAAGAGGTGCTGCGCCGGGCCGCGGCCGGGCTCGCGTCCGCCACCGCGGTCGGGCCGGGGGCGGTCTGCTCCACCTGACGCGCTCAGCGCCGCTTCCGGCGCCACCGTGACAGCAGCGCCCAGGTCACACCGGCGAGCAGCCCGATCCCGGTGACCCAGCCGGCCACCTCCGGGTTGCCGCCGAGTCCGGCCCCCTCCCACACCGCGTAGCCCACGACGTAGCCCAGGACGACGACCAGCAGCGCGGGCACCGCGACGACGAAGAGGGACACACCCGTCCTTCAACGGCCGCGCCCCGCCCGGACGCACCCCTCACGGGGAACGGCCGACGCGTGACCGTTCTGCGGCGACTGCTCCCCGAGGAGCGAAGCCGACGGCCCCTCGCTGAGCGGGTCGACGAGACCGCTGTGCCGGTCACCCCCTGTGACCACCTCCGGACCGCATGGCCACTTCCGCCACGGAGCCGTTCCGATGGACCGCCCAAGGGCTTGACGCTCCGGCGTCCACGGGACAACGTTCCCTGCGCCGCGGGTGCGGGGGACGGCAGGTGAGCCGAGTCGCCACGCCTCCACGCACCCTGGCCGGACGCAGGACCCGAGCCGAGGGGAACGCATGCCAGGTAGCCGGTTCCTGCGGTCCGACGCCGTGTGACGGGCGGCGATGACCACCACCGCCCGCGAGCCACGAGCAGCCGGAGACGACCGACCACGCCGTCGACGGCGGGGGCGGGCTGCCCGCGCCTCGACCGCGCACCGCTCGGCGACCGTGGCGGTGTGGACCCTCGTCAGCCGCGTCACCGGTCTGTTCCGGGTGGTCGTCGTCGGTGCGGTGCTCGGTCCCACGTTCCTCGCCAACACGTTCATCGCGACGAACAACGTCCCCTACATCACCTACGCAGCCGTCGCGGGGCAGGTGCTCTCCTCCGTCGTCGTGCCAGGCATCGTGCGGACCACGTTGCAGGGCACTCCCGACGCCACCGCGCTCTACGTCCGTCGACTCAGCGGACTGCTGCTCGCCGTCTCCAGCGCGGTCGCTCTCCTGCTGGCACTGCTCTCACCACTGCTGGCCTGGACGCTCGTTGTCGGCGTCCCGATCGAGGACCGCGGCAGGGCCCGCTCCATCGCCGTGGTGCTCCTGCTGGTGGTCGCCATCCAGGTCGTGCTCTACGCGCTGGCGAGTCTGGGGGCTGCGGCACAGCAGGCCCGGGAGCGATACGCGTTGGCGGCGGCCGCTCCGGCGATCGAGAACATCGGGCTGCTCATCACGATGGGGGTCTTCGCCCTGCTCCGGCAGGGTCGTCCCGATGTCGGCACCGTCCCCATGGCGCTGGTGCTGTTGCTGGGCGTCGGCGCCACCCTGTCGGTCGGGCTGCACGCCGGGGTCCAGGCGTACGGCGCGCACCGCGTCGGGCTGTCGATCCGTCCGGACTGGCACTGGCGGACCGACCCGGACGTGCGAGCCACCGCACGCCACATGCGGCGTTCGGTCGTGGTCGCGGCGGTCCCGGGCGGCAGCTTCTACCTGCTGCTCGCTGCGGCGGCGACCGTGCCCGGAGGGACGCTCGTACTCCAGATGGCGTACCTCGTGCACATGGTCCCCGTTGCACTCGGGGCACGGGCCGTGGCCACGGCGGCTCTCCCCAGCATGTCTGCAGACGCCACCGACACCGACCGCGCCCGTTACGCAGCTGCCTGGCGGCAGGCGCTGCTGTTCACGGTGGTCACCGGACTCCCCGCACTCTGCGTTCTGACCGTCCTGGCCGAACCCATCGCCGTCGTGCTGGCGGTGGGTGAACTGCAGGACCAGACGCTCGTCAGCTGGCTCGCCACGTGTCTGGCCGTGCTCGGCATCGCGCAGTTGGCCCGTGGCGTGCAGGAGACCGGCCAGCAGGCCCTCTTCGCGCGACTGGACCTGCGTGGGCCCCGACTGGCCTGCTGGCTGGCTCTCGGCGTGACCCTCGCCGGTGTGGCGACGGCTCTGTTGTTGCCGTCCGGCTCACCGCGCCTGTTCGCGCTGGCAGCGACGGTCCTCCTCGCCGACGTCTCCGCCGCCGCGACGCTGGTGGTCATCGTGCGGCGCGGCATCCGTCCCGAACCCGCCTTCGACCCGCGCGCGCTGGGGTGTGCGTCACTGGCAGCGCTCACCATGGTGCCGGTCCTGTGGGCGGGCACCTTGCTGAGCAATGGGCGGCAGATCCACGACTCCGCCGTCGTGGCTCTCACGGCGCTGCTGGCCATGGCCCCCTTCGCCGCCACCCTCATCGCACTCCAGCGGCACCCGAGGCCCGGTGCGCCGGTCGTTGGGCCGCCACCAGCCGCCGTGGTGGGCGCCGCACCGGCCCAGGGCGCACTCCGACGCGACGAGGCGCTCAACCCCGGCGACGGCGACGCTTCGGGCGCAGGGCGCCGAGAGGAGACCTCGTGACCGCTAACAGGAAGTCGCCCCCGCTGGTGGACGGATCCGACCGCGCCGGAGCGAACCTCGAGACAGGGCGGAGGAGACGCCCGCCGCGCAAGCAGCACCCAATGCCGGGTGCAGGACCGATCGCCACGGTCTCCGCGGAGTCGCCGGATCCGGAGCAGTTGCGTGCATGGGACCGGCTGGTGCGCTCCGTTCCACTGGCCGACGTGGTGCAGCTCTCCGCCTGGGCGCGCCTGCGTGCACGTGCCGGATACCGCCCGACGTACGTGTTCGCGACACAGGAGGACCGTCTGGTGGGCGGGGCGCAGATCCTCGAGCGCCGCATCCCTGGCTTCGGTCGTGTCGGGTACCTGTCGAACGGTCCTCTCGTGTCGCAGGACACCGAAGCCCCGGATGCGGTCAGGCGAGCACTCACGGACGCCGTCACGAGCCTGGGCCGCACCCGCCTGCGGGCCGTCTTCGTGCAACCCCCCGAGGGCGCTCCGCCTGCCTCCACCGAGTGGCTGGACCGTGGCTTCCGGCGCTCAGACGCGGGCATCGCGCCGGTGGCTTCCCTGCGCATCGACCTCTCCGTGGACGTGGAGCAGTTGCGCCGGAACCTGAGCAAGGACGTCCGCAAGGCGGCGAACAGATGGGGCCCCCGCGGGGTGACGGTCCGGTGCAGCACCGTCGAGGACGCCGACGTGCTCGCAGAGCTGCTGGCCTCGACGACCCGGCGTCAGAGTGGGTCGGTCCTCTTCGGCAGCTCGTACCTGGCCGCCATGTACGAGGAACTGAGCGGGGACGGGGAGTTCGTCGGCTTCTTGGGGGAGGTGGCCGGTTCTCCTGTCGCGATGAAGCTCCTCACCGGCTGCGGCGGCGTCCTGAGGAGTCGAATGAAGGGCTTTCGGCCGACCGAGGGTGTGCGCCAGTTCAACGTGCCGGCTGCCGTGGAGTGGGCCGCCATCACGTGGGCCAAGGAGCAGGGCTACCGCTGGTACGACTTCGGCGGCGTGCTACCCGAGTCCCTGCCTGCCCTGGCCGACGGCGAGTACGACGTTGACGCGCTGCCGGGGCCGGACCGGTACAAGGTCCGCTTCGGTGCGCACCTGTGCCGGTATCCCACCCCGGTCGAGTTCATCCGACCGGCAGTGGTGCGCTGGACATACGACCTGAGCCGCCGTACGGGTGCGGGCCGGAAAGCCGTCAACCGGCTGAAGCACATGGCCCAGTCCGGCGCCACGGGCTGGTCGCGGAGAGCGGCCGGACCGCCTCGACGACCGTGACCACCGGTCCGGCCGGCGGTCGCCGATGAGCGGGAGCCCTCGCCTCACCGAGGCGGCGACGCCACCCCCGGTCCTCTCGTCGGCTCGATGCCACAACCAGGAGGCCACGTGATCCGCGTCCTGTTCGACCGGGCGATCCGGCCGCCCTACGTCTGGGCCCGGGAATCGGTCACGAGAGCAGTCTTCGAGCGGCACTACCAGGTCGACACAGCCGGTGTCGTGAACGGACAGGAGCTCGGGCTGCCGGACCCTCGGTTCATCCGGTACAAGCCGTCGGCGCTGCTCACACTGCGCCGGATCCTGCCTCCGCGCGAGGTCAGCCGGGACGACGTCTTCGCGGACTTCGGTTCTGGCAAGGGTCGGGTGGTTCTCCAGGCGGCGATGCGCTACCCGTTCCGGACGGTGTACGGCATCGAGTTCGCCGAGCAACTGCACCGAACGGCCCAACGGAACGTCGAAGCCAACCGTGACAGGTTGGGAGACACCGACGTCCGACTCGTGCACGCGGACGCGCGGTCGTTCGACATCCCCGACGACCTGTCGGTGGCCTACTTCAACAACCCCTTCGTCGGCGAGGTGTTCACCGCCGTCATCGATCGGCTCCTGGCGTCGGTGGACCGCTGCCCACGTCGGATGAGGATCGTGTACAGCAACCCGGTCATGGAGCCCGCCCTCCTCGCCACCGGCCGGGTACGCCTTCAGCGCACACTGCGCGGCCGACGGCCGACGCCCGACTGGTCTCGCTCCGCGTCCACCCGGCTGTACGAGGTCGTGTGACGGCGGCAGCCCCACATCGAGGACGTCAGCGGGTGACGGTCGACGCGTGGCCGTTCTGCCCGGCGTTGAGCCGCTCCCGCTGCGGGACCACGACGTACTTCGGGTCCCGGGTGCTCTCCAGGCCCGCCTCGAACACCCCGAACCGGGTCAGCAGCGACCCCGCGGCCAGCAGCACGCCCGACGCCACCGCGCCCGCCCGCCGCCGTCCGGCGACGACGGTCAGCGCCGCTCCCGCCGCGGTGCACGCCTTCGCCGCGCGCAGCAGGATTCCGGGCCGGCCCTCGTGGTAGGGCTCGCTGACGATCCCGTGGCCGGTCTCCACCCGCTGGGTCACCGCCAGCTCGATCGCCGCACCGGCCACCGCCATCTTGCGGGCGGGCCCGGCCTCGGCGACCGGGGTCAGCGCCATCGCGATCCCGCCGCCGGCGGCCATCCCCGAGGCCCCGAAGAGGTACGGCAGCTGCTTGTACGCCGCGTGCCACGACGGGACGGCGGTGTTGGCCAGCAGCACCCCGGTGTAGCTGGCCAGCGGACCGCCGAACAGCGCCGCCACCGCCCCGCCGAAGCGCTTGAGCCCCGGGAACCAGCCCAGCAGCTCCACCGCCGCCGTCGCCCCGGCCGCCGCGCTGAACGGTGACAGGATGTAGGTGCCGACCGACAGCGGCGACGTCGGCTTGAGCACCCGCAGCATGTGCAGGAACCGCTCCGGCCGGCCGAGGTCGTGGACGAGGAACACCACCGAGGCGATCGCCCCGCCGCCGGAGACCAGCCGGGTGACCCGCGTCAGGTGCGGCCGGTCGGTGAGGTCGGCGATCGCCCCGAGGATGGACGACGACCCGGCCGCGCCCCCGAGGAATAGGTACAGCGGGACGTCCGGGCTCTTCCAGATCGGTGTCTTGACGATCTGCCGGCCGTAGTACGAGGTGAACTCGGCCTCCTCGACCATCGGCACCTCGCCGCCGGGCCGGCCACCGCCCCGACGACGGCGCCGCTTCCCGTTCGCCGTGACGTCCGAGCCCCCGGCCCGGCGCCAGCCCGCACCCGGCGTCGCGACCCCCTCGGTCATGCCGCCACCTTCGAGGGCGGGAATGGCCGTCTCTGCCCCATCAGCGAGGCCTCCTCGAGCCGAGCACGGCCGACAGCGCCACGCCGACGATCATCGCGGCGGCGGCTCCGGCCGCCCTCCACATGGCGGGCAGGTCGCGCGTGGTCACCACCGGGTCCGGCGGCAGGCCGTAGACCTCCGGCTCGTCGAGCAGCAGGAAGAACGCACCGTTGCCGCCGACGCCGTCGTCCTCGTCCCGCCCGTAGAGCCGGGCGGTCTCGACGCCCTGCGACTTCAGCGTGGCCAGCCGCGCGTCGGCCCGGGCCTGCAGCTCGTCGAGGTTGCCGAACTGGATCGACTGGGTGGGGCAGGCGGTGGCGCACGCGGGCTGCAGGCCGTCGGTCAGCCGGTCGTAGCAGAGGGTGCACTTGAACACCCGGCCGTCGCCCTTGCGCTGGTTGATGACGCCGTACGGGCACGATGCGACGCAGTAGCCGCAGCCGTTGCAGATGTCGCCCTGGACGACCACCGTGCCGAACTCGGTGCGGAACAGCGCCCCGGTCGGGCAGACGTCCAGGCAGCCGGCGTGCGTGCAGTGCTTGCAGACGTCGGAGCTCATCAGCCAGCGGATCTGCTTGTCGGTGCCCGACTGCCCGGTCTGCGGGTCGTACTCGCTCAGCGCCTCTGCGTTGAGCACGCTGGCCTGCGCGTCGGCGAGGCTGTCGCCGGTCGCGTTGGACGGCGAGGGCCCGGTGCCCTGCCGGTCGTCCCCGGGCCGGCCGAAGGTCGGCATCGGCAGGTCCACCGGGCGGCTCTGCTCGATGAACGCCACGTGCCGCCAGCTGTTGGCGCCCAGCTGGCCGGTGTTGTCGTAGGACATGCCGGACAGCCCGATGACGTCCCGCGTGCCGTGCGAGTCGTCCATCGGCAGCGTGTTCCACTCCTTGCACGCCACCTCGCAGGCCTTGCAGCCGATGCACACCGAGGTGTCGGTGAAGAAGCCCACCCGCGCGGGGTGGTCGGCGTCGTAGCCGGCCTCCCCCTGGACGTCGGGCAGCGGCCCGAACAGCCGGTTCTCCGGGTCGCGCCCGGTGAAGGCCGGGCTCGCCGAGCTGATCGAGGTCATCCCTGCTCCTCTCGCAGCGATCGCCCGGACGTTCGGGGGGAGCCGCCCGCAGCCTGCGACACTCGACTGGACGCGAGCAGTCGATGACGGACAGTGATGCAAGCACGCGTCGTGGCCGCTCGATCGGTGGAACGAGTCCCCGACCGCCTTGCCGCTCCGGTGACGCATCGTGACGATCCGGAGTCATGACCCGACGCACGCGGATCGTCCTCGGCCTGGCCGACCACTCCTGCACGCTGTGCGGCAAGGGTGTACCGGAGCTGGTCGAGTCGCGGAACGTCCGTCGGCTGCGCGACCGCCTCAACCCCGCCTGGGATCCCGCGGTGCGCCACACCGAGGTCTGCCGGGTCTGCGGTGCCCGCGCACGCATCGAGGCGGAGGAAGCCCTCCTCACCGGATGAGTCGACGGGCCTGACCCGGGCTCCCCCGCGAGATCGCTCCGTCGCGATCACAGCGTCGAGCCTTCCCCAGCGGACGCCTCGACCGGGTCGCGACCGTTGCGCCCGACCCGCCCCGACGCCACCCCGGCCCGCCGCCGGTACTCCTCCACGAACTCCACCAGCTCCGGCCCGCGCGGCCGCCGTCCGGGCCGGATGTCTGCGGTGCTGACCTTGTCCTCCTGGATGTGGGTGTTCGGGTCGAGCACGATGCCCAGCAGGTCGTTGGCGGAGTCCCCGGTGGAGATGCCGCTGTAGGACCAGTGGTACGGCATGCCGATCTGGTGCACCACCGTGCCGTCGCGCAGCCGGATGGGCCGCATCCGCTCGGTGACCAGCACCTTCGCCTCGATCGCGCTCCGCGTGCTGACCAGCGTGGCGTACTCGCCGTTGCTCAGCCCGCGCAGCTCGGCCAGCTCCGGGCTCACCTCGACGAAGAACTCCGGCTGGAGCTCGGCCAGGTACGGCAGCGTGCGGCTCATCCCACCCGCGGTGTGGTGCTCGGTGAGCCGGTAGGTGGTCACCTGGAACGGGAAGACCTCGCTGCGCGGTGGGTTCTCCCGGTTCCACGGCCCCTCGATCCGCTCGATCGTCGGGTTGGCCTGCTGCTTGTAGAACGCGTTCTCCACGACCGACTCGGCCGCTTCGTAGTGCGTCGGCAGCGGGCCGTCGACCAGCCCCGCGGGCGCGTACAGCCAGGCCTTGCCGTCGCCCTGCATGACGAACGGGTCGTTGCCGGCGAGCGCGTCCTGCGCCTTCGCCCCCTCGGGCGGCACGTAGGACGGCGACTTGGTCGCCTCGAAGTCGGGGACGTCCTCACCGACCCAGCGACCGGCGTCGGCGTCCCACCAGACGTACTTCTTCCGCTCGCTCCACGGCCGGCCCTCGGGGTCGGCCGAGGCCCGGTTGTAGAGCACACGCCGGTTGTACGGCCACGCCCAGCCCCACTCGGAGGCGACCGGGCCCTGCTCGCGGCCGGGCTTGCGGCGGGCGGCCTGGTTGACCTCGTCGGCGTAGACGCCGGAGTAGATCCAGCAGCCGCAGGACGTCGACCCGTCGTCCTCGAGGTCCATGTACCCGGAGACGGCGCGGCCGTCCGGGCCCACCCCGTTGATCTCGCGCAGCACGGCCTCGGCGCTGGGCTCGCCCTCGGGCCCGTGCGTCGGGTAGTCCCAGGTGAGGTCGAGCAGCGCGCGGTCGCGCGGGTCGGTGGAGTCCTCCAGCCGCTCCCGCAGGATGCGGCCCAGGTGGAAGTAGAACCACAGGTCGCTGCGGGCGTCGCCCGGCGGGTCGACCGCCTTGTGCCGCCACTGCAGCACCCGCTCGGTCTGGGTGAACGTCCCCTCCTTCTCCGCGTGCGTGGCCGCGGGCATGAAGAAGACCTCGGTCGCGATCGACTCGGGTGCGAGCTCCCCGGTCTCGATCTCCGGGGACTCGTTCCAGAAGGTCGCCGACTCGATCAGCTGCAGGTCGCGGACGACCAGCCAGTCGAGGTTGGCCAGGCCGAAGCGGTTCATCCGGCCGTTCGGGTGCCCGACCGAGGGGTTCTCCCCGACGAGGAAGTAGCCGGAGACCTTCCCCTGGATCATGTCGGCGATCGTCCGGTAGGAGCTGTGGTCGCCGTCGATCTTGGGCAGGTGGTCGAAGCAGAAGTCGTTCTCCGGCTGCGCGGCGTCGCCGAACCAGGCCTTGAGCAGGTTGACCATGTAGGTCCGCTTGTTGCCCCAGAAGCCGGCCTTGCCGGCCGCGTCGGCGACGTAGTCCTCCAGCGTCTGGTGCTGGAGGGCGTGCGGCATGGGCAGGTAGCCCGGCAGCAGGTTGAACAGCGTCGGGACGTCGGTCGAGCCCTGGATGCTGGCGTGCCCGCGCAGCGCCATGATCCCGCCGCCGGGCCGGCCGATGTTGCCCAGCAGCAGCTGCAGGATCGACGCCGTCCGGATGTACTGCGCGCCGACGCTGTGCTGCGTCCAGCCCACCGAGTACACCCACGCCGTCGTCCGGTCGCGGTTGCTGTTCTCGGTGACCCAGCGGGCGACCTGGGCGAACACCTCCGGCTCGATGCCGCAGACCTCGGCGACCATCTCGGGGGTGTAGCGGGCGAAGTGCCGCTTGAGCACCTGGAAGACGCAGCGGGGGTGCTGCAGCGTCTCGTCCCGCTTCGGCTTGCTGGCGATCGGCGGGCCACCGCTGCCGGCGGCCTGCGCCCGGTCGGCCTTCTTGACGTCGGGGTGCTGCTCGATGGCCTTCTGCTCGGCGGCGCCGGCCGGGGAGTCGGAGGAGGAGTGCGGCGGCTCCTCCGGCTCGTACTGCCAGCTGGACTCGTCGTAGGTGCGGGTCTGCGGGTCGAACCCGGAGAAGACGCCCTCGAGGTCCTCGGCGTCGACGAAGTCCTCGCCCACCAGCGCCGCGGCGTTGGTGTAGGCGACCACGTACTCCTTGAAGTACAGGTCGTTGTCGAGGACGTACTTGATCAGCCCGCCGAGGAACGCGATGTCGGTGCCGACGCGGATGGGCACGTGCAGGTCGGCGATCGCGCTGGTCCGGGTGAACCGCGGGTCGATGTGCACGATCTTCGCGCCGCGCGCCTTGGCCTCCGACACCCACTGGAAGCCCACCGGGTGGCACTCGGCCATGTTCGAGCCCTCGATGACGATGCAGTCGGCGTTCGCCAGGTCCTCGAGGGTGTTGGTGGCACCGCCACGTCCGAACGAGGTCCCCAGACCGGGGACCGTGGCGGAGTGCTATATGCGCGCCTGGTTCTCGATCTGGATCGCGCCCAGGGCGCTGTAGAGCTTCTTCATGAGGTAGTTCTCCTCGTTGTCGAGGGTCGCCCCTCCGAGGCTCGCTACTCCCATGGTCCGGTTGACGCGCTTGCCGTCGTTCTCGTCCTGCCAGCCCTTGCGGCGGGCCTCCAGGACGCGGTCGGCGATCATCTCCATCGCCGTGTCGAGGTCGAGGTCCTCCCACTCCGTCCCGTACGGACGGCGGTACCGGACCTTCGTGACCCGGGTCGGGCTGGTCACCAGCTGCTTGCTCGCGCTGCCCTTGGGGCACAGCCGGCCGCGGCTGATCGGCGAGTCCGGGTCGCCCTCGATCTGGACGATCTGCTCGTCCTTCACGAGGATCCGCTGCCCGCAGCCGACGGCGCAGTAGGGGCAGACGCTCTGCACCACGCGGTCGGCCGTGGCGGTACGGCTGACCAGGTTCTCGGTCGCCTTGCTGCGGGCGGCCCTGCCGCGTCCCAGCGGGTCGGGGCCGGTCAGCTGCCGGAACACCGGCCACGCATCGAGCCAGGTCTTCACCCGCTCGACTCTGCCACCTGCGCGGAATCTCGGCGCGTTGACCTGCGTGCCGCGTGACCGGAGCGAGAGACCTACACGACCTCGGGGTACCGGGTCCTCGGTTCGCGCCGTCGCTCAGGCCGCCCCTGACGCGCCCACTCCAGCTGATCGCTCGTCTTCATGGCCAGCCCGGCGACACACGCGACCGCGAGAGCGACGAGCGGCCACGCGATGAGCAACCAACCCCACCACGTCATAGATGCGCCTTCTATCCATCCCCGTGCGTCGCCCACGATCCCGGAGTGACCGGTGGTGCACAAGGTGCGATGTGCATCAGCCTTCGATCAACCGGAGCGACCGGATGGGCGGTCCGGCAGCGTCCGGCGATCTGCCCGACTCGTAACCCCGGCTCTCGTCCTCCCATCGCCCGGCCCGGCCGATGGCGCTGAACGCCACGAGGGCCAGACTCGCCAGGACGAACCACCCCGTGGCGACGCAGATGAGGACCATGTGACTGATGGTGCTCACTGTGCCGCCTGTGCAAACAGTCCCCAAGCTGTGGGGAAGCCCGTGCGGATGACCCCACCTCACCCCTCTGGGACCACGTCGTCGAGCCCCGTCACCCACCGTCATCCGCGGCGTGGTCAGGGCCTCCCCGTAAGGGTCAAACCGGTGCCGGACCGTCGCCGGGCAGGTCGATACTGGGCGCGTGGGGGACCTGGAGATGCACTTCCTCGGCCACTCGACGGTGCGCGTCGAGCTGGCCGGGCACACCGTGCTGACCGATCCCCTGCTCACCGGCCGCGTCGGGCCGCTGCGACGGGTGGTCCCCCCGCCGGGCCCCGAGGCCTGGGCCGGCGTCGACCTGGTGGTCGTCAGCCACCTGCACGGCGACCACCTGCACCTGCCCTCGCTGCGCCTGCTCGGGCCCGACGTCCGCGTCGTCGTCCCCCGCGGCGCGGGCGCGTGGCTGCGCGCGAAGGGCTTCCGGCACGTCGTCGAGGTGCTGCCCGGCGAGGCCTTCACCCACGGCGCCCTGCGGGTGACCGCCGTCCCCGCCGACCACACCGGCCACCGCTGGGGCCCGCGGCTCACCCACGGCCCCGACACCACCGCGGTCGGCCACCTGGTCGAGGGCGGCGGTCGCACCGTCTACGTCAGCGGCGACACCGACCTGTTCGACGAGATGCATCTGCTGGGCGACCGCGGGGTCGACGTCGCGCTGCTGCCCGTGTGGGGCTGGGGCCCCACGCTCGGCCCCGGCCACCTCGACCCGGACTCCGCGGCCGAGGCCACCGCCCGGCTGCGCCCGCGGGTCGCCGTCCCGGTGCACTGGGGCACCCTCGCCGTTCCCGGCGGCACCGTGCTCCCGGGCCTGCGCGGCCGGGTGCGCCCCCTGCTGGTCGAGCCGCCGCGCACCTTCGCCGCCGCCGTCGCCGCACGCGGACTCGACACCCACGTGGCGGTCACCGAGCCCGGGCAGCCGGTGCTCCTGCCCCCGCCGCCGGACGTCGGGGAGGTGGCGGCGTGAGCACGGGCGCGCTCGCGGCGGGCTGGACCGACGGGTCGATCGGCTACCCCGTCCTGTTCGGCGGCGTGCTGCTCGGCTCGATCGTGCCCGTGGTCCCCACCGGCGCGGTCGTGGGCGCCGGCGCGGCCTTCGCGATGACCGCCCACGAGCTCAACCTGCCGGTGGTCGTCCTCGTCGCCACCCTCGCGGCGTGGACCGGCGACGTGGTCACCTTCGCCATCTGCCGGTTCGGCGGCCCCGCCGCGGTGCGCTGGGTGGCCCGTGGCCAGCACGCCGAGCGGATCGAGGAGGTCCGCGAGCAGTTCCGCCGGCACGGCTGGCAGATCATCGTCGTCGGCCGGCTGCTGCCCGCCGGACGGATCCCGGTGCTGCTCGCCGCCGGTGCGCTGGCCTACCCGTGGCGGCGGCTGCTGCCCGCGTCCCTGCTGGCCGCGGCCCTGTGGGCGCTGGCCTACGCGCTGCTGGGCGTGGTCAGCGGCGGCATCTTCGACTCGCCCTTGACCGCGGTCCTGCTGGCCACCGTGCTCGTGCTCGTCGTCGGCGCGGTGCTCAACCTGGTGAGCGCGCGGCGCCGGAAGACCCCCGAACCCGACCGCGAGCCCGATCCCTCGCCCTGCGGACCGGCATGAGCCCACCCGCTGCGCCCGGCCGGGTCCTGCAGCGCGGCCGGACGCCGGCCCGTGTGCTGCTCACCTGGGCGGCGAGCACCGCCGCGCTGGTGGCCCTGGACGCCTGGCTCGAGGACTTCGCGATGGCCGGCCCGTGGCAGCCGCCGGTGATCGCGCTGCTGCTGGGCGCGCTGACCGCCCTGGCGTGGCCGCTGGTCATGCGCGTGGCCCTGCCGCTGGCCTTCTTCACCTTCGGCCTGGGCAGCTTCCTGCTGCTCGGCGCGGCGGTGCTGGGCCTGTCCTTCGTCATCCCCGGCGTGGTGATCGAGAACCTGCGCACCGGCGTCGCCGTCGGCGTGGGCATGGCCGCCGTCTCCGGCCTGGTCAGCAGCGTGCTGGCCATCGACGAGGACGAGCTGTTCTTCCGCCGCGCGCGCCGCCGGGCCCGGGCGAGCGCGGACGGCGAACGGCGGCCGCCGGGCGTGCTGTTCCTGCAGATCGACGCGCTGTCCTACGACACCGCCCGCCGCGCGGTCCGGGACGGCTCGATGCCGCACCTCGCCGCCTGGCTGCGCTCGGGCAGCCACACGCTGACCTCCTGGCACACCGACTGGAGCTCGCAGACCGGCGCGTCGGTGATGGGCATCCTGCACGGCTCCAACCACGACATCCCCGGGTTCCGCTGGTTCGACAAGGACCGCGGCCGGATCGTCCGCGTCTCCTCCCCGGTCGACGCCGCCGAGCTCGAGCGCGCGCACTCCGACGGCCGCGGCCTGCTCTCCGGCGGGGGCGCCAGCCGGGGCAACCTGTTCACCGGGGACGCGACGCACGTCAGCCTCACCATGAGCTCGCTGGCCCACGTCGTCCCGGCGTCGAGCCGGCGCGCGCGGCTGGCCCGGGAGCGGGTCGGCTCCGGGTACTACGCCTACTTCGCCAACCCGGTGAACGCGCTGCGCACCATCGCCGTCTCGGCCGTCGACGTCTACCGCGAGCTGGTCGCGGCGGCCCGGGAGCGGCGCGCCGACGTGCGACCGCGGGTGTCGCGCGGGGGCTTCTACCCGCTGGCCCGGCCGGGGACGACGGTCATCGCACGCGACGTCGTCGTCTTCGCCCTGCTCGAGGACGTGATGGCCGGCCGGCCCGTCGCCTACGCGGACTTCCTCGGCTACGACGAGGCCGCCCACCACGCCGGGCTGGAGCGCGCCGACAGCCTGGCGGTGCTGCGCAGCATCGACCAGCAGATCGGCCGGCTGCACCGCGCCACCCAGCTGGCGCCGCGGGAGTACCACCTGGTGTGCCTCTCCGACCACGGGCAGACGCAGGGCGAGTCGTTCGCCGGCCGGTTCGGGGAGTCGGTCGAGGAGCTCGTCGGCCGGCTCTGCGGCGGCGGGGAGCTGCCCGAGCCGCACCTCACCGGCCCGCGGGACAGCCGCCGGCTGACCGAGGGCTGGCAGGTCGGCGCTGCGCTGGCCGAGGGCGGCGTGATCGCCCGCCGGCTGCGCGAGCGGGTGGAGCGCGCCGAGGCCGTGCCGCACTCCCACGAGCTGCCGCAGGACCGCGAGGAGCACGGGCCGCGGGTGGCGCCCGGCGTGGTCGTCGCCGTCTCCGGCCACACCGCGATGGTGTCCTTCGCCGACCTCCCGGGCCGGGTCTCGCTGGAGGAGATCGAGCGGCACTGGCCCGAGCTGCTGCCGGGCCTGGTCGACCACGACGGCGTCGGGTTCGTGCTGGTGCACTCCGAGGAGTACGGGCCGGTGGTGCTCGGCCGCGACGGGGTGCACCGGCTGGCCGCGGGGCTGGTGATCGGCGAGGACCCCCTGGCGCCGTACGGGGAGCACGCGGCGGCGCTGGTGGCCCGCGCGTCGACGTTCCCGCACTGCGCCGACGTCGTCATCAACAGCCGTTACGACCCCGACACCGACGAGGCCTCGGCCTTCGAGCCGCACGTCGGGTCGCACGGCGGACTGGGCGGGCCGCAGCAGCACGGTTTCCTGCTGTACCCGCGCTCCTTCCGGCCGCCCGGCGAGGTGGTCGGCGCCGAGCAGCTGCACCGGGTCCTCCGCGGCTGGCTCACCGACCTCGGCCACCCCGAGCCGACCGGCGCGGGCGCCGTCGTCGGCCCGCTGAGCGCGACGGCGCTGCGGGAGTCCGGCGTGGCGGTGTGACGGCCGGCGAGACGCCTGGTGACGGTCACGTGAACTCGGTCGCGCCCGCTGGCCTCGGGATCGGGTCCTCCCGGAAGGTGGGCCGATGCGACCCGATGCCCGCGCCTGGTTCGAGGACCGCACCACCTCCGCACCCTCGCTCGACGCCCTGGACCTCGACGCCCTGCTGAGAGCCAAGCGCCGCGGGCAGCACCGGGTCAGCGTCGTCCTGCCGGCCCGCAACGAGGAGGCGACGGTCGGCGGGATGGTCGCCAGGCTCCGCGAGCACTGGGTGCTCCGCACGCCGCTGGTCGACGAGCTGCTCGTCGTCGACTCCGACTCCACCGACGCCACCGCCGAGGTGGCCCGCGCCGCCGGCGCCGACGTCGTCTCCACCACCGAGGTGCTGCCCGGTCACGGCACCCGCCCCGGCAAGGGCGAGGCGCTGTGGAAGTCGCTGGCCGCCACCACCGGCGACCTGGTCGTCTTCCTCGACGCCGACCTGCTCGGCGACGTCACCCACTACGTCCCCGGCCTGCTCGCGCCACTGCTCACCGAGCCGCAGGTCGACTACGTGAAGGGCTGCTACACGCGGCCGCTGCAGGTGGACGGCGCGAGTCAGCCAGCCGGCGGCGGCCGGGTCACCGAGCTGACCGCGCGGCCGCTGCTCAACGCGCTGTGGCCGGAGCTGGCCGGGTTCGTGCAGCCGCTCGGCGGGGAGTACGCCGGGCGGCGGGCGGTGCTCGAGCAGGTGCCGTTCGTCTCCGGGTACGGGGTCGAGGTCGGCCTGCTCGTGGACCTGCTGCGGCTGACCGGGCTCGGCGGCCTGGCCCAGGTCGACCTCGGCGTCCGCCGGCACACCTCGCAGAGCCAGGAGGCGCTGGGCCGGATGGCCGGGCAGGTGGTGTCGACCGTGCTGTCCCGGGCCGGGGCGGCGCTGCAGGCAGAGGCCGGCGGGCTGCTCACCCAGTTCCGGCACGACGGGCTGGGGTTCGTGCCGCACAGCACGCCGGTCACCGTCGACGAGCGCCCCCCGATGGTCACCGTGCCGGAGTACCGCGCCCTCCGCGTGTCCTCGTCGGCCGACGCGGCCGGCTAGCGGGACACGCCCGGCCGACGATCGGGCGCGGCCGCCCCCTGTGCGAGAAGCCGATCACCCGGCATCCTGGCGCGACGGGGTCCCGTGCCGACAACGAGGTCGGCACCCGACAAGGGGAGACGCGTGCGCCCTGACGTCCGGCGCTGGCTGCGCCACCGCACCTTCACCGCTGACACCTGGCAGGCCGAGGAACTGGCCGCCGAGAAGTACGAGTGGGGGACGACGGTCAGCGTCGTGCTGCCCGCCCTCGACGAGGAACGCACCGTCGGCCAGATCGTCGGTGCCATCCGCGAGGCGCTGGTCGAGCGATGTCCGCTGGTGGACGAGCTCGTGGTCGTCGACAGCTGCTCCACCGACCGGACGGCGGAGGTCGCGGCGGCCGCCGGTGCCCGCGTCGTCCACGTCGACACGATCCTGCCCGCCCACGGCAGCCGCCCGGGCAAGGGCGAGGCGCTGTGGAAGTCGCTGCACGCGACCACCGGCGACCTCGTGGTGTTCGTCGACGCCGACCTCATCGGCTTCGACCCGCGGTTCGTCGTGGGCCTGCTCGGCCCGCTGCTCACCGACCCCACCATCGGCTACGTCAAGGCGCTCTACGACCGGCCGCTGACCACGACCGACGGGATCGTGCCCTCCGGCGGCGGCCGGGTCACCGAGCTGGTCGCCAGGCCGCTGCTCAACGCGTTCTGGCCCGAGCTGTCCGGCTTCGTGCAACCGCTCTCCGGCGAGTACGCCGGCCGCCGGGCGCTGCTGGAGGAGGTGCCGTTCGTCTCCGGCTACGGCGTGGAGTTCGGCCTGCTGGTCGACCTCGTCCGGCTGGCCGGCCTCGACGCCCTGGCCCAGGTCGACCTCGGCACCCGACAGCACACCCACCAGGCCGACGCCGCGCTGGGCCGGATGGCCGGGCAGATCCTGCAGACGGCCTTCGCGCGGCGGCCCGGCGCCGGGCGGCCCAGCCGGGACCTGCTGCAGTTCATGCGCACCGCGGACGGCCTCGAGGGGGTCAGCTGGGACGTCGGCGTCCTCGAGCGGCCACCGATGCGGTCGGTGCGGGCCACGGACGGCAGCGCGGAGCCGGGCGCATGAAGATCCTCATGGACGCCGGGCCCTGGCTGCCCGTGCCGCCGCCGGGTTACGGGGGCCTGGAGAACGTCGTCGCCACGCTGACCGCCGAGCTGCGCGCCCGCGGGCACACCGTCGTCCTGGCCTCGGTCGGTGACTCGACGCTGCCGGTGGACGGGCTGGTCAGTGCCTTCCCGAGCGGCCGGTTCGAGCTGCTGGGCGGGCCGTACCCGCAGGTGGTGGGGACGGCGCACGCCCACGAGCACGTGGTGCAGGCGACGATCGCCGAGCACGCGCTCGCCGGCGAGCCCTTCGACCTGGTGCACACCCACGTCGAGGTGGTCGGCCCGGCGCTGCTGGGCAGCCTGGGCGACGCCGCTCCCCCGGTGCTGGCCACCCTGCACTGGGACCTGCACCGCAACGCCGAGTTCTACGCGGGCTTCGACGGCCGCGGCCGGGTCTTCTTCGCCGGCGTCTCCGACAGTCAGGTGGCGCGGGCGCCGGAGCGGCTGCGGGGGCAGGTCCTGGGCGCGGTGCCGCTCGCCGTCCCGGTGGACGACGTCCCCCCGGTGCCCCGCGCGGAGCGGACCGACTCGGTGCTGGTGCTCGCCCGGCTGTGCGAGTCCAAGGGGATCGACACCGCGCTGCGGGCCTGCCGGGCGGCGGGGGTGCCGCTGGTGCTCGCCGGTCCGGTCGGCGGGCTGCCCGACCGGAACGCGCTGGCCGCGGCCCTGGCCACCCCCGGCCACCCGGCCCGCGCGCACCCCGACGTGGCCTGGTTCCTCGAGCACGTCGACCCGCACCTGGACGGCGTCGCCGCGCGCTGGATCGGCAGCGTGGGCGGGGAGCAGAAGGCCGACCTGTTGCGCACCTCCCGCGCCGTGCTGTTCCCGATCCGGTGGGAGGAGCCCGGCGGCACCGCGGTCTGCGAGGCGCTGGCCGCCGGCACCCCGGTCGTCGCGATGGCCCGCGGCTGCCTGCCCTCGCTGGTGGAGGAGGGCCGCACCGGGTTCCTCGCCACCGACGAGGAGGGCTTCACCGCCGCGCTGGGCCGGCTCGACGAGATCGACCCGGAGGTCTGCGCCGCGGAGGCCCGCCGGCGGTTCGCCCCGGCGGTGATGGCCGCCGGCTACGAGCGGCTCTACGCCGAGGCGCTGCGGCGGGCGCGCTCGACGATGCCCGCACCGCGCATCCCGCCGGCCGGGCAGGACGCCGTCGTCGGCCGGAGCTAGACCCCGGTCACCCGCACGGCGCCGCCGCTGCGCGCGGAGTCGGCGATCGCCACCGCCACCCGGTGGGTGCGCAGCGCCTCGGCGTAGTCGACGAGCTCCGCCGACGGCGCCGCGCCGGCGAGCAGGTCGACGAAGGCGCGGTCCACGGCGGTGCGCGCGTCGACGGCCGGCTCGGTGCGCTCGGTGCCGGCGGCCGTGGTGACGGTCAGCGCGGTCTCGGTGAGCTCGACGGCCGCCCCGTCGCAGACGACGTCCAGGCCGGCGCGGACCTTGGCCGGCAGCGAGCAGGCGGCGGTCACGGTGCCCACCGCGCCCGAGGCGAAGGTGAGCAGCGCGGCGGTCGCGTCGTCGACGTCCCGTCCGGCGGCGCTGGACGGCGCCGCGGCCGCCCGCACCTCGACGACCTCCCCGGCCAGCAGCCGGGCCAGGTCGAGCACGTGGGTCAGCTGCTCGACCACCTGCCCGCCGGAGGACTCCGCCCGGGCCCACCACGCCGGCGGCGGCACCTTGTCCAGCCACGTGGCGTCGACCAGCCGCGGCCGGTGGGCGGCGCACACGGCGCGGGCCGCGGCCACCGTGTCCAGGTGCCGCCAGTGGTAGCCGGTCGCGGTGGGCAGCCCGGCGGCGGCGACCGCGGCGGCCACCTCCTCGGCCACCGCCAGCCCGGTGGCCAGGGGCTTCTCGACGAGGAACGGGATCCCGGCACGGACGGCGGTCAGCTCCAGCTCCCCGTGGGCGAACGGCGGCACGCACAGCCAGATCCCGTCGAGGTCTTGCCGCAGCAGGGTCGGGACGTCGTCGACGACCGGGACGCCGAGGCCCCCCGCGAGCGCCGCGGCGGCTCCGGGGACGACGTCGGTGACGCCGACGAACTCGACGTCGGGGAACCCCGCCAGCGTGCGGGCGTGCCGCGCCCCCACGCCCCCGGCTCCGACCAGACCGACCCGCACCGTCCCCATGACCAGCCTGTTGCCCACGCGGTCCTGCCGGGAACCGCCCGGTGCGGCACGATCGGCGGGTGTCCTCCCCCCGGCCTGCGACGCCTCCCCCGCCGCCCGCCGCGGTGCCCGCCACCGTCCGCTGTCCCGGCTGCGGGTCGGTGCTGGCACCGGCTCCCGGGGACGACGCCTCCCCCACCGCGGCCTGCGCCCGGCTGTTCGAGGAGACGCTGCGCGGGCTGCGTGAGGAGGCAGCCGCCGACCCGCGGGCGGCGACCGCGGTCGCCCTCGCCGACGACGCCTACGCGGTGCAGCACGCCGACGGGAGCGCGCCGCGACTGGCCGGCCTGGCCGCCCGGCTCGGCCAGCCGGCACCCGCCGGCGTCCACGCGGCCCCGCCCCCGGCGTGGCGCACCACGATCGCCGACGTCGCCGCCGACCTCGACGTCATCGACCTGCCCGTGCTGGTCGAGACGTGGGCCCGCACCGTGCTGGCCGACCGCACCGGGACGGGGACGGGCGCGTGAGCCGCGCACCGCGCCGCTTCTACGCTGCGTTGTTATCCTGACACGGTGAGTCATCTCGGTGACCGGAGGGCGCGGAAGAAGGCGCAGACCCGGGCACTGATCCGGGACACCGCGCGACGGCTGTTCGCCGAGCGGGGCTTCGAGGCGGTCACCACCGCCGACGTCGCCGCCGCCGCGGACGTCGCCGTCCAGACGGTGTTCAACCACTTCTCCGGCAAGGAGGACCTCTTCTTCGACGGCCGCACGCCGTGGGTCGACGGGCCGGCGGAGGCCGTGCGCTGCCGTCCCGCGGGGGTGACCCCGCTGGACGCGCTGCACGAGTACCTCACCTCACGGGTGGCCCTGCAGGTCCGCCGGCTGGTCACGCCGGCCGGCCGTGAGTACATCGCCACCGTCGAGGCCTCGCCGACCCTGTCGGCGTACGAGCGTGAACTGCACCACCGCTCGATCGCCCTGCTGACCGACGCCCTGGTGGAGGCGTGGGCCGAGGACGGCTCCGCGCCGTCGGTCCCGAGCGACCCCCGGACGGCGGCCTCGGTGACCGCGGCGGTCTGGCTGGCCGCCGTCCGGACGCTCATCTGCGAGCAGCGCCGGAAGCAGGACGCCGCCACCGGCGACCCGGAGCTGGGCGCCGAGGTCGCGTGCACGGTGGCCGACCACGTCCTGTCCGGCCTGCGCCGCACCGGCTGACCGGCGCCGCGCCGGCTAGACGGCGGCGCCCTCGCGGGCCGGCTGGAGGATCGGCAGCAGCACCTCGTCGACGACGTGCCGCAACTGCTCCTGCGTCAGGACGCCGTTGGCCGCGGTGAGCCGCTGCCACCAGAAGGCCTCGAGCACCGAGCCGAGCAGCGCCAGCCGTGCCTCGGGCACCTCCTGCGCGCGGTCGGCCTGGCGGGCGCCGATCTCTGCGACCGCCGCGGCCAGCGGCTGCACCAGGGCGGCGTCGAGGCCCGCGCGCAGGTCCTCGTCGTGCCGTGCGGCGCCGACCAGGCTGGCGGTGGCCCGCTCCTCACGGTCGAGGGGACGGCGCCAGCGGTCCACCAGCGCGGCGAGGTCGTCCCGGAGGGAACCCGTGTCCGGCGGGACGCGCACCAGCGTGAACCTGCCGACCGCCGAGCGGGCCATCGCGGCCATCGTCGGCCACCGCCGGTAGATCCCGGCCTTCCCGGCCCGGGCACGCGCGGCGACACGATCGCTGTTGAGCCGCCCCCAACCCTCCTCCGCGAGGATGTCGACTGCCACCGAGAGCAGCTGGTCGGAGAGCTCGGCGCTCAGGGGGCGACCCGGCGTTCCCGTCACGCCGACGCCCGGACAAAGGTGGACCTCACCGCGTCATCGTGGCCGTTGACTGGAGTCACCACAATGACCGCACCCCAAAACCACCCGAAGTTTCTTTAGGGACTCAACCCAATCGGGCAGCGCGATCGGGACGGCCGCCACCCGATCGTGTGGACGTCAGGCGCCGGCGGCGCTCTCCACGAGGACCTGCATGCTCGCCCCGTCGTCGGTCAGCCAGCCTTTGCCGCGGGCGTACTCGACCATCCCGTCCCACTGCCGCGCCCAGTCGTCGGCGCCGGCCTGCGGCTCCGCGGCGGCCCGCAGCGCGGCGACGTCGAGGAACCCGGTCTCGGCGTCCTGCAACCGGCCGAGCCCCGCCTCCCGCAGCGCGCTGTCGGCCTCCTCGTCGGTCACCGCCCCGAGGGCCAGGTGCAGCCGCGTCAGGTCGTCGACGTCCACGACCTTCACCTCGGGCACCTCGTCGGTGCCGCCCACCACCTCGACGATCATCCTGTCCTCCTCGTGGATCTCGATCCGTGGCCCCGTCCCGGGTCCCACCCTGAGCCTGCGAAGGGTGGGGAGGACGGGGTCCTTTCTCACACGTGCCATGGGAAACGGGAGAAGTCGGGGTCGCGCTTCTCCAGGAACGCGTCGCGACCCTCGACGGCCTCCTCGGCCATGTAGGCCAGCCGGGTGGTCTCGCCGGCGAACAGCTGCTGGCCGACCAGCCCGTCGTCGATCAGGTTGAACGAGTACTTGAGCATCCGCTGCGCGGTGGGGCTCTTGGCCACGATCCGGCGTCCCCAGTCCAGCGCGGTGGTCTCCAGCTCGGCGTGCGGCACGACCCGGTTGACCATGCCCATGCGGTGCGCGTCCTCGGCGGAGTACTCGTCGCCGAGGAAGAAGATCTCGCGGGCGAACTTCTGCCCCACCTGGCGGGCGAGGTAGGCCGAGCCGAAGCCGCCGTCGAAGCTGCCGACGTCGGCGTCGGTCTGCTTGAACCGGGCGTGCTCGGCGGAGGCGAGGGTCAGGTCGGAGACGACGTGCAGGCTGTGCCCGCCGCCGGCCGCCCAGCCGGGGACGACGCAGACGACCACCTTGGGCATGAAGCGGATCAGCCGCTGCGCCTCGAGCACGTGCAGCCGGCCGCTGCTGCGTCCCTTGTCGTGCTCGTAGCCGTACCGGCCGCGCACGCGCTGGTCGCCGCCGGAGCAGAACGCCCAGCCGCCGTCCTTCGGGCTGGGGCCGTTGCCGGTGAGGAGGACGCAACCGACGTCGGTCGACAGCCGGGCGTGCTCCAGCGCGGTGATCAGCTCGTCGACGGTCTGCGGGCGGAAGGCGTTGCGCACCTCCGGCCGGTCGAACGCGATGCGCACCACGCCCGCGTCGACGGCGCGGTGGTAGGTGATGTCGGCGAAGTCGAAGCCCTCCACCGGCTGCCACGCCGCGCTGTCGAAGATCTCGGAGACGTCGTCGCGGGCGGTCATGCGCTCGAACCTAGTGGCCCGCTGCGCCGGTCACTCAGGGGACGACGGCGTCGAGCACCTCGGTCTCGGGGGCGGCGGGGGCGCCGGTGAGGCCGCGGCCTCCCTCTCGCTCCTCGTCAGCAGAGCGGTCCCGGTCGCGCCGGTGCTCGTGGTCGCGCTCGCGGGGGGCCCGGGACTCCGCGGTCGCGCTCGGCGCGGACGGGGCCGCCTCGCGGTCGGACGGCGCGGCGGTGGACGGCGCGGCCGTGGACGGCGCGGCGGCCGGGGTGGGCGTCCTCCGGTCGACCTGCGGCGCGGGCGTCGTCGGCGCGGTGCCGGTCCCGCCGGCGGTGCGAGGGGCGGGGGTCCCGGCGGCGGTGCGAGGCGCGGACGTCGCGCCGGGCGACGTCGCGGGCACGGCCGTCTGCGGCAGGGTGCCCGGAGCGGCCGACGTGCTGCCCGGAGCGGCCGCCGGGGCGTCCTCGCCGGCGTCGGGCGTCGGGCCGGCGTCGGGCGTCGAGCCGGCCCCCGGAGCCGTGCCGGGCTCGGCCTGCGCGGTGCCCTCGGCACCTGCGGGGTCCGTCGGGGTGCTGCTGGCGCGGACCGCCGTCCCGATGCCGTCGGCCGCACTCCGGATGCGAGCGGACCCGCTCCCGGACGCCGCGGTGGCCCCGCCGGCGTCCTGGCTCACCACGAGGACGGCGGCGGCACCGACGAACCCGACGAGGAACACCAGCACGAGCCGTACCCGCGCACGGGATCCGCGACCGCTGTCGGCTGCGCGGTGGCGAGGGCGAACGGACAGGGCGGGCTCCTCGGATCGGTGACGACGTGGACCTCAAAGTAACGGTTTGGTCACGCTGAGGACACCCCCTACCGGCGGAGTGCGCTCCAGGTCACGGCAGCAGGCCGCCGACCACGTCACCCGCACCTTCGGTCACGTCGCCGACGACCCCGCCCGCGCCGTCGGTGACGCCGTCGAGCAGGTCGCCGACGTCCTCGCACAGGCAGCCACCGTCCTCGGCAGGGCTCCCCGCGTTGCCGCCGGGCGTGCTCCCCGAGCCGCCGGTCGACCCGCCGGTCGACCCGCCACCGGAGCCGCCGGTCGACCCGCCGCCACCGGACCCGCCGGTCGAGCCGCCGGCACCCGACGGCCCGCTCCCGGTCGTGCTCCCACCCCGGTCCCGCTCGGGCCGGCTCGCCGGCGCGGAGCCGGACCCCTCGGAGCCGGAGCCCCCGGACGACCCCCCGGAGGCGGTCCCGCCGGACGACCCACCGGAGGACGACCCCTCGGAGGCCGACCCCCCGGAGGCCGACCCGCCGGAGGACGACCCGCCCGCCGACGTGCGCTGCGGCGCGGGCGCACCGGCCGCCACCGTCGCGTCCCCGCCGGCGGACGCCGCGGCCCCGGGACTCCCCGGCACGGGCGGGACCCCAGCGACGGTCGGCGCACCCGGCACCGCCGCGACCTCGGCCGCGACGTCACCCTCCGCCGACCGTCGCGCACCGGCCGAGGTCGAATCCGGCGCCGCGGCCGAGGTCTCCGGAGCACGGGCCGCGGTGCCGACGCCCGCCCGGGGGACGTCGGTGGGGTCCTCGGAGCCGCCGAGCGTGCCGCTCCCGGCAGAGCCCGCCGGGGACGGCGCGACCGCGATCATGACCAGGGCCGCCGCGCAGAGGAACCCGGCGAGGAGGAGCAGCGCCAGCGAGCCGCGGCCGCCGTCGCGGTGGCGCAGGTGCCGCGCGCCCGTGCGGCCCAGGCGCACTCCCGCGGCGGTCAGGTGACGCGGTCTGCGGGAGATGGCCGCCTCCTCCGTGGCGCGACGGGACGGCGCTCACGGTAAGCGCGACCGCACGCAGCGGCACCTCGAGCGCGGGACCTGCGGGTAGCGTCGACTCGTGCCCGAGCCGCCCGCCGTGCGGATCGGCACCGCGAACATCGCCTCGGGGCGCGGCGTCACCGGAGCGGTCCTCTCCCCGGCCGAGCTCCGCGCGGCAGCCGGCGGGCTCGACGTCGACGTGCTCGCCGTGCAGGAGGTCGACGCCGGCCAGCCGCGCTCGCACCGCACCGACCAGGCCGCCGTCCTGGCCGAGGGGCTCGGCGCGGCGCACTGGCGGAGCGCCGTCACCCTCACCGGCACGCCCGACCCGTTCCGCAGCTGGACGCCGGCCGACCCCGCGGTGCGCGGGCCGCACCCGGACGGCGCCGGGCCGGTCTACGGGATCGCGCTGCTCAGCCGGCTGCCGGTGGTGGAGTGGTCGGTGCTGGGGCTGGGGACCGGCCGGGCCCGGCTGCCGGTGCGCGACCGTGAGGGCCGGCGGCGGTGGGTCCCCGACGAGCCGCGGATCGCGCTGGCCGCGCGGCTGGCGCACCTCACCGTCGTCACCACGCACCTGTCGTTCGCGCCGCACACCGCCGTCCGGCAGCTGCTGCGGCTGCGCCGGTGGGTGGCCGGGCTGCCCGGCCCGGTGGTGCTGGCCGGCGACCTCAACCTGCCCGGCACCGTGCCCGCGCGGCTGGTCCGGGCCGCTCCGCTGGTGCGGGCGCCGAGCTTCCCCGCCGTCCGGCCGCGGGTCCAGCTGGACCACGTGCTGGCGCTCGGCGACGGCCTGCGGGCCCGGCACGGCGGGTCGCAGGTGCTCCCGGTCGGCGACCACCGCGCGCTGACGGTGACGGTCGCCCGCGCCTGAGCCGTCGGTTTCCCCGGAAACCGACGGGGAGTGGGGTCAGAACAGCAGGTCGTGCAGCCGGGTGAGGGACGCCTCGAAGCCCGGGTGCAGGGGCACCGAGGCGAGGTCGGCCAGCGCGATCCAGGCCACCCCGTCGCTCTCGCCGTCCAGCCGCAGGTCGGCCGGCTCGATGCGGCGCAGCGGCCGGGCCAGCACCGTCGTGTACGACCAGCCGCCGTGGTCGTCGACCGAGGAGGCGCCGAGCTCGAGGTCGTCCGGCAGGAGGCCCAGCTCCTCGCGGACCTCTCGCAGCGCGCCGTGCTGCGGCGTCTCGCCGGCGTGCAGCGCGCCGCCGGGCGTCCCCCACGTCCCGCCGTGGTGCGACCAGGTGGCCCGGTGCTGCAGCAGCAGCTCGGTGCCCTCGGCGCCGTCGCGGTGCACGAGCAGCCCGGCCGCACCGAGCAGTCCCCAGTGCCGGTGGCCGAACGAGCACGTCACCCAGCCGTCGGTGGAGGAGAACACGCCCCCAGTGAACCCCGAGCGGAGTGGCAGGGCGCGGAAAACGCGCCCCTGCCACTCCGCTCCCGCGTGCGTGACAGGCTCGAGGGCGTGCGCGTCGCCGTCTTCACCGGGTCCCAGAGCGGGCCGTCCTCCCACCAGCAGGCCGCCGCCGACCTCGCCGCGGGCCTGGCCCGGGCCGGTGTCGGCATCGTCTACGGCGGCGGGCACGTCGGCCTGATGGGCGTCGTCGCCGACGCCGCGCTGGCCGCCGGTGGCGAGGTGGTCGGCGTCATCCCCCAGCACCTGGTCGACGACGAGCTCGCCCACCCCGGCCTGCCGGAGCTGGAGGTCGTCGGCTCGATGCACGAGCGCAAGGCGCGGATGGCCGAGCTCGCCGACGCCTTCGTCGCCCTGCCCGGTGCGGCCGGCACCCTCGAGGAGCTGTTCGAGGCCTGGACCTGGGGGATGCTCGGGCTGCACGCCAAGCCCACCGTCCTGGTGGACGTCGACGGGTTCTGGCAGCCGCTGCTGACCCAGCTGCGCCGCATGGTGGACGACGGCTACCTCGACGGCCGCCGGCTCGACGCGCTGGGCGTGGTGACCGACGCCGAGGGCCTGCTGGCGTTCGTCGCCGGCTACGAGCACCCCGCCCGGAAGTGGACGCCGACCCCGCCGTGACACCGCCGACGTGACCGCACGCCGGGCCCTCGGCGCGCCGACCCCCTAGCGTCGGCGCTCGTGGAGCGCTGGGACGTCGTCGTGGTCGGCGGTGGCCCGGCCGGCTCGGCGGCCGCGCTGGCCGCCCTGCGCACCGGCGCGTCGGTGCTGGTCGTGGATCGGGCCGAGTTCCCGCGCGACAAGGTCTGCGGCGACGGCGTCGCCCCCGAGGCGCTCGACGTCCTCGCCGCGCTGGGCGTCGACCCCGCGCGCCTGGTCGCCGGGTCCCCGCCGGTGCCGCGGCTGGCGCTGAGCTCGCCGGGCGGCGCGACGGCGGACCGGGCGCCGGCCCGCCCGTCGCACGTGGTCCCGCGCGCGGTGCTCGACGGGCGGCTGCTCGCGGAGGCCCGCGCCCGCGGGGCGGCGTTCCGGCGGCACGTCGTCCGGACCCTGCGGCCCGACCCCGACGGCGTCACCGTCGACGGGGCCATCCGCGCGTCGGTGGTGGTCGGGGCGGACGGCGCGGAGTCCGTCGTCCGCCGGGCGCTGGGGCTGCGCACCCACCGGCCCGACCGGCTGGCCGTGGCGATCCGCGGCTACGCCCCGGAGCTGCCGGGCCAGGCCGGCACCCTGCTGCTGGTCACCACCGAGCAGCGGTGGCCGGCCTACGCGTGGTCGTTCCCGCTCGGCGACGGGCGGGCCAACGTCGGCTACGGCGAGCTGGTCTCCGGCGGGGCCACCCGGGCCGCGCTGGTCGACGGGCTGCACCGGCTGCTGCCCGGCGTGGCCCCGGGGCCGCTGCGGGCGCACCGGCTGCCGCTGTCGACCGGCCGGCCGCGGCTGCCCGACGGCCGGGTGCTGCTCGCCGGCGACGCGGCCGGTCTGGTCAACCCGCTGACCGGCGAGGGGATCTTCTACGCAGTGCTGTCCGGGGCACTCGCCGGCATCGCGGCCGCGGCCGGGCCGGGCGCGGGTGCGCGGCACCGGGCGCTGCTGGACCGCAGGCTGGCCGCGCACCTGCGGTCGTCCGCGGTGGCGTCCTCGCTGAGCCGCTGGCCCGCGGTGATGGACGCCGCCGTCCGCGCGGCCGGCGCCGACCAGCGGGTGTTCGACGACGTGGTGGCGCTGGGCCTGGCCGACGGCCGGCTGCGTGCCCGCACGCTGGCCGCGGTGGCCCGCCGGCTGCTGACCTGAGCGCCACACCCCTCCGCCCGCGCCACCCTTCGGCCCCCGCCCGCCCCTCCCGCACCTCCCTCGCCCCTCCGCCGACCCTCCGCCCCGTTGATCATGGGGTTGTTGCCGGCGACACGGGCGGACACGCCGCAGCGGCCGGCAACAAGCCCATGATCAACGGGAAGTCGGTCGGGAGTAGCTGGGGCGGGAGGCGTGAGGCCGGGGGCGGCCGTCAGGACGGCGGTGCGGCCGGGGAGAGCAGCGCGGCGTAGTCGTCGGCCGACAGCGGCGCCGCGGTGAGCTCCCCGGACGGCAGCGGCGCCTCGACCCGCTCCCCGTCGATGGTGAGCACGACCGCGTCCACGCCCGGCACGGTGGTGGCCGACAGCACCACCTGGGCCACCGCGCGCCGACCGGCCAGCCCGGTCGGCGCGTCCACCGGGCCGGTCAGGTCGATGGTGGCGGTGCCCTCCGCGACGTCGGTGACGGCCAGCCGGACGTCCGGGGGCAGGGCGGTCGACAGCTCCAGCTCGCGCTCGTCGGCCGTCGGCCCGGCGGCGAGCTCCCCGAGCAGGTCGCCGAGCCGGTCCCGCAGTGACGGGCCGGTCACCTCCCGCGGCCGCGGGACGAGGGTGTCGTCGCGGGCCACGAGGTGGATCCGCGACGCCTCGGCCATCGGCTCGGGCTCGGCCGGCGCCGTCGCGGTCGGGCTCGGCGAGGACAGCCCCCGCGGGACCTCGGACTCCGGGATGGTCTCCACCGGCCCGCCGGTCGGGACGCCGCACCCGGCCAGGACGGCGACCAGCGCGCCGGCGACCAGCCCGCACCGGACTTTCACCGCGAGCCCCCGGGCACCGACAGGCTGAACCTCGCCCCGCCCTCGGGCGCGGTGCTGCACCAGGCGGCGCCCCCGTGCCGGGCGGCGGTCTCGGCGACGATGGCCAGCCCGAGGCCGGCGCCGGGCAGCGAGCGGCGGGCCGCCCGCGGTCCCCGCGCGAACCGCTCGAACACCCGCTCGCGCTCCTCCGGCGGCACGCCGGGCCCGGCGTCGTCCACGCTCACCACCACGGTGTCCTCGCACCGGCGCACGTACACCGCGCACGGGCCCCCGGCGTGCCGGTCGGCGTTGTCCAGCAGGTTGCGCACGGCCCGCTCCAGGCCGGTCTTGTCCCCGACCACGGTCGTCTCCTCGTCGGGATCGGCGGCCAGCAGGCCCGCGTCCCGCCCGCTCGCGGCCAGCACCTCGCGGACCAGGGTGGTCATCGACACCGGCGCGGACCGCTCGCAGGGCGGGGCGCCGTCGAGCCGGGCCAGCTCCAGCAGGTCGTCGAGCATCTGCCGGAACCGGGCCAGCTCGCCCTCGACCAGCGCCAGCGCCTGCTCGGCCCGCGGCGAGAGCTCCGACCGGCGGGCGGCGAGCACCTCCACCGCCGTCACGACGCCGGTCAGCGGGCTGCGCAGCTCGTGGCTGACGTCGGCGACGAACCGGGCGTCCCGCTCGATCCGCGCGGCCAGCGCGTCGACCATGCTGTTGAAGCTGGCCACGATCGCCACCAGGTCGGGGTCGTCGGTCGGCGGCAGCCGGGTGGCCAGCTCCCCGCCGGCGATCCGGGTCGCGGCGGCGGCGACCTGCTCCAGCGGCGCGACCGCCCGCCGGCTGGCCCACACGCCGAACGCCGCGCCCGCGGCGGTGGCGGCGAGGGCCCCAGCCCCCAGGACGGCGGCCAGCGTGCGCAGCACCTGCTGCAGCTCGGTCAGCGGCGAGAGCTCGTAGAACTCCACCCCGGCGGCCGGGACGGGGGCGCCCACCAGCAGGGCCGGGCCGGACGCGGTGTCCACGCGGACGGTGCCCGCGGACCCGTCCGCGACGATGGCGCGCAGCTCGGCCGGGACGTCGCGCGCACCGACGTCCAGGCTGGACGAGTACCAGGCGTCCTCGCTGCGGACGACGACGTCGGCGCCGCCCGAGGGCACCAGCTCGGCCACCGCCTCGCCGACGTCGGTGCCCGCGGTGGCCAGCCGGCTGCTGAGCACGTTGGCGTCGGCGAGGGCCTGCCGGGTCAGGGACCGCTCCCGCTGGTCGATCAGGTATCCGCGGGCCAGCAGCCAGGTCGTCGTCACGAGCACGGCCGAGACGAGCAGCGCGCCGGCGGCGAAGCCCAGCACGATCCGCGCCCGCAGCCCCCGCCCCCCGAGGGGTCGCCTCACCGTGCCCTCGGTTCGCTTCCGCGGGGCGCTCCGCTCCTCGCTCGCTGGCGCTCGCTGCGGTGCTCGCGTCCCTGTCCGCTCACTGCGGGTCCAGCCGGTACCCCAGCCCCCGGACGGTGACCACGATCCGCGGGGCGCCGGGGTCGAGCTCGACCTTGGTGCGCAACCGCCGGATGTGGACGTCGACGATCCGCTCGTCGCCGAAGAAGCCGTGCGACCACACCCGCTCCAGCAGCGCCTGCCGGCTGAACACCCGGCCGGGCGCGCTGGCGAGCTCGCACAGCAACCGGAACTCGGTGAGGGTGAGCGGCACCTGCTCGTCCCCGCGGTGCACCGTCCCCCGCATCTCGCGCAGCACCAGCGGCGCGGCCGGGTGCCGGTCGAGGACGACCTCGGGCGGGGAGGCGTTGTCGTGGGCGCTGCCGCTCCCCGCCCGGCGGCGCAGGGCGCGCAGCCGCGCGGTGATCTCCTTGACCTGGAACGGCTTGGTCACGTAGTCGTCGGCGCCGGCCTCCAGCGCGGCGACGATGTCGAGGGTGTCGGCGCGGGCGCTGACGACGATGATCGGCAGGTCGTGGTCGCGGCGGACCTCGCGGATGACCTCGAAGCCGTCCATCGGGCCGAGCATCAGGTCGACCACCATGAGGTCCGGCGCGGCGGTCGCCACGACCGCGACCGCCTCCTCCCCGCTCACGGCCTCCGCGACGTCGTAGCCCTCGTCCTCCAGCGCCCAGCGCAGGGCAGTGCGGATCGGGTCGTCGTCCTCGACGACCAGGAGTCGCGGTGCCACTCGGGCCATGCTGCCACCGGCCACCCGGGGTTCGGCCGGTCGTCACCGGATCGCAAACCAACTCCCGGCGGGATCGCAATCTCCTCCCACGACTCTGTCAGGAGGCGCACGCAGGATCGCGCCCACTGCACGGAGGAGGACTGCACATGACCCTGGCCCCGGCGAGAGCTCTCCCCCGTCCGGACGTCGACGCACGAACGGACGTGGTGACCATCCACCTCGACGACGCCCTGCTCGCCGACGGGCTGGCCGACGTCCGCTGGCTGCTGCACGACGCGCTGCTGGCCGGCGCGCGGCGCGTGGTGGTCGACCTCTCCGACGTGACGCACCTGTCCAGCCCCGCGGTCGCGAGCTTCCTGTGGGCGCACCGCACCTGCCGGGCCCGCGGCGGGGCGGTGGTGCTGCGCGGGGCCAACCGGCGCACCGAGGACCTGCTGCGCCGCACCGGCCTGTGGCACGTGATGGCGGTCGAGCCGGCGGCGGTCGCATGAGCGCGCCCTCCCTCACCGAGGTCGTCGACCGGCGGGCCGGGCTGATCCGGGCCAGCGGGACGCTCACCTCGCTGGGCGCCGACCTCCTGCGCGGGACCGCTGACGGGTTGCGCGGCAGCGGGCACGCCCGCGTGGTGCTCGACCTGCGGGGCGTGCGGGCCGCGGACGCCGACGGGCTGGACATCCTGCGCGAGATGCGCCGCGACTTCGCCGCCGACGGGGGTGAGCTGCTGATCCGGGCCTGACCTGCGGTTGCCGCCCGGCCCGCCCTCCGCTGCACTGAGGGGTGGCCGTCGACACCCTGGAGGCCCAGCCGTGCCGGAGAACGAGCGCCTCAGCCAGGACGTACCCGCCTCCCCCGAGGCGCAGCAGCAGCGGACCCGACGGTGGAGCGTCGTCGGTCCCGGCATCGTCGTCGCCGCGACCGGCGTGGGGGCCGGGGACCTCGTCGCCACCCTCATCGCCGGCTCGCGGTTCGGCTACGTGCTCATGTGGGCGGTGGTCCTCGGCGTCGTCGTGAAGATCGCGCTGGCCGAGGCGACCGGGCGCTGGCACCTGGCCACCGGGTCGACGATCTTCGCCGGCTGGCGGTCGCTCGGCGCGTGGACGTCGGTCTACTTCGTCGTCTACGTGGTGGTCTGGGGCTACGTCTACGGCGCCACCGCGATGACGTCGTCCGCCCTGCCGCTGGCCGCGCTGTTCCCGGCGCTGGGCATCCCCGGGTGGGGGATCATCTGCGGCCTGGTCGGGCTGGCCTTCGTCTGGTTCGGCAACTACCGCCTCTTCGAGAAGGCGATGACCGTCCTCATCGGGGTCATGTTCGTCGTGGTCGTGGGGCTGGCCGTCCTCGTCGTCCCGGACGTCGGCGCGGCGGTCAGCGGCCTGGTCCCCCGGCTGCCGGAGGGCTCGGCGGTCTACACGCTGGGCCTGGTGGGCGGCGTCGGCGGGACGATCACGATGGCCGCCTACGGCTACTGGGTCAACGCCAAGGGCTGGCGGGACGCCTCGTGGATGAAGGTCATGCGGCTGGACAACCGGGTCGCCTACATCACCACCGGCGTCTTCGTGGTGGCGATGCTGATCGTCGGCGCGGAGCTGCTCCACGCGAGCGGGATCGCGCTCACCGAGGGCGACCGCGGCCTGCTCGACCTCGACGAGATCCTGCGCGACCGGTTCGGCGACGTCGTCGGCACGCTGTTCCTGGTCGGTTTCTTCGCGACGTCGTTCTCCTCGCTGCTCGGCGTCTGGCAGGGCGTCAGCCTGCTGTTCACCGACTTCGTCCGGACGTCGAAGCGGGCGTCGGGGCAGCTGGCGGAGGGGCCGGCCGAGCGCAGCTGGCCCTACCGCGGGTACCTGCTGTGGCTGACCTTCCCGCCGATGCTGCTGCTCTTCCTGGGCCAGCCGTTCGCCCTGGTCGTCGCATACGGCGCGCTGGGCGCGTTCTTCATGCCGTTCCTGGCGCTGACCCTGCTGTGGCTGCTCAACAGCCGGCGGACGCCGGAGCGGTGGCGCAACGGCTGGCTGTCGAACACGCTGCTCGCCGGGGCCGGGCTGCTGTTCGTCGTCCTGTGCGTGAACGAGCTGACGAACCTGGGCTCCTGAGCGGACGGGTCAGTCGCCCGGCTCGGCCGGCTCGTCGGCGTCCTGCTGCCGGCGGAAGCGCAGGGACTCCAGCAGCACGTAGCCGAACAGCACGCTCCAGGCGAAGCTGAGGAAGGCCTCGCCCCACTCCGCGTCCACCACGTGCAGCACGAGCTGGACCAGGCTGTACGCGAGCGCGACTGCCGCGAGGAGTTGCACGCCCCGGTTGCCGAACCAGGGTGGGCGGAGCGGAGCGGTGGCCACGGCGCCACGCTAGTCCGGTGCGCCGGGAGGACCCGAGTGCCGCGGTCCCGACCCGCCCGACGACCGGCACGGGCCGGCAGGCAGGCGGCGCGGGAACGCCCCCGCGGCGCGGCGTCCCGCCGATACGATCCCCCGGCGGCCCGCCGTTCGGCGGAAGAGGTGGCCATGACGTCGGCACCGGACACCCTGGGCAACCGGCAGCTCCTGCGCTCCAGCGGTGCGCTGCTCGTGGGCGGGTTCCTCTTCACCACCGTCGTCACCGTGCTGTTCCACCCCGGGGGGAACGAGGACGTCCACGAGGACGTCTTCGCCAGGTACGCGGCGAGCGCCGCGTGGGAGTGGGTCCACTTCGCCCAGTTCGTCGGCGTGCTGGCGGCCCTCGGCGGGCTCATCGTCCTGCACCAGGTGCTGCGCCCGCAGGCCCGGCGACTGTCGACCTTCGCCGCCGGGACGACGGTGGCCACGGTCGCGGTGTGGGCCGTGCTGCAGGCCGTCGACGGGGTGACGCTGAAGCAGGCCGTGGACGCCTGGGTCGCCGCCGACGGACCAGAGCGCGCCGTCCGCCTCGGGGACGCCGAGGTGGTGCGCTGGACCGAGTGGGGGCTGCAGAGCTACTTCCGCGTGACGCTGGGCGTGGCCCTGCTGCTGTCCGGCGCGACGATCCTGACCACCCGCGCCCTGGTGGCCTGGACCGGCTGGCTGGCCCTGCTGGCCGGGCTCGTCTCGGTCGTGGTCGGGGTCGACGTCGCCTACAGCGGCCTGCAGAGCGCCTTCCAGACGCTGGCCGTGCCGGCGTTCCAGCTGCTCGTGCTGGCCTTCGCCGTCGGCGTCCTGGTCTCCGCCCGCAGAGAACCTCAGCCGGCCGCGGCGTGAGCGCCGGCGGTCACCGGCCCCCCGGACGTGGATCGAGGGTGAGCCCTCGGGAGCGGAGGGCGTGGGATTCGAACCCACGATGGGTTTGACCCCATAGCGGTTTTCAAGACCGCCGCCATCGGCCACTAGGCGAGCCCTCCTGGCGCCGTCGAGGCTAACCCGACGCGCTCAGCGGTTCTCGTCGATGTACCGCTCGGGGTCCTTGTCGCGGATCGGGATGCCCGCGTAGTGCTGCGCCTCGAAGGTGAGGAACTGCACCGCGATGTCGTGGCGGGTCTGCAGGTCGGCGTGCCGCCGGAAGTCGAGCAGGTCCTCCCGCTCCTCCTCGCCCATGTGGTCGTCGTTGGCCTTGCGGGCCTCCCAGACCGCCGTCCACCACTCCTCGGTGCCCACCTCGTGCTCGCCGGCCTTGCGGACGGCGTCGCGGATCTCGTTGTGGTCCTTGATCGCGTCCTCGACCTCGTCGTCGACGTCGCCGTCGGGGTTGCCCTTCCCGAGCCGGAGCAGCCGCGGGTAGAAGAACCGCTCCTCCGCCTCGGCGTGCACCTCCAGCAGCACCCCGAGCCGGGCCCACACCGCGCCCAGTGCCGCGGTGTCGCCGCGGGGCATCTCGTCCAGCAGCGCGAACGCGCGCCGCTGCTCGTGGTGCTGCTCGAGGATCACCTCGGTGATGTCCATGCGCCGACCCTCCCCGGCCCGGCCGACCGGGGCAATGCCGCCGACCCCGGCGGTCAGCGCTCCCGGGAGCTCCAACCGCCCCGCTGCAGCCGTTCGGCGCCGTCCAGCAGCAGGTCGAGGGCGAACTCGAACTCGAACTGCTCGTCGCAGCCCCCGCCGACGGCGGACAGGTCGCCTCCGGTCGCGGCCGTGGCGATCGCCAGGATGTGCGGGTAGCGCTGCGCCATCGCCGCCAGCTCCTCCGGGGCGGGGCCGGGCCCGTCCGGGTCCTGCGGCTCCTCGAACAGCTCGGGGCTGAACCCCCAGATGCGGTTGCCCAGGGCGTGCATCACGTGGTGGGTCAGGTCCGCCGACAGGCCACCGGCGAGGAACTCCCCCGCCACGGCGTCCATGTGGCCCAGCACGACCGGCGTCCGGTGGGTGCGCGACTCGATCGCCTGCCGCGCCCACGGGTGCCGCAGCACCGTGCGGCGGGCGGCGAGGACCCGCTGCCGGACGGCGCCCTTCCAGTCCAGCGCCGGGTCCGGCGGCGCGATCTCCCCGAGGACGACGTCGACCATGCCGTCGAGCAGCTCCTCCTTGTCCGCGACGTGCTTGTAGAGCGCCATCGGGACGACGCCGAGCTGCTGGGCCAGCCGGCGCATGCTCACCGCGGCGAGGCCCACCTCGTCGGCCAGGGCGACCGCGGCGTGCAGCACGCGGTCCCGGTTGAGGGGTTCCCGGCGGCGGGCCTCGGGCGGCATCGACGTCCTCCAGGGTCTTGACGCGTGTACACCGTACACCTATGGTCCTCGCCAGTCGGTGTACGCCGTACACCGCGAACGAAGGGACCCGCCGTGAGCTCCTCCCGCCAGTGGCCGACCCCCGCGGCGCTGCTGCTGCTCAGCGCCGTCCCGGTGCTGGCCGGCGCCGCCCGGGTCGGCGAGATCACCGGTGGGGCCGAGGCGACGGCGGACAACGCCCGGTTCCTCGCCTCGCCGGCCCCTCTCCTCGTGCACGTCGTCGGCGCGACCGTCTACTGCCTGCTGGGGGCGCTGCAGTTCGCCCCCGCCCTCCGCCGGCGCCGGCCGCGGTGGCACCGCGTCGCCGGGCGGGTGCTGGTCCCGTGCGGGCTGGCGGCGGCGCTGTCGGGCGCGTGGATGGCCCTGTTCTACGAGCGACCGCCGGCCGACGACGTGCTGCTCACGCCGATGCGGCTCATCTTCGGGGCGGCGATGGCCGGCTGCCTCGTCCTGGGCGTCGCCGCGATCCGCCGCCGGGACGTCGCCGGCCACCGCGCCTGGATGGCCCGCGGCTACGCGATCGGCCTCGGGGCGGGCACCCAGGTCCTCACCCACCTGCCGTGGGCGCTGCTGGTCGGCCCGCCGAGCGGGACCCCGCGGGTGCTGATGATGCTGGCAGGCTGGCTGGTCAACCTGGCCGTGGTCGAGTGGGCGCTGCGCCGCTCGCGGGTCCGGCCGCCCCGGGTCGCCGGGCCCGCGACCGCCGCCGTCCCCGTCGCCTGACCCCGCCCGACGCAGCCCCACGTCGTGTTGATCATGGGCTCGTTGCCGCGGGACACGCCGCCGCCCGGCGTGTCGCGGCGCAACAACCCCATGATCAACGCCCGGAGCGGCCGGGGAGAGACCGCCGGGAGGGGCAGGCGGCGACCTCGGACGGTGTCAGGCGGCGACGGCGGTGACGAACGTGCAGACGCCGTCCCCTCGCGCGGCCCGCGCCCGCAGGCCGAACAGCCGGAGCACCGCCATCTCGACCCGGTACGCCAGGCGGGTCAGCCCGCTGTAGAAGGTGTCGCCGGCGTTGGTCACCTCGATCCGGTCGAACCCGGCGAGACGGACGTGCTCGGTGAGCATCCAGTCCGGGAGGATCGTGATGTGCCCGGGCGAGTGGTAGAACTCCGGCCCGAAGATGTACGGCGAGCCCACCAGGAAGTTCTTCAGCCGCGAGTGCGGGTGGGTGATGTTCGGCGTGCTGACCAGCAGCCGGTCGCCGGCCCGCAGCAGTGACCTGATCTGGCGCAGCACCTGTCGCGGGTTCTCCACGTGCTCGAGCGTCTCGACGCAGAGCACCATGTCGAACGGGCCGCGGGTCTCGTCGGTCCACTCGGGGGCGTCCAGGTCGAGCCGGGCGATCCAGTCGTGCGGCGGGTCCAGGTCGGTCGGGACGACGTCGAAGCCCGCGTCGCGCAGCCGCAGCGCCAGCGCGCCGCACCCCGAGCCGACCTCGAGGATGCGTCCGCCGTCCGGCAGCGCCTGCCGCACCAGTTCCACGGCGTACTCGTGCACCCCCGGGGCGGCGTGCACCCCGTGCCCCTTGTAGGACCGGACGGCCTCGGTGCGCCCGCCGCTCCTCTGCTCCGCGACTGCCATCGCGCCAGCCTGGCACACCTCCCCGCCGCCCACCCGCGAGCACGCGCCGGGGCGGGCGCCCCCTCTCCCCGATGATCATGGAGTTGTTGCATCACGACACGCCGTCCACCGGAGTGTCCAGGGCAACAACCCCATGATCGACACCGGGTGAGGCACCCGGACGGGGAGAGCCCGCTCAGAGGGCCACCTCGGCGAGCAGGTCGACCTGCGCCGGGTCGGGCACGGTCGGGTCGAGGATCAGCTCGTCGATCCCGACCTCGGCGAACGCGGTGATGACGTCCTTGATCGCCTGCGGCGACCGGTGCGCGCTCCCGGCGATGAACGCGGCGGTCTCCCCGCCCATCGGCTGGTAGTAGTCCAGGAGGTAGGCGCGGGACTGCTCCTCGGTGTCGCCGAGGGAGAAGTAGTTGAGCGCCACGATCCGGGGGGAACCCTCTCGGCCGGCGTCCCGCCACGCCGCGCGCACCTTCTCGACGAACGGTGCGGTCGCCTCCGGCGGCAGCCCGCCCGCCGTCCAGCCGATGCCGTGCCGGACCGCCCGACGGACCGCGGCGTCGGTGTTGCCGCCGATGAGCAGCGGCACCCCGGCGTGCCCGGTCTCCGGGGTCGCCGACCGGGTGCCCTCCGCGATCGGCTCCCCCGCCCACGCCCGGCGCAGGTCGGCCAACTGCTGGTCGAACAGGCGTCCGCGCCCGGCGAAGTCGCGGCCGGTGAGCGTGTAGTCGGCCGCCCGCCAGCCCACCCCCAGGCCCAGGGTCAGCCGTCCTCCCGTGAGCTCCTGCACGGTGGCCGCCTGCTTGGCCAGCTCCGCGGTGCTGCGCGCCGGCGCGATGAGCACGTTGGGGAGGAACCGGATCCGCTCGGTCACCGCCCCCACGGCGGCGAACACGGTCAGCTCCTCGTAGCTGGGATAGGAGACCGCACCGATCGAGGCCAGCGTGGAGAACCCCGCCGCCTCGGCTCGCCTCCCCCACTCGAGGAGCTGGGTGCCCGTGGTGCCGCGGACGCTGTTCGGGATGCCGATGCCGATCTCCACGCTGGACTCCTCCTGTCAGGACGTGCCCGACCAGCCACTCCACCGCTGGACGGTGACGACGAGGAGCGGCCCGGCCGGGGGCTCCTCGCGGTACTGCGGGTGTCGGTCGGCCAGCGCGGCCAGCCCAGGGTGGGCGGCGGCGGGCTCGTCGACGACCTCGGCCGTACCGTCCGCCCGGACCCACCACAGCCGCGACCAGTCGTCCTCGTAGTGGTCGACCAGCAGGGCGCAGCGCGGCTCGGCCCGCACGTTGGCCAGGCGCTGCAGCCGCGGCGAGCGCTTCCGCTTGGCGTCGACGGCCGAGTAGACGACCCCGTCGACCAGGGCGAACACGACGGGGACCAGGTGCGGGGCGCCGTCCGGCCGCACGGTGGCCAGGCGGGCCACCGGGCTGGAGGCGAACCGGTTGCGCAGTTCCGCCGTCTGCACGCGGCAGTCCTACCAGGGACGCTGCCGGACGACCACCGCTCACTCGGCCGCGGCCGCGACCTCCTCGCGCTCGACCGGCGTCCCGACCACGCCGTGCAGGTGGCAGGCGGCCAACTGCCCGGCCGCGCCGACGGGCTGGAGCGCGGGGTCGACGTCGGGGCACGGCTCGAACGCGTACGGGCAGCGGGTGCGGAACCGGCAGCCGCTGGGCACGTTCGCCGGTGAGGGGACGTCGCCGCGCAGCACGATCCGCTTCCGGGAGCGCTCCAGCTCGGGGTGCGGCACCGGGACGGCGGACAGCAGCGCCTGCGTGTAGGGCATCTGCGGGTCGGCACCGACCGCCGACGCCGGCCCCACCTCGACGATCCGGCCGAGGTACATCACCGCGATGCGGTCGGAGACGTGCCGGACGGCGGACAGGTCGTGCGAGATGAACAGCAGGGTCAGCCCCAGCTGCCGCTGCAGCCGGCGCAGCAGGTTGAGCACCTGCGCCTGCACGCTGACGTCGAGGGAGGCGATCGCCTCGTCGCACACGAGGAAGTCCGGCTCCCCGGCCAGGGCGCGGGCGATGCCGACGCGCTGCCGCTGCCCGCCGGAGAACTCGTGCGGGTAGCGGCCGGCGACGGCGGGGTCCAGGCCCACCAGCTCCAGCAGCTCGGCCACCCGCTGCGCCCGTTCCCGCCGGCCGCCGTGCAGGCCGTGCACCTCCAGCGGCTCGGCCACCGTCTGCGCGACCGTCCGGCGGGGGTCGAGCGAGGCGAACGGGTCCTGGAACACCATCCCGGCCCGGCGGCGCAGGTCGCGCAGCCCGCGCTTGCCCAGCGCGGTCACGTCCGTGCCGTCGAAGGTGACCGTCCCCCCGGTGGGCGGCACCAGCCGGAGCAGCGCGTTGCCGAGGGTGGACTTCCCGCAGCCGGACTCCCCCACCAGCCCCAGCGTCTCGCCGCGGTAGACGTCGAGGTCCACCCCGTCGACCGCCCGCAGCACCCCGGTGGGACGCCGCAGCGCGCCGCCGGAGCGGATCGGGAAGTGCACCTCCAGTCCCCGCGCGGAGACCAGCACGTCAGACAACGGGACCCTCCTCGCACCACGTCGCCGCCCGGTGCGGCAGTCCCCCGGACACCGACCGCTGGCTCCCAGGACGGCGGACATGGCCGTTCCTGCCCCCACCGACGAGGGTGAGGGGTGGCTGCTCGGTCTCGCACCGCGGGTCCGCGCGCACCGGGCAGCGCGGCCAGAACACGCAGCCGGGCGGCAGGTCGGTCGGCGCGGGCGGCACCCCGGGCACGGTGGCCAGCTCACCGCCGTCCGCCGTCGTGAGGTCGGGCAGCGCGCCGAGCAGGCCGCGCGTGTAGGGGTGGGCGGGGCGCTCGAGGACGTCGTCCACCGTGCCGTCCTCCACGCAGCGGCCGCCGTACATGACCAGCACCCGGTCGGCGATCCCCGCGACGACGCCGAGGTCGTGGGTGATCCACACGACGCCGGTGCCGTGCTCGGCCTGCAGCTTCTCGACCAGGTCGAGGATCTGCGCCTGCACGGTGACGTCGAGGGCGGTGGTGGCCTCGTCGGCGATGAGCAGCGACGGGTTGTTCGACAGTGCGATCGCGATGACCACCCGCTGCCGCATGCCGCCGGAGAGCTCGTGCGGATAGCGGTCCAGCGCGCCGCGCGGATCGGGGAGCCCCACCTCGGCCAGCAGCTCCGCGGCCCGGTCGCGGGCGGCAGTCCTGGACACCTCGCCGTGGGCGCGGATCCCCTCCACCAGCTGCCGGCCGACGGTCAGCACGGGGTTGAGCGAGGTCATCGGGTCCTGGAACACCATGCCCACCCCCGGGCCGCGCACCTCGCGGAGCCGCTCGGGCCGCATGGTGAGCAGGTCCTCCCCGTGCAGCAGCGCCCGCCCGGTGACCGTGGCGACCCGCGGCGGCAGCAGCCCGAGCAGGGCCAGCACCGAGACGCTCTTGCCGCTGCCCGACTCCCCCACCACGGCGACGGTCTCGCCCGCCCCGACCGTGTACCTGAGCCCGTTGACCACGTGCGCCGTCCCGCGCGGCGTCCGCAGGTCCACGCGCAGGTCCTCGACCTCCAGCACCGGCGCGGTCACCGGCTGCACTGGTTCGCTCCCGCCCGGCGGAGCCGGCCAGACGGCAGAGTCGCTCACCGCCCCCCTCCCGCCATGAGCGTGCGCTGCCGCGGGTCCAGGACGTCGCGCAGCCCGTCGCCGAGCAGGTTGAAGCACAGCACCGTCACGAAGATGGCCATGCCCGGGAAGAAGGCCAGCCACCACGCGATGTCGATGAAGCCGCGCCCCTCGGCCAGCATCAGCCCCCACGAGGGGTTGGGCGGCTGGGTGCCCAGACCCAGGAAGGACAGCGCCGCCTCGGCCAGGACGGCGAAGGCCAGGCTGATCGAGGTCTGCACGATGATCGGCGGCGCGGCGTTGGGCAGCACGTGCCGGGTGAGCAGCCGGAAGTCCGACGCGCCCACCGACCGCGAGGCCCGCACGTACACCTCCTCCCGGACGCCGAGCACGCTGGCGCGGGTGACCCGGGCGAAGATCGGCACGTAGACGATCCCGATGGCCAGCGCCGTGTTCCCCGACCCCGGGCCGCGGACGGCGAGCACCGCGATCGCCAGCAGCACCGCGGGGAACGCGAACAGCACGTCCATGAACCGCATCAGGACGTCGTCCACCCACCGGCCGTAGAAGCCGGCCAGCAGCCCGATGACGCTGCCGACCAGCAATGCGATCGCCACCGCGAGGAACCCGACCCGCAGGGACACCGCGGCCCCCAGGATCACCCGGCTGAGGATGTCCCGGCCCAGGTCGTCGGTGCCGAACGGGTGCTCGGGGCTGGGCGGCTGGAGGCGGTCGGCGACGTCGATCTCGTTGGCCCCGCTGGGCGCCAGGGTCTCGTCGAAGACCGCCATGAGCACGATGAGCAGCAGCACCGTCGCCGCGATCGCCGCGGTCGGGTTGCGGGCGAGCAGGCCCAGCGTCTCCCGCCACCGCGGGCGGGCCGGGCGCAGGGTGAGGGGAGCCGACTGCGTGCTCATCGGCGGATCCGCGGGTCGATCGCGGTGTAGAGCAGGTCCACCACCAGGTTGATCACGAGGAACACCAGCGCGAACAGCAGGATCGCGCCCTGCAGCACCGGGTAGTCGCGGGCCTGCACCGCCTGCAGCGCCAGCTGCCCCAGGCCCGGCCAGGAGAAGACGATCTCCACCACGACCACGCCGGAGAGCAGGTAGGCCAGCTGGACGCCGGTGACGGTGACCAGCGGGAGCAGCGCGTTGCGCAGCACGTGCCAGCCGAAGACCTGCCGGGTGGGCAGCCCCTTGGCCTGCGCCGTCCGGACGTGGTCGGCGCCCAGGGCCTCCAGCACGCTGGAGCGCACGAAGCGGGTGATGACCGAGCCGGAGACCACCCCCACGACCAGCGCCGGCATCACCAGCCGCTCCAGCCAGCCCAGCGGGTCCTCGCTGAGCGGGACGTAGCCGCCCGAGGGCAGCCAGCCCAGCGTCCCGGCGAAGACCAGGATGAGCACGATGGCCATCCAGAAGTCCGGCACCGAGATGCCGATCTGGCTGAGCACCGTGGCGATCCGGTCGACGACCGACCGGGGGTGCAGCGCCGACAGCGTCCCCAGCGGGACGGCGATCAGCAGCGCGACCAGGATCGAGGCGAACGCCAGGGTCAGCGTCGCCGGCAGCCGCTCGGCGATCAGCGAGGTCACCGTGTCCCCGCTGCGGAAGCTCACCCCCAGGTCACCGGTGAGCGCGCGGCCGGACCAGCCGGCGAACTGCTCGACCAGCGGCTGGTCCAGGCCGGCCCGGGCGCGCAGCGCGTCGTAGGTGTCCTGGTCGAACCGGGTGCCCAGCGCGAGCCGGACCGGGTCGCCCGGGACCAGGTGGACCAGGGCGAACACGATCACGCTCACCCCCGCCAGCACCACCACCGACTGGCCGGTGCGGCGGAGCAGGTAGCCGGTCAGGGCAGCTCCACGGTCTCGAAGTTGATCGCCTTGTCCGCCCGGATCTGGTACCCGGCCAGGCCCGGTGCCCAGGCCTGCACCACGTCGGGGTTGTAGAGGTACAGGTAGGAGACGTCGTCGACGATGAGCTGGGCGGCCTGGTCGTAGGCCTGCTTGCGCGCCGCGTCGTCGGTGGCCGTGGCCCCCTGCTGCAGCAGCTGGTCGACCTGCGGGTTGCTGTAGCCCTGGTAGTTGTTCGACCCGCCGGTGACGTGCTGCTCCTGGTAGTACGCGGCCGGGTCGAGGTTGCCGAGCCAGCCGAGGAGGAAGGCGTCGAAGTCGCCCTGGCCCTGCCGGTCGAGCCAGGTGGCGAAGTCCAGCGTCTCGATCTCGACGGTGATGCCGACCTCCTCGAGCTGGCTGGCGATCACCTGCGCCGCGGTGACGGTCTCGGGGAACTCGTCGGTGACCATCAGGCCCATCGTCAGCGGGGTCTGCACGCCCGCCTGCGCCAGCAGCTGCCGGGCCTGGTCGGGGTCGCGCTGGAACGGGGCGTAGTCGTAGTAGAAGAAGCTGTCCTGCGGGATGGCGGTCTGGTTGGGCTGCGCCGCGCCGAACCACGCCGCCTCCGCGACCGCCTCCCGGTCGATCGCGAAGGAGATCGCGCGCCGGACGTCGCGGTTGTCGAACGGCGGACGGTCGTAGTTCATGGACACGTACCAGTAGTCGACGCTCGGCGTCGTCTGCAGCTCGATCGAGTCGTCGCCCTCCAGCGACTCGATCTGCTGCGGCGGGATGTTGTCGGTCCACTGCACCTCGCCGTTCTGCAGCGCGGTGAGCGCGGCGGCCGGCTCGGTGATGTAGCGGAACTCGACGCCGTCGACGCTCGGCGCGCCGCCCCAGTAGTCCTCGTAGGCGGTGAGCACGGTGCTGCTCGCGTCGGAGCTCTCCAGCCGGAACGGCCCCGTCCCGACCGCCTCGGTGGTCAGGTCGACCTGGTCGGCCGCGCCCTCGGGCAGGATCGCCATCCCCTTGAACGAGCCGATCCGCTCCAGCAGGTTCGGCGTCGGCTGGCTGAGCCGGAGGACGACGGTCTGCGGGTCGGGTGCCTCGACGGCGGTGACGTTGGCGAACCGGTAGGCGTTGCTCAGCTCCTCGTCGATGATCCGCCGGTAGGAGTAGACGACGTCGGCGGAGTCGAACTCGCTGCCGTCGTGGAAGGTGACCCCGTCGCGCAGGGTGAACGTCCAGGTCAGCCCGTCCTCGCTGGTCTCCCACTCCGTCGCCAGGCTCGGCTCCATCGTGAGGTCCTCGGGGTCGGGGACGACGAGGGTGTCGTAGACGTTCTCCAGTACCTGGAAGCTGGGGTAGGCCGTGGTGACGTGCGGGTCGAACTGGTCGGGCTGGGCCGCCACCGCCGCCACGAGGACGTTGTCGCCCCCGCCTCCTCCGCCTCCCCCGGTGTCCACGCTCTCGCCGCCACCGCAGGCGCTGAGCACGAGCGCGGCGGCGGCGAGCAGGGGCAGGAGTCGGTTGCTGCGCACGGGGACCTCCGGGCGGCTCGGGGGCGGCGTCCTGTACCCGACCCTGGACCCGTCCGCCCGACCTCGCAGGTCGGAAGCGTGATCGTCACCTGCCCGTGACGCGACGCACCCCGCCGTTGATCATGGGGTCGTTGCCGCGGGACACGCCGTGGACCCGCGTGTCGCCGAGCAACGACCCCATGATCAACGCGGAGAAGGGGCGCGGAGAGGGCCGCGGTCAGGGCTCGCCGAGGGTGGCCCGGCGCAGGTCGTCCGGGTCGCACTTGGGCACCCGGTCCATCGTCAGGAGCCCGTTGACCTCCTGGTAGGTGTCGGTGAGCTGGGTCCAGCAGGCACCGGCCAGCGCCTCGCTCCCGTGCACCGCCGCCCACTGCGCGCGGTAGCGGGTGAGCAGGTCCTCCGGCGAGCGGGCCTCGGCGTAGCCCCACCCCCGGTCGTCGTGGGCGTCGGTCCGCAGGGCCACCCCGCCGAACTCCGACAGGACGACGGCGCGGCCTCCCGCCCCGGCGCGGTCGAGGTCGGCCAGGCGCCCGTCGGGACGGCGGCCGGTCGCGGCGCGCTCGAGGTCGTCGCGGGTGCGGTAGCGCGCGGCGAGCACCGCCGGGTCCTGCTCGTAGTCGTGCACGCCCAGGACGTCCCCGCCGACGGTCTCCCAGCCGTCGTTCGCCGAGACCGGCCGGCTGCCGTCGAGGGCGCCCGCCGCGGCCGCCAGCGCCTCGATCAGCGCCCGCTGCCGGGGGTCGACCGACGCCTCCTGCACGCCCCAGGACTCGTTGAGCGGCACCCACGAGACGACGCTCGGGTGCCCGCGGTGCGCGGCGACGACCTCCGGCCACTCCCGCAGCAGGCGGGCCGCGGCGGTCGGCCCGGGCCGGTGCGCCGAGGGCATCTCCGCCCAGACCAGCAGGCCCATCCGGTCGGCGAGGGCGAGGTGGCGGGGGTCCTCGGTCTTCTGGTGCCCCCGCACCCCGGTGAAGCCCAGCGCCCGGGTCAGCTCCAGGTCGCGCCGCAGCGCCACGACGTCCGGCGGGGTGGCGCCGGTGTCGGGCCAGTACCCCTGGTCGAGGACCAGCCGCAGCCGCGTCGGCCGGCCGTTGACCAGGAAGTGCCCGTCCTCGACCCCGACCGACCGCAGCGCCGTGTAGCTCTCCACCTCGTCGAGCACCTCGCCGTCGTCGGCGACGAGCGCGACCTCGGCGTCGAGCAGCCGGCCGTTGCCGGGTTCCCACAGCAGGCCCCAGCGGTCGTCGAAGCCGCCGTCCCCGACCTGCAGGGTCCGCTCGACGACGGCGCCGTCGACCCGGACGGCGTCCTCGGCCAGCAGCCGGTCCCCGGACCGCAGCCGCAGGTGCAGCCGGGCGCCGGTCACCGGGACGGCGAACTCCACCCGGACGTCGACGCGGAGGGTCAGCGGGTCCCCGCGCCACTGCACGTCGGCGACGTGTCGCGGCGAGACGTGCTCCAGCCACGGGGTGCGCCAGATGCCGGTGGTGCGGGGGTACCAGATGCCGTGCGGCTCGTCCCGCCAGTCCTGCTTGCCCCGCGGGGCCTCGAGGTCGGCCGGGTCGTCGTCGGCGCGGACGACGAGGTCCGCGCCGTCCCCCAGGGCGTCGGTGACGTCGACGGCGAACGGGGAGTACCCGCCCTCGTGGTGCGCGACGTGCGCGCCGCCGACCCAGACGTCGCACACCCGGTCGACCGCGCCGAGGTGCAGCACGGTGCGCCGGCCCCCGCCCGGCGCCGGCAGCGGACGGCGGTACCAGACCCGGCGCAGCGGACCCTGCCAGTGCACGCCGGACGCCGGGGTCTCCGGCGCGTAGGGCACCCGGATCGTGCGGTCGAAGGCCACGCTGCCCGGCGCCGCGGTCCGGTCGGGGTCGGCGGCGAACTGCCAGTCCCCCTCCAGCGAGGTCCACGGCCGGCGCAGCAGAGGGCGGGGGTGCTCGGTCGGGTCGGTCGCGCCCATGTCCCCAGCTCAGCGGAGCCGCCGCCCGCCCGCATCCGGTCGGCGATCACGGCGCCGGGACCACGCCGGGAGCTCCGGCTGTGGGCACGGCGCCGTGATCGGCGAGGGAAGCCCGTCAGAGCGGGCGGACGGTCCCCAGCAGGTGGTCGGAGCCGGACGTCGCGTTGCGGACGGCGAGGTCCCAGCCGCCGTCGACGGGCGCGGCGGACAGCGTGACCGTCGACGGCAGGAACAGCGGCTTCTTGAAGACGACGTCGGCCACCAGCGTGTCGGGCAGCCGGCCCGACAGCGCCGCGATCGCCCGAGCCTGCACCCACATGCCGTGGGCGATCGCCCGCTTGAAACCGAACGCCTTGGCGGTCAGCGCCGACAGGTGGATGGGGTTCACGTCCCCGGAGACCCTGGCGTAGCGGCGCCCGGTGTCCTCGGGCACCCGCCAGCGGATGGTGCCCTCGGGCAGGGTCCCGACGGTCACGTCGACCTCGGCGTCGGGAGCGCCGTCGGGAGCCGTCGCCCCGCGCGCCAGGTAGGTCGAGCGCCCTCGCCACACCTCCGCGCCGTCCACGCGGACCGACGCGCACAGGTCGACGGTGGCGCCGCTGCGGTGCCGGGCGAACCGCTCGGCCCAGACCTCGAGGTCGAGGACCTCCCCCGGCGTGATCGGCCGGAGCACCTCGATCCGGTTGCGGACGTGCACCAGACCCGGCAGCGCCAGCGGGAACGCGCGGTCGGCCATCAGCTCGACCTGCAGCGGGAAGGTCAGCACGTGCGGGTACGTGGCCGGCAGCGCGTCGGCCAGCGGGAAGTCGCAGACCCGGCCGTAGGCGGCGACGGCGGCCGGGTCCACGGCCACGCCGGTGCGGGTCAGCCGGGTGTCGGGCAGGTCGCCGCCCCGGCCGCGCGCGCTCAGCGCGGCCCGGGCGAACAGCGCGGGCAGCCTCGGCGGCCGGGCCGGTTCGCTCATCGTCAGGCCCCCAGCAGCGACTGGCCGCACACGCGCACCACCTGGCCGTTGACCCCGGCGCTGGCCGGCTGGGCCAACCACGCGATGGTCTCGGCGACGTCGACCGGCAGGCCGCCCTGCTGCAGCGAGTTGAGCCGCGCCCCGACCTCGCGGGTGCCGAACGGCATCCGCGCGGTCATCTCGGTGACGATGAAGCCGGGGGCGACGGCGTTGATCGTCGCCCCGCGCTCGGCGAACCCCGGCGCCCAGGCCCGCACCATGCCGATGACTCCGGCCTTGGACGCCGCGTAGTTGGTCTGCCCGCGGTTGCCGGCGATGCCCGACTGCGAGCTGACCGCGACCACCCGCGCGCCGGGCCGCAGCACCCCCTCGGCGTCCAGCAGCGCCTGCGTGAGGTCGAGCTGGGCCTGCAGGTTCACCGCCATCACCGCGTTCCAGCGGTCGGCGTCCATGTTGACCAGCAGCTTGTCGCGGGTGATGCCGGCGTTGTGCACGACGACGTCGACCCCGCCGTGGCGCTCGCGCAGGTGCGCGATCAGCCGGTCCGCCGCGTCCGGGGCGGTGATGTCGAGCTGCAGCGCCGTCCCGCCGACCTCGTTGGCGACCTCGGCGAGCGCCTGCCCGGCGGCCGGGACGTCGACGGCGACCACGTGCGCGCCGTCCCGCGCCAGGACCCGCGCGATCGCCGCACCGATGCCACGGGCCGCGCCGGTGACGATCGCGACCTCGTCGGCCAGCGGCCGCTCCTCGCCGGTCCCGGCGGGGACGTCGGCGGCGCTCAGCGTGACGACCTGCCCGTCGACGTAGGCCGACCGGCCGGACAGGAAGAACCGGACCGGGCTCTCGATCGACGCCTCGGCGCCCTCGGGCACGTACAGCAGGTTCGCCGTCGCACCGTTGCGCAGCTCCTTGGCCACCGACCGGACCAGCCCCTCCAGCGCCTGCCGCGCGGCGGCGGGAGCGGGGGCGGCCGCCGAGGCCGGCGGGTCGCCCAGCACCAGCACCCGGCCGGACGGCCCCAGCCGCTTGACCGCGGGCGCGAGGACGGCGTGCGCGGCGGCGAGGTCGGCCGGACCGGCGAGGCCGGTCGCGTCGAGCAGCACCGCGCCGAGCCGCCGGTCGTCGGCCTCCTGGAGCACGGGGACGCCGGCGTCCTCGAGCAGCCCGGTCAGGGCCTTCTCCAGCCGGCCGGCCCCGGCCGAGCCGACCACCGCGGGCCCGGGCAGCAGCGGCGCGCCGGGCTCGTACCGGCGCAGCACGGCCGGACGGGGCAGCCCGAGCTGCCGGGTGACCGCCGTCCCGACACCGGAGTTGGCGAAGTCGCGGTACCAGTCGCTCACGGGGTGCTCCTTCAGGACTCGAGGATCGCGACGACGCCCTGGCCGCCGGCGGCGCAGATGGAGATCAGGCCGCGCCTGCCGGGACCGGCCTCGTGCAGCAGCTTGGCCAGCGTCGCGACGATGCGGCCGCCGGTGGCGGCGAAGGGGTGACCGGCCGCCAGCGAGGAACCGGCGACGTTGAGCTTCGACCGGTCGATCGGGCCGAGCGGGGCGTCCAGGCCCAGCTTCTCCTTGCAGAACGCCGGGTCCTCCCACGCCTTGAGCGTCGCGAGGACCGTGGACGCGAACGCCTCGTGGACCTCGTAGAAGTCGAAGTCCTGCAGGGTCAGGCCGTTGCGGGCCAGCAGCACCGGAACGGCGTAGGCGGGCGCCATCAGCAGCCCCTCGCCGCCGTGCACGTGGTCGACCGCGGCGGTCTGCGCGTCGACGAGGTGGGCGAGCACCGGCAGCCCGCGGGCCGCGGCCCACTCGTCGGAGGCCAGCAGCACCGCGGAGGCGCCGTCGGTGAGCGGCGTGGAGTTGCCGGCGGTCATCGTGCCGTGCTCCCCGCCGAAGACCGGCTTGAGCGTCGCGAGCTTCTCCAGCGTGCTGTCCGGCCGCAGGTTCTGGTCGCGGGTCAGCCCGAGGTAGGGGGTGACCAGGTCGTCGAAGAAGCCGCGGTCGTAGGCGGCGGCGAGGTTGCGGTGCGAGCGGACGGCGAGCTCGTCCTGCTCCTCCCGGCCGATCTCCCACTGCGCCGCGGTGATCGCCGCGTGGTCGCCCATCGCCAGGCCGGTGCGCGGCTCGGCGTTGCGCGGGGCCTCGGGCACGAGCATCCCCGGGCGGACGCCGGCGAGGGCCTTGAGCCGCTGCTGCACCGTCTTCGCGCTGCTGAGCGCGATCAGCAGCCGGCGCATCTCGTCGTGGATGGCCAGCGGGGCGTCCGACGTGGTGTCCACGCCGCCGGCGATGCCCGACTCGACCTGCCCGAGGGCGATCTTGTTGGCGACCAGGATCGCCGCCTCCAGCCCGGTGCCGCAGGCCTGCTGGACGTCGTAGGCCGGGGTGGTGGCCGACAGCCGGGAGCCGAGCACCGACTCCCGGGTGAGGTTGAAGTCCCGCGCGTGCTTGAGGACGGCGCCGGCGACGACCTCCCCCACCCGGACGCCCTGCAGGCCGAACCGCGCGACCAGCCCGTCGAGGGTGGCGGTGAGCATGTCCTGGTTCGAGGCCTGCGCGTAGGCGGAGTTGGACCGCGCGAACGGGATGCGGTTGCCGCCGACGATCGCGGCCTTCCGGGTCTGCGGAGCCATCGGTGACCTCCGGGTCGCTGAGGAGGGGCGTCTCCGCCCTTCGCGGTGTGCGGGACCGACGGTATCAGGTACCTTCCGTACCGTGAAAACGTCCGCGCCTCGCCGTGACCGGCGCGACTCGCGCTGGGACGAGCACCGCCGGGCCCGGCGCGAGCAGCTGGTCGACGCCACGCTGGCCGCGGTCGGCCGGCACGGCGCCGGCGTCGGCATGGACGAGATCGCCGCCGAGGCGGGCACCAGCAAGACCGTCGTCTACCGGCACTTCGCCGACCGCACCGAGCTGCACGTCGCCGTCTGCGCCCGCGTGGCCGGGCACCTCACCGCCAAGCTGCGGGAGGCCATCACCGGCACCGACGACCCGCGGCAGATGGTCGCCGCCGCCGTCGAGACCTACCTGGCCTTCCTGGAGGCCGACCCCGAGGTCTACCGGTTCGTCGTCGCGCACCCGCTGGTCGACCGGCCGGTCGACGACCCGATCAGCACCCTCTCCCACCTGGTGGGCGACCAGGCCGCGGCGCTGATGGCGCTCGCCCTGGAGCGCGCCGGCCGCGACCCGTCGGCGGCCCCGCCCTGGGGTCACGGCCTGGTGGGCCTGGTCCGCTCCGCCGCGGACTGGTGGCTGCAGGCCGACCGGCCCATGCCCCGCGCCGACCTCGCCGCCCACCTCACCGACCTCGCCTGGGCCGGACTCTCCGGCGTGGTGACCCGCAAGGAGGAACCGTGACCACCGCTCTGCCGACCGGCGTCGACCCGAGGGCGCTCACCGAGGCGCTCGACGGCCGCTGGGCGCACGTGCGCCGCGACGCCCGCGAGCACCTGCACCACCCCGACTTCCTGCCGGTCTACGGCGAGGACGTGCGCGCGGCCCGGGAGCGGGTCACCCGGGCGGCCCGCACGCTGGCCGCCTCCGGCCGGGTCAGCCGGGGCTTCCCCAAGGAGTACGGCGGCGAGGACGACGCCGGCGGCTCGGTGGTCTCGGTCGAGATGCTGGCCTTCCTCGACCTGTCGCTCATGGTGAAGGCCGGCGTCCAGTGGGGGCTGTTCGGCGGCGCCGTCCAGCTGCTCGGCACGCAGCGGCACCACGACGCCCACCTGCGCGACATCATGGCCTTCGACCTGCCCGGCTGCTTCGCGATGACCGAGACCGGGCACGGCTCCGACGTCCAGCAGCTGCGGACGACGTGCACCTACGACCCCGCCACGCAGACCTTCGACCTGCACACCCCGCACCCGGCCGCCCGCAAGGACTACATCGGCAACGCGGCGCAGGACGGCCGGATGGCGGTCGTCTTCGCGCAGCTGGTCACGCAGGGCCGGCGGCACGGTGTGCACGCCTGGCTGGTGCCGATCCGCGACGCGCAGGGCAACCCGATGCCCGGGGTCACCATCTCCGACGCCGGCCCCAAGGCGGGCCTCAACGGCGTGGACAACGGCCGGCTGACCTTCGACCACGTGACCGTGCCCCGGGAGATGCTGCTCGACCGCTACGGCCAGGTCGCCGAGGACGGCACCTACACCAGCTCGATCGAGAACGAGACCCGCCGCTTCTTCACCATGCTGGGCACGCTGGTGCGCGGCCGGGTCAGCGTCGGCGGCTCGGCGTCCTCGGCGACCCGGCTGGCCCTCGACATCGCCGTCCGGTACGGCGACGTGCGCCGGCAGTTCTCCGCCCCGGGCGCCGACCGCGAGGTGGTCGTCAACGACTACCTCGTGCACCAGCGCAAGCTGCTGCCGGCGCTGGCCGCCACCTACGCGTACGCCTTCGCGCAGGAGGAGCTGCTGGGCACGATGCACGACGTCCAGGCCGCGGACGAGGTCGACGAGCGGGCGCAGCGGGAGCTGGAGTCGCGCGCGGCGGGCCTCAAGGCGGCGCAGACCTGGCACGCCACCCGCACCATCCAGCTCTGCCGGGAGGCCTGCGGCGGGGCGGGCTACCTGCAGGAGAACCGGCTGCCGCACCTGAAGGCCGACACCGACGTCTTCACCACGTTCGAGGGCGACAACACCGTCCTGATGCAGCTGGTCGCCAAGGGCCTGCTCACCGGCTACCGCGAGGCCTTCGGCTCGCTCGACGGCTGGGGCCGGGTCGGGTTCATCGCCGACATGGTCCGCGAGACCGTGCTGGAGCGGACGGCGGCCCGCGGGCTGATCGCCCGGCTGGTCGACGCCGTCCCCGGCCGGGACGACGAGGTGCCGCTGCTGGACCGCGGCTGGCAGCTCAAGGTGTTCGAGGACCGCGAGAAGCACCTGCTGGAGAGCGCCATCCGGCGGCTGCGCAGGAACGCCGCGGCCGACGGGATGGCGCCCTTCGACGTCTTCAACGACGTCCAGGACCACGTGCTCGAGGCGGCGCGGGCGCACGTCGACCGGATCGTGCTGGAGGCCTTCGTGGCCGGCATCGAGCGGACGACGGACGACGGCGCCCGGGCCCTGCTCGACCGCCTCTGCGACCTCCACGCGCTGTCGACGATCGAGGCCGAGAAGGGCTGGTTCCTCGAGCACGGCCGGCTCACCCCGGCCCGGGCCAAGGCGCTGACCGCCACGGTGAACGCGCTGCTGGCGGACCTGCGCCCGCACATGGCCACGCTGGTCGACGGCTTCGCCATCCCGGAGGACTGGAAGGCGGCGGCGATCCTCACCGAGGAGCCGGCGCGGCAGGACGCGATGCACCGCCACGACCTGGCCAGCCCCGACGGCATGCCGCGCCGGGGGACGGCGACCTCGGTCGAGGTGCCGCCCGCTCAGTAGGACGAGGACCCCCTGCAGGGGGCCACCCTCCCTCCGCGTTGATCATGGGGCTGTTGTCGGCCGCCGCGGCGTGTCCGGCCGTGTCGGCTGCGACAACCCCATGATCAACGCGAGAAGGGAGGGCGGCGGAGACGGAGCTGGTCGTCAGCGGGCCGGTGGGCGGGGGAAGCCGCCGACCAGCTGCTCGAAGGCGTGCGCCACCTTCAGGCAGGTGGTGTCCTCGAACCGGCGTCCGACCAGCATCATCCCGACCGGCAGCCCCTGGGACATCCCGGCCGGGACGCTGGTCGCCGGGTGCCCGCTGACGTCGAACGGTGCGCAGTTGACGATCATCTCCAGGGCGCGGGCGACCCGGACCTCGATCGGGTCGTCGGGCTCCGGGATCTCCGGGGCGACCATCGGCACGGTGGGCATCACCAGCAGGTCGACGTCGGCCAGCGCGGCGTCGTACTGCCGGCGCACCTCGACCGCCAGGTTCTGCGCCATCGCGTAGTGCCGGGTCTGCTCCCGCTCCAGCGACCAGCGCCCGGCCAGGGCCACCGCGGTGACCGTCGGCGACCACCGGTCGACCACCTCGCGCCGCGTGCGGCCGTAGTGGGCGATCAACTCGGGGTCGTAGCGGCCCTCGTAGTTCCACCCGTAGCCGTTGCCCTCGATCATCTGCACCGTCGCGCCGTCGGTGGCGATGACGTTCCAGACGTGCAGGGCGTGCCGGTGCCAGGGCAGGTCGAGGTCGACCACCTCGACGCCCAGCTCGCGCAGCCGGCCGGCGGCGGCGCGCACGGTGTCGTCCACGCCGGGCTCGGAGAGCTCCTCCCAGCCGAACCCCTGGGCGACGACGCCGACGCGCAGGCCGGACACGTCCCCGCCGAGGGCGGCCGCGTACTGCTCGGGGGCCAGGTCGGCCGGCTGGCGCGGGTCGTTCCCGTCGCGGCCGGCGAGGACGTCGAGCACCAGCGCGGCGTCGGCGACGGTGCGGGTCATCGGGCCGAGGTGGTCGAGGGTCAGCTCGATCGGGAAGGCGCCGGTGTAGGGCACCAGGCCGTGGGTCGGCTTGTGGCCGACGATGCCGGAGAACGCGGCGGGCATGCGGATCGACCCGCCCTGGTCCCCGCCGAGGGCGAGGTCGACCTCCCCGGACGCGACCAGCGCGGCGCTGCCGCTGGAGCTGCCGCCGGTCGTGCGGGAGGGGTCCCAGGGGTTGCGCACCGGGCCGGTGACCGAGGTGTGGCTGCCGCCGGAGAAGCACAGGTCCTCGCAGACGGCCTTGCCCGCGACCGTGGCCCCGGCCTCGAGCAGGCGGGTGACGACGGTGGCGTCCTCGGCGGGCACGTAGCCCTCGACGGTGTACGAGCCGTTCATCATCGGGACGCCGGCGACGGCCACGTTGTCCTTGACCGCCACGGTGCGCCCGGCCAGCGGGCCCTCGGCCGCGCCGCGGATCTCGGTGGTCACGTACCAGGCGCCGAGCGGGTTGTCGGCGTCCGCCGGACGGGTGCTGGGCCGGTCGGTGGGTGCTCGCGGGGCGAGCTCGGCGTAGAGCTCCTCGACCGCGTCGTAGGAGCTGAGGAAGGCCGCGACGATCGGCGTGTAGGCGGCCACCTCCTCGGCGGTGGGCTTCATGCCGTAGCTGGCCGCGAGGGCGGCCACCTCGTTCTCGTCCGGCGGGCGTACGGGCACGGCGACCTCCCGGGATTCGGAGTGTGCTGCGCAAGCTAGTGACGCCGGGCACCCCTGTCACCGTCGGCCGTGCCGATCGGCCCGGGGAGAATGCCGGGCCGTGGAGATCCTCGCTGCGGCGGCCGAGACGCTGCGCGTGCCGGCACCGTTCGACCTCGCCGCCATCGTCGTCGGGGCGCTGACCGGCGGGCTGCTGGCGGCGCGCGAGGGCTTCGCGGTCTCCGGTGTGCTGCTGCTGGCGGTCAGCGGCGGGCTCGGCGGCGGGCTCATCCGCGACGTCCTGCTCGGCGAGGGCCCGGTGCTGGCGCTGACCAACCCCGCGTACCTGCCGACCGTGGCCATCGCCGCGATGGTGACCTTCTACTTCTCCGGCTGGCTGTCGCGGCTGACCGGGCTGCTCGTCGTCCTGGACGCCGTCACGCTCGGCTTCTTCACGGTGATCGGCGCGCAGAAGGCGCAGCTCGCCGGCCTGCCCAGTGCGTCGGTGGTCTTCGTCGGCACGGTGACCGCGGTCGGCGGCGCGGTGATCCGCGACGTCCTGCTCGCCCAGCGGGCCGAGATCGTCCAGCCGGGGCCCTACAACGCCGTGGCCGCGCTGCTCGGCGCCGCCGTCCTCACGGTGCTGGCCGGCCCGGTCGGCCTGGGGCCCCTCCCGGTGGCGGCGGTGGTGATCCCACTGGTCACCGCGCTGCGGGTGCTGTCGGTGTGGCGGGGGTGGGAGGCGCCGGTCGCCGTCGACCTGCCGGGACGGGCCCGCAGCCGGCTGGTCCGGGCCCGCGCCGCGCGACCGCTGCGGCGCACCAAGCTGCGCCGCCGCGACCGCGGCTAGCTGTCCCGGTCGGCGCCTGCCTCCGCGTGCACCTCCGGCGCGGGCGGGACGCTCTCGGGCACCACCTGCGGGCCGGCCTCGGGCGGGCGCGGCTCTCCCTGCGGGTGCAGCCGGACGGCGAGCAGCGCGACGTCGTCCTCGGCGTCGGGGAGGAACAGCCGCTCCAGCACCCGGTCGCACAGCTCGACGAGCGGCAGCCCGGGGGACTCGCGCAGCACGGCCACCAGCGCGGCCGTCCCGGTGTCGAGGTCGCGGTCGCGGCGCTCGACCAGCCCGTCGGTGTAGAGCAGCAGCGTGCTGCCGGCGGGCAGGTCGGCCACGCGGTCGGCACGCGGCGCGGAGGGCTTGACCCCCAGCAGCAGGTCGGCCGGCGCGCCGCCGAGCACGCGCACCCCGCCGTCGGGGTCGATGACCACGGGCGGCGGGTGCCCCGCGCTCGACCAGCGCAGCCGGGTGCGGTCGGCCCGCAGGTCGGCGCGGTCCTGCTCCAGCCGGGCGACCAGGGCGGTGGCCATCGTGTCCAGCGCCAGCCCGCGGATGGCGGCGTCCAGCTGGGTCAGCACCTGCGCCGGCGGGGCGCCGCTGGCGTAGCTGATGCCGCGCAGCAGGCCGCGCAGCTGCCCCATCTCGGCGGCGGCGCGGCTGTCGTGGCCGACCACGTCGCCGATCGCCAGCACCGTGGCGCCACCGGCCTCGAGGAAGGCGTCGTACCAGTCACCGCCGATCTCCGCCCCCGCGGCGGCCGGCACGTAGCGGACGACGATCTCGCAGTGGTCCGGCTCGGGCGGCGCGGTGAGCATGCTGTGCTGGAGGGCCTGGGCCAGGGCGCGCTGCTGGCCGTACAGGCGGGCGTGGTGCAGGGTGAGCCCGGCCCGGCGGCCCACCTCGACCGCGGTCTCGGCCTCGGCCGGGGAGTGCGGCCCGCGGTCGGGGCCGTTGAACAGCCCGAGCGCCCCGAGGGTCTGCCCGCGGGCGACCAGCGGCACGACCACCCCGGAGTCAAGGCCCAGCCGCACCAGCAGCTCCCGGGTCGCCGGCTCGGGGATGGCCCGCTCCACCCGCTCCCGGTCGATGTGCGGCAGGACCATCGGGCGCCCGGACCGGGTGACCACGTGCGCGGCCGCGTGCTCGGTCATCACCGCGACCATCGAGTGCACGTACAGCTCGAGCTCGGCGCGCAGGGCCGGCTCGCGGTGTGCCGAGGCCAGCTGGTGCAGCCGGCCCTGCTCGTCGGTGACCACCAGCCAGCACCAGTCCGCCAGCGTGGGGACGACGAGGTCGGCCAGCTGCTCGACCTGCTGGGTGATGTCCAGGCTGCCCGACAGCACCCGGCCCGCGTCGGCCAGCAGCTGCAGCCGGGCGGTGGCCTCGGTCATCGCGGCGACGGCGTCGGCCCGGACCGCGTCGGCCTGCAGCCGGGAGGCGGTCAGCGCGATCTGCGCGGTCAGCCCCTCCAGCAGCTCCAGGTCGGGCTCGGTGAAGACGTGGTCGGTGGTCCAGACGACGATGAAGCTGCCGAGCAGCCGCCCCTCCACCCGCAGCGGCAGCGCGGCCAGGGCCCGGGTGCCCAGCACCGCGTTGACGGCGGCCATCCGCGGGAAGCGCGCCTCGGCCGTGGCGGCGTCGGTGAACAGCAGCCGCTCGCCGTGCCGCGCCACGTACTGGGTGGGCAGCTCGTCGTCCAGGGGCGTCTCCACGCCGCCGGCGGGCAGCTCGACGTCGGCCTCGCTGGCGACCGTGTCGACGATCCGGCGGGTCAGGTGCAGGTAGAGCTTCTCGTCTTGAGGGTCGAACACGGCCAGTCCGATGGACTCCGCGCCGAGCACCCCGGCACCCCGCAGCGCGATCTCGGCCAGCTGGGTGATCCGGGTGGCGTTGGCCAGCTCCGCGGCGACCTCGGCGATCGCCGCCGCGCGCTGCACCGCGGCGATCCGGCGCTCGGACTGCTCGCGCGCCGCGGTGACGTCGACCGCCGTCCCGAGCACGCGCACCGGCCGGCCCACCGGGTCGGTCAGGACCCGGCCGCGCGACACCGTCCACCGCACGCTGCCGTCGACCCGGACCACCCGGGCCTCCACCAGGTACTCCCCCGTGCCGGCCAGCGCGTCCCGCATGGCCTGGACGACCGCCTCGCGGTCGTCGGGGTGGATCCGCTCGGTCATCATGTCCTCGACCGAGTCCAGCTCGACGGCCCCCTCCAGGCCGAAGATCGCCGCGCAGCGCTCGTCCCAGTGCACGAGACCGGTGCGCATGTCGCGTTCCCAGATGCCGATGGAGGCCGCCTCCAGGACGACGTCCAGCCGGGCCGCGGAGGCGCCGGCGGCCGACCGGACGGCCGACAGCTCCAGCTCGGCCACCACCGAGGCGGCCAGCTGCTGCAGCAGCGCGGCGTCGTCGTCCGACCACACCCGCGGCACCGGGTCGTACACCGCCAGGACGCCGACGACGTGGCCCGAGGCGGCGAGCAGGGGCGCCCCGAGGTAGGCACCGACCTGGCCGGTGGTGACCGCGGGCAGCTCGGCGACCTGCGGGCACGCCCGGGCGTCGGGGACCACCAGCGGCGCCCCCTGGCGGATGGCCAGCGCGGACAGCGCCCCGGTGAGCAGGGCGGGCCCGCCGACGACCCCCGCGGGCAGGCCGTGGCCCCCGATGACGGTGTCCTGGTCGGTGAAGAGGGTGACCTTGGCGTGCCCGGTGTCCAGCAGTCGCGCCGCGAGACCGGAGAGCCGGTCGAAGGCGGCCGGGCCCGAGACCTCGACCGCCAGCCGGCGGGCGGCGGCGATGCGGTGCGGGTCGGCGAGCGCGTCGGGCACCGGACCCGGGGATGCGGCGTCCATCGCGACGAGGACCCCCGTTCCCTCCTGCAGTGGACTCACCGGCGAGCCGCAACGCACCATGCTGACACGACCGCCCGCCGTGGAGCGGCACGGTCCCTCGTTCGCGTGCCACGCGCGTTGCTCCCTCCGCAGGGGTAGACCCGCGTCCCACCGGTCAAGCGGCCGGTCAGGCGGACCGATGGGACGGCATGTCGGCCACCCGCACGAGCGCCCTGCCGGACTGCCGGCCGCTGCTCGCCGACCCCGACGACCTGACGATGGCGTTCCAGCCGATCGTCGACATCGCCGCCGCGCGGATCGCCGGCTACGAGGCCCTCTCCCGCTTCCCCGGCACCGCCGGCCCCGACGTGTGGTTCGCGGCCGCCGCCGAGTGCGGGCTGGCCGCCGAGCTCGAGGCGCTGGCCATCACCAAGGCGCTGGACGCCGTCCCGCTGCTGCCCGACGACACGTTCCTGACCGTCAACGTCAGCCCGCACCTGCTCGGCGCGGCGCCGGTGCGGGACGCGCTCGCCGGCTGCCACGACCTGCGGCGGGTGGTCGTCGAGCTGACCGAGCACACGCCGGTCCACGACCTGGCCGCGCTGCGCCACCAGGCCGAGGAGCTCCGCGCCCGCGGCGCCCTGATCGCCCTGGACGACGCCGGCTCGGGCTACTCGGGCCTGCAGCAGATGGCCGTGGTGCGGCCGCAGTTGGTGAAGCTCGACCGCGCCCTGGTCACCGACGTCGACACCGACCCGGTCCGGGCCGCGCTGACCGAGATGGTGGGGGAGTTCGCCGGCCGGATCGACGCCTGGCTGCTGGCCGAGGGCGTCGAGACCGCCGGGGAGCTGGCCGCGCTGGCCCGGCTCGGCGTCCCGCTGGCCCAGGGCTGGCTGCTGGGCCGCCCGGCGCCGGCGTTCGCCCCGCTGGCCCCCGAGGTGGTCCGGCTGGTGCGCGCGCAGGTGGCCCGGGCGCGGGTGACCGAGAGCGTGAGCAGCCTGCTGCGCCCGGTGCGCCAGTGCGAGGTCGGGACGACGCACCCCGGCGTCCCGCCCGCGGTGCTCGTCGGCGAGCTCGGCGAGCCGGTGGGCCTGCTGCTGGCCGACCCGCGCACCACGGAGGTCCACACCGCCCCGGTGTCGCTGCGCGTGCACCCCACGGCCGACGTCACCCAGACCCTGCAGCGCGCGCTCACCCGGCCGCCGGTGCACCGCTTCGACCCGGTCCTGTGCACCGACCCGGCCGGCACCGTCCTCGGCCTGCTGCGGGTCGAGGACCTCGCCTCGGCCGCCGCCGCCCGCTGACCCCGGGCGCCCACCCGGGCGGCCCGGCCCGAACGACGAACCAGGAGGCCACGATGAAGACCTTCGCCTGCGGCGACGTCATCCCCGGGTGCAGCGCGCGCTTCACCGCTGCCGACGAGGGCGGCATCCTCGCCCAGGTCGCCGGCCACGCGGCCCACGACCACGGCGTGACCGACGTCACGCCGGAGCTGGTCGCCGCCGTCCGCCAGCACGTCCACAGCATCTGAGCTGTCGGAGTGGGGGGGGGGGGGGGGGGGGGGGCGCGCGGGCCCC
>NZ_JBJGYQ010000019.1:0-104442 GCF_054050075.1 Geodermatophilus sp. SYSU D00965 | reverse complement strand
CCCCCCCCCCCCCCCCCCCCCCCCCCCCCCCCCCCCCCCCCCCCCCCCCCCCCCCCCCCCCCCCCCCCCCCCCCACGCCGAGGACAGCAGTCGTGCCCACGACGCCCGGGAGCCGGCCCGGTCGGCTCCCCCGGGCCTGCGCGGCGCGGGACCCCGCGTCAGCCGGCCAGCGACTCCGGTTCGCGGTCGCCGGCCTCGTCGGTGGGCGGCTCCATCCGGCGCAGCACCTCCGAGGCGCTGGCCCCGGTGGCGTCCATCGTCTTCTTCACCTTGGCGCCGTAGACGTCGACGTACTCCTGCGCCGACAGCGTCATGATCTCGTACATGATCTCGTCGGTGATCGACCGCTCGACGAACCGGTCGCCGGCCAGCCCCTCGTAGCGGGAGAAGTCCAACGGCGCGCCGAAGGTGACGCAGACCTTGGGCAGCCGCTTGCCCACCAGGGGCAGGTGCCGGGGCCGGTAGACCATCGCCACCGGCACGACCGGGACACCGGTCTCCAGCGCCATCCGGGCCACCCCGGTCTTGCCGCGGAACAGCCGCCCGTCGGGCGAGCGGGTGCCCTCCGGGTAGATGCCGAGCAGCTTGCCCTCGCGCAGGATCCGCAGGCCGGTGCGGATGGCGTTCTCCGCGGCCGACGCGTTGGTGCGGTCGATCGGCACCTGGCCGGCCCCGGTGAAGAAGGCCCGCTGGAGGAAGCCCTTCACCCCCGTGCCGGTGAAGTACTCCGACTTGGCCAGGAAGGTGACCCGGCGGCGCAGCGACAGCGGCATGAACACCCAGTCCGCCGCCGACAGGTGGTTGCTCGCGAGGATCGCCGCACCCGTGCGCGGGACGTTGTCCACCCCCCGGGCCTGCGGCCGGAACACCAGCTTCACGACCGGGCCGATCGCCACGAACTTGAGGAACCAGTAGAACAACACGCCTCCCTCTGGGGCTGCCAGACTAGGGAGCCCGGTGGCGGATGGACAATCGCAGGTCCGCCCGGCCGGTCCAGCTCTGCCCGCCCCGCCGGTCGGTCCGTGCCGCCGACGCCCCCAGGAGGACCAGCCGTGCCCACTGACGAGGCACCCGCCGCGGTGCGGCCCGGCGCCGAGCCGTTCGCCCTCCCCGGCGGGCCGGGCGGTGCCGGCACGGGCGTGCTGCTGGTGCACGGCTTCACCGGCTCGCCGTTCAGCGTGCGGCCCTGGGGCGAGCACCTGGCCGCGGAGGGCTTCGCCGTCCGGGCGCCACTGCTGCCCGGCCACGGCACCCGCTGGCAGGACTGCAACCTCACCACCGAGCAGGAGTGGGTGGCCGCCGTCTCCGCGGCGTTCGACGAGCTGGCCGCCGAGTGCGACAGGGTGGTGGTCGCTGGGCTGTCCATGGGCGGGACGCTGGCGATCCGGCTGGCCGAGCTGCGCCCGCAGGAGGTGGCCGGCCTCGTGCTGGTCAACCCCTCGCTGCTGACCGAGCGCCTCGACGCCAAGCTGCTCCCGGTGCTGGCCCGGCTCACGCCGAGCTGGAAGGCGATCGCCAACGACATCAAGAAGCCCGGGGTCGACGAGCGCGCCTACCCGAAGCTGCCGACCCGGGCGGTGCTCGGGCTGCGGCGGCTGTGGACGGCGACCCGCGCCGACCTGGGCCGGGTCACCGCGCCCCTGCTGGTGTTCCGCAGCGTCACCGACCACGTGGTGGAGCCGGCGTCCGTGCGGGTGCTCCTCGCCGGCGTGGCCAGCACCGACACCACCGAGGTGCTGCTCGAGGACAGCTACCACGTGGCCACCCTCGACAACGACGCCCCGCGCATCTTCGCCGGCTCGGTGGACTGGATCCGGGAGCGGACGCCCGCGATGGAGGCCGGGGCGTGACCGGCCGGCGGGGACGGCGCGACAACGGGCTGGACGCCGCGCTGTGGACCCCGGTGCGCGACGTCGACCCGCGCGTCGGTGAGCACCTGCTGGACGTGCTGCGGGACGCCGGCATCGCCGCCTACCTGGAGCCCTCGGCCGACGTCGAGCCCTACACGCGCTCGGTCTCCCTGCCCAGCCCGCCCACCGACCGCATCTTCGTGGACCGGGCGCGCTCGGCCGAAGGCCGGGCCCTGGTCGAGGAGCACGTCGACGAGCACGTGCAGGAGCGGACCCACGCGCAGCGGGCTCCCCGGCGCGACATCGACGAGGACGCCGAGTGGGCCCGGATCGTGGCCGCGTTCGAGGCCGAGCACGGCCGCACGGTGGTCGACGAGGAGCCGCCGTCCGCCCCGCCGCCGGCGCCGGCCGAGCCGGAGGTCCTCGACCGGCCCGACGAGCACTTCGAGCCGCCGCCGGCCCCGCCGGTGCCAGCTCCGGCGCCCGCCTCGCTGTACGCCGTGCTGCTGATCGCCGCGGGTGCGGTGCTCATCGTGGCGCCGCGGGCCCTCGGGCTGTCGGTCGACGTCGGCCTGGTGCTCGGCGTGGCCGCCGTCGTGGGCGGCGTCGGGGTGCTGGTGTCGCGGATGCGGGACCGCACGACCGACGACGGGGACGACGGCGCCGTCGTCTAGCGGCCCCCTCCCGGGTCCCGCCCCGAGCGTGCGAGGGGCGGGGAGGAGGGGGTCCTCCCGCTAACCTGCGACGGGTGGGCGCCGCACCGCACTCCACCACCGTCCGGCTGACCGGCCACCTGATGGACACCGGCATCCTGGCCCGGGTCCTCGACGACGTCCTCGAGTACGGCGGGGACTACCGCATCGAGGCCCTCGACCTCGGCCGCCAGCACGAGGACGAGTCCCGCGCCACCGTCGAGATCAAGGCCGCCGACCCCGACCTGCTCGAGCGCATCGTCATGCGGCTGCAGACCCACGGGGCCAACACCGTCGACCCCGGGACGGCCACCCTGCGCCCGGCTCCGGCCGACGGCGTCTTCCCCGAGGACTTCTACTCGACGACCAACCTGGACACCTTCGTCCGGCTGGACCGCGAGTGGCTGCCGGTGGACCGCGCCGAGATGGACTGCGGGCTGGTGGTCGCCGAGGCCGGCGGACGCACGGTCGTCCGCACCGTGCCGGTGAGCGACGTGCGGGCGGGGGACGCCGTCGTGTGCGGGGCGCACGGGGTGCGGGTGGAGATGCCCCCGGCCGTGGCGCGCGGGGACGAGGAGGCCTTCGGCTTCATGTCCTCGATCGCGTCGAGCGAGAAGCCGCAGGTGGTGCTGGTGCGGCAGATCGCCGAGCGGATGCGCGAGGTGAAGGCGGCCGGGCGCAAGGTGCTGTGGGTTGGCGGGCCGGCCGTCGTCCACACCGGTGCCGCGCCGGCGATGGTCCGCCTGGTGGAGGGCGGCTACGTCGACGTGCTGTTCGCCGGCAACGCGCTGGCCACCCACGACATCGAGTCCGCGCTCTACGGCACCTCCCTCGGCGTCGACCTGGCCAAGGGCTCCGGGGTGCCGCACGGGCACGAGCACCACATCCGGGCCATCAACACCGTCCGGCGGGCCGGCTCGATCGCGGCGGCCGTGGAGTCCGGCGTCCTGACCGGTGGGGTGATGCACGCGATGGTGCGGGCCGGCAAGCCGTTCGTGCTGGTCGGCTCCGTCCGCGACGACGGCCCGCTGCCCGACGTGTACACCGACGTCGTCGAGGGTCAGCGGGCGATGCGCGCCGAGCTGCCCGATGTCGGCTTCGCGATCATGGTGGCGACGATGCTGCACGCGATCGCGACCGGGAACATCCTGCCGGCGTCGGTGCCGCTGGTGTGCGTGGACATCAACCCGGCGACGGTGACCAAGCTGGCCGACCGCGGCAGCGCCCAGGCGATGGGCATCGTCACCGACATCGGTCTGTTCCTCGAGCAGCTCGCCCGCGAGCTCACCTGAGCGGAGTGCCAGGGGCGCGGGAACCGCGCCGTGGCACTCCGCCGACGTCAGTCGTCGCCCTCGGAGACGGCGCGGCGCACCAGGTCGGCGGCGCCGACCAGCCCGGCCTGGGCGCCCAGCCGGGCGGCGACCACCTGCGGCCCGGGGCGGAAACCGCGGCCCGGCAGCGCCCGGTCCAGCCGCTCGCGCGCCGGGCCGAGCACCATCTCGCCCAGCACGCTCACCCCGCCGCCGATGACCACCACCTCGGGGTCCAGGACGGCGGACAGGTCGGCGATCCCCTGCCCGAGCCAGTGCCCCACCTCGGCGAGCAGCTCGAGCGCCAGCGGGTCACCCTCGGCGGCGGCGCGGGCGACGTCCTCGCCGGTCAGCCGGTCGGCGTCGCCGTCCACCCGCTCCAGCAGCAGCGCCGCCGCGGCCGGGGAGCTGCGGGCCACCTCCCGCGCGGTGTGGCCGAGCGCGGTCCCGCTCGCGTACTGCTCCCAGCAGCCGCGGTTGCCGCAGGCGCACAACCGGCCGTCGGGGACCACCCGCATGTGCCCCCACTCCCCCGCGACCCCGTGGGACCCGCGCTGCAGCCGGCCGCCCATCACGATCCCACCGCCGATGCCGGTGCCGAGGGTGATCATCAGCGCGAGGTCGGCGCCGGCGGCCGCGCCGAAGCGGTACTCGGCCCAGGCCGCGGCGTCGGCGTCGTTGCCGACCCACATGGGCCGCTGCAGCCGCGTGGCGAGGTCCTTGCGCAGGGTGGAGTTCCGCCAGGCCAGGTGGGGGCTGAACAGCACGGTGTCGCCGGTGCGGTCGAACCAGCCGGCCGCCCCCACGCCGACGCCGACGATCGGCCCGCCGTGCCACAGCGCGAGCTCCTCGACCACGGCGACGATCGCGTCCTCGGTCTCGCTGACCGACGCCCCCGGGGTCGCCCGGCGCGCGGTGGCGAGGACGGTGCCGTCGGGCGCCACCACACCGCCGGCCACCTTGGTGCCGCCGATGTCGATGCCCAGCGCGGGCAGGCCGGCGGCGGCCGGGTCGCGCGGGGTCCGGGGCGCGGTCACTCAGGCGATCTCGACGCGCTGGACCGGAGAGGTCGTCCCCGCGGGCGGCGGGGGCGGTGCCGCCGCTGTCCCAGCCGCCGTCTCCGTGCCCGTCTCCGCCGCGGCCGCGGCCTCCGCCTCCGTGCCCGTCTCCGCCCCGGCCGCGGTCTCCGCCGCCGTCCCGGTGCCCGGCTGCGCGCCGGGGTCCTCCGCGGGAGCCTCCCGCCCGCCCTCGCTGAACGACCGCAGGGCGGCGGCCGCCGCGCCGAGGACGTCGGCCAGCGCGGCGGTGACCTCCGGCCGCTCGCCGCGCACCACGGCCGCGACCTGGCACACCGGGCACCACCGGCAGTCGGCCGGGTGGCCGTCCGCCGCGCCACCGGCGCCCTCCCGCAGCGTCGAGCCCAGGGTCTCGCCCAGGCCGGACACCAGCCGTCGGGCCTGCTCGACCCAGTCGGGTCCGTCGCTCATGTCGTGCTCCCCTCGGCGGCCAGCAGCGAGGCCGGCCACTGCTGTGGATCGGGTGTGAAGGTGACCGCGAGCCGCGCCCGCGCGGTGCCGGCGTCCTCCAGGGTGGCGGCGGTGACCAGGCAGCGGCGCAGCAGGGCGTCGAGCCGGATCGACCGGCGCGCCCCCGCCACGGTGACCACGAGGTCGTCCTCCCAGCGGGTCAGTTCCAGGCCCGCGCGCTCGGCGAAGGGCAGCGGCAGCACCAGCCTGCGGCCGTCCTCCCCGCGCTCGGTCACGGGGGTCACCGGGTCGGCCGGTCCGGCGTCGTCGTCCTCGGGGAGGAGGCCGGCGAGCGCGGCGGGCTCCCGCGGCGCCTCGGCGGACTCCTCGATGCGCCGCACGGGCGCGAGCTCGGCCAGGGCGGCGAGCGCGGCGTCCTGCTCGGCGGCGCGGCGCGCCCACCACTCCCCCGCCCCGCCGGCGGGCAGCACGCGGGCCAGGACGGCGGTCGGCCGCTGGCCGTGCAGGGCCAGCGCCGTGACGGCCGACCGCAGCGCCGCCACGGCCTCGGGCCGCGCCGTGGCCACCAGGCGGACCTCCGTGACGGCCGGCTCGGTCAGCTCCAGCCCGGCGAGCAGCTCCTCGAGGACCGGCACCGCGTCGAGGGCGGCGTCCACCGGCCCCCGCCTGACCGCTCCCGACCGGACGGCGGCGGTGCGGACGGCGCCGAGCACGCGCAGCCGCGTCGGCAGCGCCTGGTCCAGCCACCAGCGCAGCACGCCGGGGAGCGCGACGAGCCCGGCGCCCGAGGGCAGCGGACCGGCGTCGACGACGACGGTGTCGGCCTCGGCCGCGCGGACGGCCCGGCCGAGTCGGGTCAGCAGGGCCAGCTCACCGGCGCCCGGGAGGGGCACCACGGAGCTGGGCGGGGGCAGCGCCACCCCGGGGACGGTGTCGCCGACCTGCGCGGCCACCGTCGACCACAGGCCCTCCAGGGCTCCCAGCGGCTCCACCGGGTCGACGGTGAGGCCGGGGACGGCGTCGGGAGCGACCGGGCGGGCGCCGGGACGGGCCAGCAGCAGGGTGCGCCGCCCCGAGCGGGCGGCGCGCACGGCGGCCGCCGCGGCGAGGGTGGAGGTACCGGCCCCACCGGGACCGGTGAGGAGCAGCGTCCGCACGGCCGGTTCAGCCCTCGACGCGCTTCTTGAGCTCCTTGAGAGCCGTGTCGAGGATGACCTTCTCCGCCTTGCGCTTGAACATGCCCAGCAGCGGCAGGTGGGTGTCGATGGTGATCCGGTAGGTGACCTCGGTCCGGCCGTCGCGCTCGTCGAGGGTGTAGGAGCCCTCCTGGCGCTTCTGCATCTGGCCGGTCACCAGCTGCCAGGACACCCGGCGGTCGTCGTCCCACTCGTACTCGAGGACGTAGTCGTCCTTGACCATCCCCGCGTCGAGCACGAAGCGCACGCGCCGGGCACGGCCGTCGGGCCCGGCCTCGACCACCTCGACCTGCTTGGCCGCCGCCACCCACTGCGGATAGGCCGGGAAGTCGGCGATGACGGCCATGACGTCCGACGCCGGGGCGTCGACGGAGATCGACTGGGTGGACTGCTCGGCCATGCGCAGCAGGCTAACCGGTCCATGTGGTGTCGCCCGTTCGTGGCACGGGCGCCTGCTACTCGCGGGTAGCAGGCAGCGGATAGATTTGGCGCACGTCCGCGACCCGGACCGCAGGCGACGGTGCCGTGGCCGGGCGGGAGGAGAGGACCAGGCGTGCGCGAGTTCAGCGTCCCGGCAACGACCGAGGTGGGCCCCGACGAGGCCCTCCCCGACCTGCTCGCCACCAACGTGGCCGAGCACGGCGACGAGGTGGGTCTCCGGGTTCGCCGCGAGGGCCGCTGGCAGGACGTCACGTGGCGCCAGTTCGGCGCCGAGGTGTCCGCCGTCGCCAAGGGCCTGGTGGCCTCCGGCGTGCAGGCCGGCGACCGCGTCGCGCTGCAGGCCAAGACGCGCTACGAGTGGACCGTCCTCGACTTCGCCATCTGGACCGCCGGCGCCGTCGTCGTCCCGGTCTACGAGACCTCCAGCCCCGACCAGGTCGCCTGGATCCTCGCCGACTCCGGGGCCAGGGCCGCGGTCGTGGAGCGCCCCGAGCACGCCGCGGCCGTCGAGTCGGTCCGCGACCAGGCCCCGGAGCTCGGCCCGGTGTTCGTCATCGACGACGACGCCCTGGGCGCGCTGACCGCCGCCGGCGCCGACGTCCCCGACGCCGAGCTCGGTGCCCGGCGGGCGACGCTGCGGTCGTCCAGCCTGGCCACGATCATCTACACCAGCGGCACCACCGGCCGGCCCAAGGGCTGCGAGCTGACCCACGCGAACTTCCTGTTCGAGATCGGCAACGGCATGTCGCTGCTCAGCCGGTTCCTCAACGCGGAGGGCTCGCTGCTGCTGTTCATCCCCCTGGCGCACGTGCTCGCCCGCGTGCTGGAGGTCGGGGCGGTCAAGACCCGCACGGTCATCGGCCACACCCCCGACGTGTCCCACCTCGTCGAGGACCTCGGCGCCTTCCGGCCGACCTTCGTGCTCGCCGTCCCGCGGGTGTTCGAGAAGGTCTACAACCAGGCCAAGGCCAAGGCGGAGGGCGACGGCAAGGGCAAGATCTTCGACAAGGCCGCCCAGGTGGCCATCGCCTGGTCCCGCGCCCAGGACACCGGCGGCCCGGGCCTGGCGCTGCGCGCCCAGCACGCGGTGTTCGACAAGCTGGTCTACGGCAAGCTGCGGGCGGCGCTCGGCGGCCGGTGCATGGGGGCCGTCTCCGGCGGCGCTCCGCTGGGCGAGCGGCTGGGCCACTTCTTCCGCGGCATCGGGGTCACCGTCTACGAGGGCTACGGCCTCACCGAGACCACCGCGGCCGCCGCCGTCAACCACGACGCCGCGTTCCGCATCGGCACCGTCGGGCGCCCGCTGCCCGGCGTCGAGGCCGCGATCGCCGACGACGGGGAGATCCTCATCCGTGGCGGGATCGTGATGCGCGGCTACTGGCAGAACGAGCAGGCCACCGCCGAGGCGATCGACGCCGACGGCTGGTTCCACTCCGGCGACCTCGGCGACATCGACGGCGACGGCTTCATCCGGATCACCGGGCGCAAGAAGGAGATCCTGGTGACCGCGGGCGGCAAGAACGTCGCCCCGGCGGTGCTCGAGGACCGGATGCGCGCCCATCGGCTGATCAGCCAGTGCATCGTCGTCGGTGACCAGCGGCCGTTCATCGGCGCGCTGATCACCCTCGACGAGGAGGCGCTGCCCGGCTGGCTGGAGTCCAAGGGCAAGCCGGCCGACACCAGGCCCGAGGCGCTCACCCAGGACGCCGACGTCCTCGCCGAGATCGAGACCGCCGTGGCCGAGGCCAACAAGGCGGTGTCGAGGGCCGAGTCGATCAAGAAGTTCCGGGTGCTGGCGTCGGACTTCACCGAGGCCAACGGGATGCTGACCCCGAGCCTGAAGCTCAAGCGGGCCGTGGTCATGAAGGAGTTCGACGACGAGGTCGAGGCCCTCTACCAGAGCTGAGCGCCGCTGACCCCCGTCCCGCCGTGCGCAGGGCGGGGCTCAGCGCTGTCCGGGCTGGAGCAGGGCGGCGAACGTGTCGGCGATCGTCTTCCACGACCACCGCTCCTCCACCCACGCGCGGCCGGCCGCGCCCATCCGGCGGGCCCGGTCGGGGTCGTCGAGCAGGCCGGCGATCGTCGCCGCCACCCCCTCCGGCGACCGCGGGTCGGCGACCACGTGCCCGGTCACGCCCTCCCGCACCGTCTCCGGCGCGCCCCCGGACGTCCCGGCCACGACCGGCCGCCCGCACGCGGCCGCCTCCAGGTAGACCATGCCCAGCCCCTCGACGTCCAGGCCGCCGCGGCGGGTGCGGCAGGGCATGGCGAAGACGTCGCCGGCCGCGTAGTGCGCGGGCAGCCGGTCCGGCGGCACCGGCCCGGTGAGGACGACGGAGTCCCCGAGTCCCCGCGCGGCGACGGCCCGGCGCAGCGAGGCCTCCAGCGGCCCGCCGCCGACGAGCAGCAGCCGGGCGTCGGGGTGGCGCTGCAGCACCCGCGACCACCCGGCGACCAGCACGTCCTGCCCCTTGCGGGCGACCAGCCGGGAGACGCAGACGACGACCGGCGCCGCGCCCAGCCCGTACCGCTGCCGCACCGCCGCGCCGTCGGCGGCGGGGGTGAACAGGTCGACGTCCACCCCCGGCGACAGCTGGGCCATGCGGACCGCGCCGCCCAGCGCCGGCGCCAGCCGCTGGTGGGTGTACTCGCTGATGTAGGTGAGGACGTCGAGCCCGCCGGCGATCCGCTGCATCACCTGCCGCGCCCCCGGCAGGGCCACCCAGCCGGTCTCGTGGCCGTGGGTGGCTCCCACCAGGTGGCCGACACCGGCGGCCCGCAGCGCGGGGGCCAGCAGCCCGAGCGGCGCCGCGGCCCCGAAGAAGGCCGTGTCGCAGCCGTACCGCCGGGCCAGGTCGGCCGCGGCCCGCGCCGCGCCGGGGGTCGGCAGCAGCATCCCGGTCGGCCGGCGGACCACCGGGTAGGGCAGCGCGGCGTCGTACTCCTCCCACCCCGGCGACCGGGAGGCGAGCACGGCGAGGGAGTCCGGTGGCCGCCGGGCCAGCAGCGACGCGACGAAGGTCTGGATCCCGCCCTGCCGCGGGGGGAAGTCGTTGGTGACGACGAGCGTCCTCACCCGGCCTCCTGCAGGCGCTGCCAGTCCCCGGCGAACGCCACCCGCTGCGGCCCGGTGGGGTGCGAGCCGAAGAACCACTGCCAGGCCGCGGGCGGGTCGGGGTCGGAGAGGTTGCTGGCGGCCAGCCGGTCCTGCATCGCGACGAAGGCGTCGGCGTCCCCGGTGAGGTCGAGCGCGTGCAGGTCGGCGCGGGCCTCGACGTGCCGGGAGACCAGGTTCTGCACCGGCGTGGCGACCAGCGAGCCCACGGCCACCAGCAGCAGCGCCAGCGGGACCACCCGCGGGTCGCCGGGGCCGTCCACCCCCGCCAGGCGCAGCAGCGGGGTCCACGACAGCAGCCAGCCCAGCGCCGCGACCGAGGCGGCCGCGCCGAGCGCGCCCATCAGCGTGCCGGTGAGGACGTCGTCGGCGCTGACGTGGCCGAGCTCGTGGGCCACGATCGACTCGATCTCGGCGTCGGGGAGCTGGTCGAGCACCGTGTCGTACACGACGATCCGCCGGGTCGAGCCGAAGCCGGAGACGTAGGCGTTGAGCGCCGTGGTCCGCCGGGAGGCGTCGGCGACGAGCACGTCCGCGACCGGGGTGCCGTTCTCCTCCGCCAGCTCGAGCAGGTCGGTGCGCAGCTGCCCGGCCGGGAGCGGGTCGAACCGGTTGAACGCCGGCTCGATGAGCACCGGGTAGAGGAAGGACCCGACGACGACGAACCCGGCCGCGACCAGCGCCGCCCAGGCCCACCAGGTGCCGGGGGCGCGCCGGGCCAGCCACACCAGTGCGAGCAGGACCCCTGCGGTGACCGCGGCCGAGATCGCGGTGGAGACGGCGACGTCGCGGAACCACAGGGCCCAGCTGCGGGTGGACAGCCCGTACCGGTGCCGCACCGTCTCGCCGTAGGCGGCGAACCCGAGGGTGACCAGGCGGCCGACCACCACCAGGGCGACCGTGCCGAGCAGCACCTGCCAGGCCCAGCCGCCGCCCAGCGGCCGCGCGACCGCGGTCACCAGCCCGCGGCCCAGCGGGGTCAGCGCCAGGACCGCGGACGCCACCAGGCTCAGCACCAGGGAGGCGAGGGAGGCCGGCCGGAGGGACGCCGCGAAGGACTCCGCCCGCTCGGCGACCCCCGGCGGCAGGCCCGCCCCCGGGCGGACCGGCGTGCGTCCCCCGGGCGGGTCGGGCAGCAGCGTCCACGGCGTCCGGACGACGATGACGACGACGAGCGCCGCCCCGAGGACCACCGCGACCAGCAGCGCGGCCCGGCGGGCGCTCACCCGGCCGATCCTAGGAGGACCCCGTCCCCCCCACCGCTCGCAGGCTCGCGGCGGGTCCCTGCAGGGGGCCGCGGGGTCCGGGGCGGGCCACCTTCCGGGTTCCGACAGGGCGCCGCGGGGGTTCGCGGCGGGCCGCCACCCGGCCCGGCAGGCGCCGGACGCGCAGCGGGCCGGTGACCTCCGGGAGGTCACCGGCCCGCTGCCCTGCCGCCGGTCGCTAGGCGATGCGGCGCATGGCGGTGATGCCGCCCATCGAGTCCACGCCGACCACCTTGACCGGCTGGCCCGACGTGGAGGCGTGCACCATCTGGCCGTTGCCGATGTACATCGCCACGTGGCTGACCGGGCTGTAGTAGAAGATCAGGTCGCCCGGCTGCAGGTCGGCACGGGAGACCGCGCGGCCCATCGTCGACTGCATGCGGCTGGAGTGCGGCAGGCTGATCCCCGCCGCGGCGTACGCGTACTGGGTCAGGCCGGAGCAGTCGAAGGCGTTCGGCCCGCCGGCGCCCCAGACGTAGGGGTCCCCGACCTGGGCGAGCGCGGTGTCGACGGCGGCCTGGGCCGAACCGCTGGCGGCGGGCGCCGGCGCGGGCGCGGCCACGGCCTGGCCGGCGTGGGCCGTGACGACCTCCTGCTGCTGCGGGACCGACAGCGCCGCGTACTGCGCCTGGTAGTCGGCGATGTCCGCCTCCAGCTGCGCTTGGCGGGCGGTCACGTCGTCCAGGGACGCCTGCGCCTGGGCCCGGGCGGCGTCGGCCTCCTGCTGGGCCCGCTCGGCCGCGGCGGCGCTCTCCGCGACGTCGGCGAGGACGTCGTTGGTGTGGCCGGCGATCGCGTCGAGGGTCGCCAGCGACGACACGAAGTCCTCGGGCGATTCGCTGGTCAACAGCAGGTCCAGCTCGTGCATCCCGTCACCGCTGGTGAACGCGGTGCGGGCGACCTGGCGGATCTGGCCGTCGAGGGCGCCGAGCTGCTCGCGGGCCGCCGCGGCAGCCCGGTCGGCGGCCTCGACCGCGGCCTGCTGCTGGGCCAGCGCCTCGCGGGCGTCGTTGACCTGCTCGGTGACGACCTCGAGGTCGTGTCCGGCCTGCGCGACGAGCTGGGCCGCCTGGGCGGCGCTCGCGGCGCGCTCCGGATCCGCGGCGGCGGTCCCCGGCAGGAGGGTGAGGGCGAGGGTCGCGGTGGCGCCCACGACGAGCCCGCGGCCGAGGCGGCGGGGCAGCGTCGGGCGGCGGAGGGCCACCGGGAGGTCGGAGTCGATCTGGTCGAGCGCATGCCCCAGGGCAGGGCGGGGGGTCGCCACGGTCGGCGGCTCTCCGTTTCTTCCTCAGCAACCGCCTACCGAGTTAGCTGACGGGTTCGGGCTGGGAAGACGTGCCCTATCTCTGCGCGCCGGCGGGCCGGCGCGTGTGCCCCGGCGGACCGGCGCACGCGAGAACTCACCCCAGTGCTGCGGTGGGTCCCCGGTTCCCCCTCGGCGCCACGGAGGCGCGTCGGGCGATTCGGCGGTGCCCGGCCGAGGTCACCTCTCTGCGGGTGACGACCACCCGGTCGGACCGGCTCACCGTACGGGCGTGATGAAGTTGTGACAAATGGGGCCAGCGGGAACTGTGGGGACATCCACAGGATCGCCCGGCCCGACACGCCGCCGGGATGGACCCCGCGCCCGCCTGCGGGCGACCCGGCCGCACGGACCGGGTCACCCGGTGCGCCACCGGCCCCGCCCGGCCCCACCCGACCTCTGCTCCGGCTCGGCCTGGTGCCGCAGCGGCGGCACGAGACCGCCCTCGGCGAGGGCCCGCACGGCGCGGCGCTCCACCTCGTCGAACTCCACGACGACGCCCGGGCCCGGGACGACGCCGTCCCCGGTCGCCTCCGCGCCGCGCCGCGCGGTCATCGGCACGACGGTCGGGTCCTCGGTCCGCCAGCCCGGCGGCGCCCCCAGCAGCACGGTGACGACGCAGTCGGCGCAGCCGGTGCCCCGCACGGTGCAGGTCTCGCAGTCGATCAACATGGCCCACTCCTCACCCGGCCGACCCCGGTCGTGGAGGCCCTCCATGGCCTCGGTCGGTCCGGCTGGCACGGTAGGGACGGCCACCGACAGTTCCGTGCGCCCGCGCGGTGCCCGCCGTCCGCGCGGCGTCCCGGGGCAGTGGTGATCCGGCCGGGACCCGGCGCGCGTCCCCGGGACTGTCACTGGCCCGACCTACCGTCCGCCCCGTGCCGTCCTCCCTTCCCCGGCAGGTGCCGCTCTCCCCCGCCCACCTGGCCGGGACGGCCGCGCGAGCCGCGGCGGGCCTCCCCCGCTACGAGCAGGCCACCATCGACGAGCTGGGCACCCCGCTCGCGGAGGTGACGTTCGTCGTCGTCGACCTGGAGACCACCGGGGGTTCCCCGAAGGACAGCGCGATCACCGAGATCGGCGCGGTCAAGGTCCGCGGCGGCCAGGTCCTCGGCGAGTTCCAGACCCTCGTCGACCCGGGCTGCGCGATCCCGCCCTACATCAGCGTGCTGACCGGCATCACCACGACCATGGTCGCGGCCGCCCCCCGCATCGGCGCGGTGCTGCCCAGCTTCCTCGAGTTCGCCCGGGGCGCCGTCCTCGTCGCCCACAACGCCCCGTTCGACCTGGGCTTCCTCAAGGCGGCCTGCGCGGAGAACGGCATCCCCTGGCCCGCGGCGGCCTCGGTCGACACCGCCGTCCTGGCCCGCCGGCTGCTCACCCGCGACGAGGTGCCCAACTGCAAGCTGGCCACCCTCGCGCCGTTCTTCCGCGCCGACGCCGAGCCGTGCCACCGCGCCCTGGCCGACGCCCGCGCCACGGTCGACGTGTTGCACGGCCTCTTCGAGCGGCTGGGTCCCCTCGGCATCACCACGCTGGAGGAGCTCACCACCCTCAGCCGCCAGGTCGACCCGGAGCGGCTGCGCAAGCGCCACCTGGCCGACGCCGTCCCGACCGGGCCGGGGGTCTACGTGTTCCGCGGCCCGCGGGACGAGCCGCTCTACGTCGGGACGTCGAACGACCTGCGCAGCCGGGTGCGCAGCTACTTCACCGCCGCCGAGCAGCGCAGCCGGATCACCGAGATGGTGGCGCTGGCCCGGCGGGTCGACGCGATCCCCTGCGCGCACGACCTCGAGGCCGCCGTCCGGGAGCTGCGGCTCATCGCCGAGCACAAGCCGCGTTACAACCGGCGCTCCCGGTTCCCCGAGCGGGCGCTGTGGGTGCGGCTCACCGACGAGCCCTTCCCGCGCCTGTCGGTGGTCCGCCGGGTGCGCCCCGGCGCCGGGGTGTTCCTCGGCCCCTTCCCCGACCGGCGGGCCGCGGACGCCGCCGTCGCCGCCGTCCACGAGTCGCTGCCGTTGCGCCAGTGCACCGGCCGGCTGTCGCTCAAGGTGCTCGGCACCGCCTGCGCGCTGGCCGGGATGGGCCGCTGCGGCGCGCCCTGCACCGGCGCCCAGTCGGTCGACGAGTACGCCGCGATCGCCGGCGTGCTGCGCGCCGCGGTCGCCGCCGACCCCGAGGCCCTGCTCGCACCACTGCTGGCCCGCGTCGACAGGCTCGCCGCCCAGGAGCGCTACGAGGACGCCGCCGTGCTCCGCGACCGGGTGGCGGTGCTGGTCCGGGCGGTGCGCCGGCGCCAGCGGCTGGAGTCGCTGGCCGCGGTCGCCGAGCTGGTCCTCGCCCGCCCGGACGGCGAGGGCGGCTGGCAGCTGTCCGTCGTCCGCCGGGGCCGCCTGGTGGCCGCCGGCTGCGCGCCGCGGGGCGCCTCCGTGCGGGCCACCCTGGCCGGACTGCTGGCCACGGCCGAGAGACCGCTGGGTCCGGACGACGAGCTGGCCGCCTCCGTCGACGAGACCGAGCTGGTGCTGCGCTGGATGGAGAAGCCGGGCACCCGGCTGGTGCAGGTCACCGGCACCCTCGCCTGCGCCGCCCCGGGCACCGGGAGCTACACCGCGTTCCTCGACCGCGTGGAGGCCGGCCACGCCGACCGCGACCCGTTCGCCGACAGCCGGCCACTGGGCACGCGGGCCCGCCCCGACCGGGTCTCTCCCGGCTCGCGCGCCGCCGTCGGACGGACCGGGGCCCGGCTAGCATCCCCGGCGTGATCACCGCCATCGTCATGATCGACGCGGCCACCGACTCGATCCCCGAGGTGGCCGAGGCCGTCGCCGACCTCGAGGGCGTCAGCGAGGTCTACTCGGTCGCGGGGGACGTCGACCTCATCGCCGTGGTGCGGGTCCGCGAGTTCGAGCAGGTGGCCGACGTCGTGGCCGGCCGCATCAACAAGGTCCCCGGTGTCCTGGAGACCGGCACGCACATCGCGTTCCGCGCGTACAGCCGGCACGACCTCGAGGCGGCCTTCTCCATCGGCTTCGACTCCGCCGATTGAGGACCCCGTCCTCCTCACGCCTCGCTCCGCTCGGCGCGAGCCTCGGGACGGGGCCGTCAGCCGCGCAGCGACCGGCTGACGCCCACCCAGCGCTCGAGCTGCTCCTGCGCGCGCCCGTCGTCGACCGCCGCCGCGGCCCGCTCCACCCCGGTCGCGAGGACGTCGTGCAGCCGCCCGGCCCGCTCGTCGAACGAGGCCAGCGCGGCGGCGGCGTTGAGCAGGACCGCGTCGCGGACCGGCCCCCGCTCCCCGGCCACCACCCGCCGGAAGACGTCGGCGTTGAACGCCGGGTCGCCGCCGCGAAGCGCCCCGGGCGGAGGGGTCTCGATGCCCAGCGCCGTGGGGTCGAGCCGGTCGGGCTCGACCTGCCCGTCGCGGACCACCCACACCGACGAGGTGGTGGTGGTCGTGAGCTCGTCGAGGCCGTCGTCCCCCCGGAACACCAGGCCCCGCATCCCCCGCCCGGCCAGGACGGCGGCCAGCACCGGCGCCATCCGGGCGTCGGCACAGCCGATGGCGGCGGCCACGGGCCGCGCCGGGTTGGCCAGCGGGCCCAGGAAGTTGAAGACCGTCCCGACGCCCATCTCCCGGCGCGGGACCGCCGTGTGCCGGAACCCCGGGTGGAAGACGGGGGCGAAGAAGAAGCCGATCCCGGCCTCCCGCACGCAGGCGGCCACCGCCTCCGCCGGGAGGTCGATCACCACCCCGAGCGCCTCGAGGACGTCCGCCGCCCCGGACGACGACGACGCCGCCCGGTTGCCGTGCTTGGCGACCGGCACCCCGGCCGCCGCCGTCACCACCGCGGCCATCGTGGAGATGTTGACGGTGTGCGCCTGGTCCCCGCCGGTGCCGACGATGTCCACGCACGCCAGCGGGAGGTCCACCGGGGTGGCCCGCTCCAGCATGGTGGCCGACAGCCCGGCCACCTCCTCGGGCGACTCACCCTTGGCGCGCAGCGCGATGGCGAACGCGGCGATCTGCGCCGGGGTGGCCTCACCGGCCATGACCTCGCGCATGGCCCAGGCCGCCTCGTCGACGCCGAGGTCCTCGCCCGCCAGCAGCCGGGTGAGCAGCGCGGGCCAGGTGGGCGTGCCGACGGTCACGGGCGCGTCGCCGGCCGGCGTCCCACCCGGTCCCGCAGCAGGTCGGCGACGACGGACGGCGCGGTCAGCGGGTCGATCGGGAACGGCAGCGTCGCGTCGGCCAGCGACCAGTGCGCCAGCCAGCGGTCGGGCTGCCGGGCGATGAGCACGCAGACGGCGGGCCGGTCGGCCACCTCGACGGTCAACTGGCGACTCAGCGCCAGTCCCCCGGTCGGCTGCGCCTCGCCGTCGAGGATGCACAGGTCGACGCCGCCGCCGTCCACGGCCTCGACGACCTCCTCGCCGGTGGCGCACTCCACCCACGTCAACGGGCCGACGTCGGCCGCCGGCCGCCGTCCCACCGCGGTGCGGACGGCGGCCCGGACCTCGGGCCGGGAGCTGTAGACGAGGACGGTTGCCGGTGCGTCGCTCACGGCCGCAGCCTAGTGGCAGGTCGCACCGCTCCCGGGGACCTCGCGACGTAGGTATCGGGGAGGTCACGGAGCCGCCACACCCGCCACCCGCGGTCGTGGGGTCGCCGGAGGCGATGCCATGATGACCCCGTGACAACGGCTCCCGTGGCGAGCGGCACCTTCGACACCTCCCGGGTGCACTCGCTGACCCGACCGAACATGGTCAGCGTCGGCACGATCATCTGGCTCTCGAGCGAGCTGATGTTCTTCGCCGGGCTGTTCGCCATGTACTTCACCGCGCGCGCCCGGGCCACCGAGGGATGGCCACCGGAGCCGACCGAGCTGAACCTGCCCTACGCGCTGGTCTTCACGATCATCCTCGTGGCGTCCTCGGTCACCTGCCAGCTCGGCGTGTTCGCGGCGGAGAACGGCAACGTCTACGGCCTGCGCCGCTGGTTCACGATCACCTTCGTCATGGGCCTGGTCTTCGTGCTCGGCCAGGCCAACGAGTACCGGGTCCTGGTCACCGACCACGCCACGACGATCTCCAGCTCGACGTACGGCTCGGTGTTCTACCTGACGACGGGCTTCCACGCGCTGCACGTCATCGGCGGCCTCATCGCCTTCGTCTACATGCTCATCCGGTCCACCATGGGCCGGTTCACGCCGGCACAGGCGACCTCGGCCATCGTGGTCTCCTACTACTGGCACTTCGTCGACGTCGTGTGGGTCGGGCTCTTCGCCACGATCTACCTGATCCGCTAGGGAACCGGTGTCTTCCACGAACCCGCAGTCCGACGCCCAGCCCGACGCCGAGGCGCCGCGCAGCCGCGCCCGCTGGTCGCGACGTCCCGCTGACGGCACCCCCGCTGCCGCCGCCCGCGCCCGCCGCCGGTCGAAGCACCGCCGCCGCGTGGTCAACGTGGCCGGCCTCATGGCCGCCCTCGTGCTGACCGGCGCGCTGTACTCGGCGCTGTCGCCGGCGTACGCGAGCGACGAGGGCACCGCCAGCGAGTCCTCGGCCGAGGCGGCCGGCCGCGAGCTGTACGAGCGCAGCTGCATCACCTGCCACGGCGAGAACCTCGAGGGCGTGGAGAACCGCGGTCCGTCGCTGATCGGCGTCGGCGAGGCGGCCGTCTACTTCCAGGTGCACACCGGGCGCATGCCGCTGGTGCGCCAGGAGGCGCAGGCCCCCGACAAGCCGGCCGTCTTCACCGACGAGGAGATCGACCAGCTGATGGCCTACGTCCAGGCCAACGGCGGCGGCCCGACCCTCCCCTCCGGCGACCTGCGCGACGGCGACCTGGCCCAGGGCGGCGAGCTCTTCCGGCTCAACTGCTCGTCCTGCCACAACTTCGTCGGCGAGGGCGGCGCGCTCTCGTCCGGCAAGCGGGCGCCGAGCCTCAACGACACGACCGACATGGAGCTCTACACGGCGATGCTGACCGGGCCGGAGAACATGCCGGTCTTCGGGGACAACCAGCTCACCCCGGAGGAGAAGCGGTCGATCATCAACTACGTCCAGACCATCAAGGCCCAGGCCGACCCCGGCGGCGCGGGCATCGGCCGGCTCGGCCCGGCGGCCGAGGGCCTGGTCATCTGGGTCGTGGGCATCAGCGTCCTGCTCTTCGGGATCTTCTGGATGGGGAGCAAGGCGTGACCGGTCCCGCCCGCTCCCGAGCGAACACAACCCAACCAACGCTGACCCCCCGTTGGGGGCACCTCCCGCTTGCGGGGGACGGCGAGGAGGAAGCGTGACCACGCGCGAGACCCGCCCCGGTTCCACCGGCGGCGCGGACGCCCCCGGGCCGCACGTCGGCGGCCCGGACGACGACTACACCCCCGAGCAGCTCGCGGCGATGCCGCGGGAGGAGCTCGACCGCCTCGGCGCCAGCTACGACGGCGTCCAGGTGCTCCACGTCGACCCGGGCCCCGAGCCCGGCTCGCCGCTGGAGCGCCGCGCCGTCCGCCAGGTCGGCCTCGCGTTCGCACTGGCCGGCGTGGCCGCTCTCCTCTTCGTGGTCGTCTACGTCGGCTCGGGGTGGTTCCTCCCCGACTGGCACTGGGACATCACCGAGCGCGGCTGGAGCGTCCTGTTCACGCCGCTGCTGGGTGCCCTCATGGGGCTGTCCCTGGCGCTGGTCGGCGTCGGACTGGTCCTCTACACCAAGAAGCTGCTGCCGCACGAGACGGCGGTGCAGGACAAGCACGACGGGTCCCACTTCGACCGGGTCACCACCGCGGCCACCCTCGTCGGCGGCCTGCACAACAGCGGCCTGGCCCGCCGCAAGCTGATCAGCCGCTCGCTGCTGTTCATGGGCGGCGGTCTCGGCCTGATGCTGCTCATGCCCCTGGGCGGCCTGATCAAGAACCCGAACAAGGGCAACCCGCTGGGCACCACGAGCTGGGCGCAGGGCGTCCGCCTCGTCCGCGACGACGGCACCCCGATCCGTCCCGGCGACCAGCAGCCCGGCTCGATGGAGACCGTCTTCCCGGCGGTCCCCGGCGGCAACCGGGAGTCCGACGCCGCGACGATGCTCTTCCGGCTCCGGCCGGAGCAGGTGGCCGTCGACCGGCCGCGTGCCGGGCAGGACGACTTCGGCTACGGCGACTACGTCGCCTACTCCAAGATCTGCACCCACGCCGGCTGCCCGGTGTCCCTGTACGAGCAGGAGACCAGCCGGATCCTCTGCCCCTGCCACCAGTCGCAGTTCGACATCACGCAGGGCGCCAAGCCGGTCTTCGGCCCGGCCACCCGCCCGCTGCCCCAGCTGCCGATCACGGTCGACGACGAGGGCTTCTTCGTGGCACGCAGTGACTACATTGAGGCTGTAGGCCCCACCTACTGGAACCGGGAGCGCATCTGATGGCTCGCACCGCCACCGCGCCGGGTCTCCCCACGTCGCGGATCGGCAAGGCCGCCGTCGAGTTCGACGACCGCCTGATCGTCGCCGGCCCGCTGCGCCGGACCCTGAACAAGGTCTTCCCGGACCACTGGTCGTTCCTGCTCGGGGAGATCGCGCTCTACGCGTTCGTCATCCTGCTCCTGACCGGCACGTACCTGACCTTCTTCTTCGACGCCTCCATGCGCGAGGTCGTCTACGAGGGCAGCTACGCGCCGCTGCGGGGTGTGGAGATGTCGGCGGCCTACGAGTCGACGCTGGGCCTGTCCTTCGACGTCCGCGGTGGGCTCTTCATCCGCCAGGTGCACCACTGGGCGGCGCTGCTCTTCGTCGCCGCGATCGTCGTGCACCTGCTGCGCATCTTCTTCACCGGTGCCTTCCGCCGGCCGCGCGAGACCAACTGGCTGATCGGCGTCGTGCTGCTGATCCTGGCCATCGCCGAGGGCTTCGCCGGCTACTCGATCCCCGACGACCTGCTGTCCGGCACCGGCCTGCGGATCATGTCGGCGATCATCCTGTCCATCCCGGTGATCGGCACCTGGGCGCACTGGGCGGTCTTCAACGGCGACTACGTCGGCGAGTTCATCGTCGGGCGGCTCTACATCGCCCACGTGCTGCTCATCCCGGCGATCATGCTCGCGCTCATCGCGGTCCACCTGCTGGTGCTGGTCAAGCAGAAGCACACCCAGTTCCCCGGCCCGGGCCGGACCGAGCACAACGTCGTGGGCAACCGGCTGTTCCCGACCTTCGCGGGCAAGGCGACCGGCCTGTTCTTCATCGTGTTCGGTGTCTGCGCCGCGCTCGGCGGTCTCGTGCAGATCAACCCGGTGTGGCTGTGGGGCCCGTACAACCCGGCGCAGGTCTCCTCGGCGTCCCAGCCCGACTGGTACGTCATGTTCCTGGACGGGACGTCGCGGCTGTTCCCGGCCTGGGACCTCAACCTCCCCGGGAACTACACGATCCCGGCGCTGTTCTGGCCGACGGTCGTCGTCGCGGGCATCATCTTCACGGTCCTGGCGCTCTACCCGATGATCGAGCGCGCGCTCACCAAGGACACCGCGTCGCACCACCTGCTCCAGCGCCCCCGCGACGTGCCCGTGCGGACCTCGCTGGGCGTCATGGCCCTCACGTTCTACGTGGTGCTGCTGCTCTCGGGCGGCAACGACGTCATCGCCGACAAGTTCGACATCAGCCTGAACGCGATGACCTGGGCCGGCCGCATCGGCATCATCATCCTGCCGCCCATCGCGTACGTGCTGACTTACCGGATCTGCCTCGGCCTGCAGCAGCACGACCGCGAGGTGCTCGAGCACGGCATCGAGACGGGCGTCATCCGGCGGCTGCCGCACGGTGAGTTCATCGAGGTGCACCAGCCCCTCGGTCCGGTCGACGACCACGGGCACGGCCTGCTGGCCTACGGCGGCGCTCCGGTGCCCAAGCGGATGAACCAGGTCGGTGGCGCCCGCCGGGCCATCCGCGGCTTCTTCCGCCCCATCGAGGAGCCGGCGCGGGTCGAGCTCGAGCAGCAGCACGAGGAGCACGGCCTGGCGGCGGCCGAGGCCGACCGGGAGCTCACCGCCTCCGGGCGTCCCTCCGAGGGCGGCCGGCCGCAGGAGCCGCGCGACTGACCCCAGTGCACCACCACGAAGGGCCCCGACGGATCTCCCGTCGGGGCCCTTCGCGTTCCCGGGTACCTGGTGGGCGGACAGGCTCCGGGGCCCGGTCAGCCGCTCCCCCACCCCGCGCCGGTCCACGGATCTCCCGCGCCGCCGGCGGGCACGACGCCTCGTTGTCGGTGCAGCCGGTCGCCCGGCCCTCCTGTGGAGCCGCTCGCCCGGCCACCGACGGCGCTGGTGCGACGGCGCGGCGCCGGCGCGACCGCTTCGGGAGCACTGCTCGGGCCTCGCGAGCAGCCCGGAGCCGAGCGCCGGCAGGGAGCGCCCAGCGAGCCGGTGGCGGCCCCGCCCCTGGCAAGCCTCGGGGCCGTACCGGCCGGGTCCTGGGCCACCAACGCCGCGCCGCGGCCCCCTGCGGCGGCTCCCAGGTCCCGGACGCGGTGGAGCGGGCGACGGGGGGCGTGTCCACGCGCCGCCGCGGTCGTCGGCGCGGAGGCAGCCGGTCCGGTGGCGTCCCCGCGCCGGTGGGGGTGGCGTCCTCCCCATCCCGGGGATCGGGCCGCGCGGGAACGACGAGGGCCCCTCTCCGCCGGAGCGGAGAGGGGCCCTCGTGGAAGGCGCGGGGAGCGTCAGCCGTGCGCGTTCTGCCCGACGTAGTACTCGAACAGCAGCCCGCCGATGGTGATCAGCAGCGCTGCGGCTGCGATGGCGATGAGCCAGGCGTAGAAGAAGGCCAGGGCGACACCCATCAGGCCGGCCGACAGCGCGATGCCGAAGGGCCAGTAGCTGCTGGGGCTGAAGAAGCCGAGCTCACCGGCGCCGTCGGCGATGTCGGCGTCCTTGCGGTCCTCCGGTCGGGCGTCGATGCGGCGCGAGACGAACCAGAAGAACCCGCCGATGAGGAAGGTCAGGCCACCGGAGAGCACGAGCGCCGTGGTGCCGATGGGCTCGCGGGCCCAGAGCCCGTAGACGACCGCCATCGCGATGCAGAAGACCCCGATGACGTTGAAGATGAGCGCTTCGACCTTCACGGCCGTCCCTCCTGCTGCGTGGTGGAGCCCTGGCGGGAGCGCCGGTCAGCCATCGGCCCGCTGGGGGTCGTTGACGGTGTCCCAGGCCGAGGTCGTCTGGGCCTCACCGGGCTGGCCGATGCTCTCCAGCGCGTCGAAGGTGCTCAGCCCCGACTCGCGGGCGGCGAGGTACGCGTCGTAGTCCGCCGGCGAGACGGCCCGCACCTCGAAGTTCATGTACGCGTGGTAGGTGCCGCACAGCTCGGCGCAGCGCCCGACGAAGGCGCCCTCCTCGCGGATGGTCACCTCGAAGACGTTGTCGCGGCCGTTCTCGTTGCCCGGGATGACGTCGAGCTTGAAGAGGAACTCCGGCACCCAGAACGAGTGGATGACGTCGGCCGAGGCGACCTCGAACCGGATGGTCTCGTCGGTCGGCAGCACGAGGATGGGGATCTCGTCGGTGCTGCCCACCGTGTTGACCGGTTCGCCGTCCTGCCCGGTGGTCTCGGGGTAGACGAACTGCCAGTTCCACTTGAAGGCGTTCACCGCGACGGTCACGTCGGGGTCGTCGCTGCGCGCCTGGACCCGGTTCTGCGTCACCACGGTGAAGAAGAACAGCCCGGCGATGATGAGGAACGGGATGATCGTGTAGACGATCTCCAGTGGCAGGTTGTACGCCGTCTGCTTGGGGAGCTCGTCGCTGCGCTTCCGATGCGCCACGACCGACCAGAGGATGAGCGCCCACACGCCGATGCCGATGACGAGCGCCGCGATGACCGACCAGATCCACAGGTCGCGCATCGCGAAGGCCTCGTCGGTGATCCCGTTGGGCCACCCCCAGCGCCAGAACTCGTTGTTGGGCGTGCACCCGGTGAGGGTGGCCACCCCCAGGAGACCGAGCGCGGAGCCCCGCGCGAGCCTGCTGCCTCGAGCCACTGCTCGCTGCCTCCTCGTTCCCCGCCCCGACTCCCGGGACGGCCTCTCCCGGCCCACCGTCCACCGGTACGCGGCGGACGACTCCTGTGCCGACCACAGTCTGCGGCGAGACTATCCGACCCCGCAGCGCGGCCGACCACCGGAGACGGGGTCCCGGCGGGTCGCGCCGCCCGGGGGCCGGACGGCGCTGCTGCGGGGCTCCTCCCGACGCCGACGACACCTCCGTGAGCCCCCTCACCGCCGACCCCGCGGCCAGGGTCGCGGCGGTTACAGTCGAGGCCGTGTGGACCCGGCTGCTGACCCCCAGGTGGGTGTTGCTGCACCTGCTGGTGGCCGCACTGTTCGTGGCCACCTTCTTCCTCGGCTACTGGCAGTTGACCAAGGCCGAGGCGGGCGGCGGCGCGGTGAACTGGAGCTACGCCCTGCAGTGGCCGCTGTACGGGTTCATGGGGCTGTTCTTCTACATCCGCATGGTCCGGGACGAGCTGCGGCGCGACCCGGACGAGGACGAGCCGGGCAACGCCCTGGTCCTGTACCAGCGGCCCCGGATCGACACGACCGGCGATCCGGAGCTGGCGGCGTACAACGCCTACCTCGCGGAGCTGAACGCGAAGGCGCTGGGCCAGCGGAGCACCGATGGCCGCTGAGCAGACCCGTTCGCCCAGCCCACTCCCCCGCGCTCTGGCCCGCCGCGTCGGGCAGGGCGTCCCGGCCGCGCTCCTCCGTTACCGGGTCATGGCCTGGGTAGTGGGTCTGCTGCTGATCGCGCTGATCCTGGTCGCGGTGCCGATCAAGTACCTCGGCGGCGTCGACGAGCCGGTCGCCGTCATCGGGACGCTGCACGGCTGGCTCTACGCCATCTTCTTCGTGACCGCCTGCGACCTGGCCCTCCGCGCTCGCTGGACGCTCAAGGGCTCGGTGCTCGTGCTGCTGGCGGGCACCATCCCGATCCTGTCCTTCGTCGCCGAGCGGATCGCGACCCGCAAGACCCGCGCCGGCGAGCGCGTCTGACCCCGTCCCGGCCCCGCGGCCGGGACTCGAGCCGACCCCCCGGAGACCTGCGCCTCATGTGCGGCCTGCTGGCCTACCTGTCCACCGACGCCGACCGGGTCGGCGACTCCCACGTGACGGGCGTCCAGGACGCCCTGCACTGCCTGCACCACCGCGGGCCCGACGACACCGCGGTGTGGTCGGACTCCCGCGTGGTGCTCGGCTTCAACCGGCTGTCGATCATCGACCTCGAGGGCAGCCCGCAGCCGCTCCCCTACGCCGGGGACCGCTACCGGATCCTGTTCAACGGCGAGATCTACAACTACCTCGAGCTGCGCGAGGAGCTGGCCGCCGCCGGCGCGGAGCTCACCACGCACGGCGACACCGAGACCATCGTCGCCGGCTACCACCTGTGGGGTCAGGACGTCGTCCGCAAGCTGCGCGGCATGTTCTCCTTCGTCATCTGGGACACCTCCACCCGGACGGCGTTCGGTGCCCGCGACCCCTTCGGCATCAAGCCGCTGTTCACCGCCCGGCTCGCCGACGGCGGGCTGGTCTTCAGCTCGGAGAAGAAGGCCGTGCTGGAGATGCTGGGCGGCAGCGAGGCGGCCGGCGGGGTGGACCCGGCGTCGCTGCAGCACTACCTGACCCTGCAGTACGTCCCCGAGCCGGCGACGCTGCACCGGGGCATCCGCCGCATCGAGAGCGGCACCAGCTTCACCGTGGTGGACGGCGAGCTGCACACCAGCCGCTACTTCCACCCGGCCTTCCGCCCGCAGCCGGTGACCAAGGGCCGGGAGCAGGACCTCTACGACCGCATCGCCGCGGCCCTCGACGAGTCGGTCGCCAAGCACATGCGCGCCGACGTCACCGTGGGCTCGTTCCTCTCCAGCGGCATCGACTCCACCGCGATCGCGGCGCTGGCCCACCGGTACAACCCCGACCTGCTCACCTTCACGGTGGGCTTCGAGCGGGAGTCGACGTCCGAGGTGGACATCGCCGCGGAGTCCGCGGCCACTCTCGGGGTGAAGCACGTGCCGGTGGTCATCGACGCCGAGCAGTTCGCCGCGGCCATCCCCGAGGTGGTCTGGTACCTCGACGACCCGGTCGCCGACCCGGCGCTCGTGCCGCTGTACTTCGTGGCCCGCGAGGCCCGCAAGCACGTCAAGGTGGTGCTCTCCGGCGAGGGCGCCGACGAGCTCTTCGGCGGCTACACGATCTACCGGGAGCCGCTGAGCCTGGCCTGGGCCGAACGGCTGCCGCGGTTCGCCAAGCGTGCGATGGCCGGCGTCTCCGGGCGGCTGCCCGAGGGGATGCGCGGCAAGGACCTGCTGCGCCGGGCGTCGATCCCGCTGGAGGAGCGCTACTACGGCAACGCGCGGAACTTCTCCCCCGCCGAACTGGCCGCACTCATGCGCGGCCACGACGCGGACCTGTCCCACGTCACGGTCACCGAGGACCTCTACCGGCAGACCCGCGAGGCCGGCTACGACGACGTGACGGCCATGCAGTACGTCGACCTGTTCACCTGGCTGCGCGGGGACATCCTGGTCAAGGCCGACAAGATGACCATGGCCAACTCCCTCGAGCTGCGGGTGCCCTTCCTCGACCCCGAGGTGTTCGCGCTGGCCAGCACCATCCCGCTGGACGAGCGCGTCCCGCGGGGCGGCTCCGGGGACCGGGCGGGGGCCACCAAGTACGCGCTGCGCCGTGCGATGGAGCAGATCGTCCCGCCGTCGATCCTGCACCGGCGCAAGCTCGGCTTCCCCGTGCCGACGGCGGACTTCCTCGCCGGCCCCCTGCACGAGTGGGCGCGCGAGATCGTCGTCGCCAGCCAGACCGACGAGTGGCTCGACCGGGCGCACGTCCTCGGGCTGCTCGACCGGCTGCGCCAGGCCGAGGTGCCCAGCAAGCGCATCGCCCGCCAGGTGTGGGAGGTGCTGGTCTTCATGGTCTGGCACGGGATCTTCGTCGAGGAGCGGATCCGTCCGGAGATCCCCGAGACCGTCTACCCGGTCAGGCTCTGAACACGACAGTGCCCGGTCCCTCGAGAGGGACCGGGCACTGTCACATCGGCCCCCTGCAGGGACCCGCCGCGAGCTCGCGAGTGGCGGGGCGCAGGGGGTCCTGGCTCAGTGGAACGAGTCGCCGCAGGCGCAGGAGCCCTGCGCGTTCGGGTTGTCGATCGTGAAGCCCTGCTTCTCGATCGTGTCGACGAAGTCGATCACGGCGCCACCGAGGTAGGGGCCGCTCATCCGGTCGACGATGACCTCGACGCCACCGAACTCGTAGGTCTGGTCGCCGTCGAGGTACCGCTCGTCGAAGAAGAGCTGGTAGCGCAGGCCGGAGCAGCCGCCGGGCTGGACGGCGATGCGCAGCCGCAGGTCGTCGCGGCCCTCCTGGTCGAGCAGCGCCTTGACCTTCGCGGCGGCGGGGTCGCTCAGGATCACGCCGGTCGCTGCGGTGTCCTGCACCGTCATGTTGGTTGTCCTCCCACGTTCGAGGGTGCCTGCTGCGGCACGTCCTGCAGCACGTCAACACCGCCGGAGCGGAGCGTCTTCCCACTGTACGGCGCGGATGCCCGCAGGAACCGGGGACGACGGAGGTCACACGTAGACTCGGGGCGTGAAGCTCCGCCTGCCCGGGCGCAAGGACCGCGCCGAGACCGCGCCCGCCGCCGACGACGACCTCACCACCCAGCTGGTGAAGGCCTCCGGCAAGGGCCGGCCCACACCCAAGCGCAGCGAGGCCCAGGGGCGCCGTCCCGGGCCTCCCCCGCCGCCTCCCACCACGCGCAAGGAGGCCTACAAGCGGATGCGCGAGCAGCAGGCCGCCCAGCGCACCGCCGCCCGCTCCGGGGCGCTGCGCGGCGACGACAGCTACCTGCCCGTCCGCGACCGCGGTCCGGTGCGCAAGCTCGTACGCGACATCGTCGACGCCCGGCGCAACGCCGGCAGCTTCTTCCTCGTCGTGGCCGCGCTCGTGCTGGCGGGCTACTTCATCCCCAACCCCGCGGTGCAGAGCTACACGGTGTTCGTGTGGTTCCTCTTCTTCCTGGTGATCATCGTCGACTCGGTCTTCCTCGGCCGGCGGATCAAGAAGAAGGTGCTCGAGCGGTTCCCGGGCCAGGACCACAAGATGCGTGGGCTGATCTGGTACGGCGTCAGCCGGGCCACGATGGTCCGCCGCTGGCGCTTCCCCAAGCCCGAGGTGGCACTCGGCGCCGACGTGTGACGGCCCCGCCCGGAGGCTCGCGCCGGGCCCCGCGAGGCGTGAGGCGGACGGGGTCCTCCTATCGTCGGGATCCGTGGAATTCCGACGACTGGGCCGTTCCGGCCTGACCATCTCCGCGATCGCCTACGGCAACTGGCTCACGCACGGCGGCCAGGTCGAGGAGGACGCCGCACACGCCTGCGTGCGGGCCGCCCTCGACGCCGGCATCACCACGTTCGACACCGCCGACGTCTACGCCGGCACCCGCGCCGAGTCGGTGCTCGGCCGGGCGCTGGCCGGTCAGCGCCGCGAGGGCCTGGAGGTCTTCACCAAGGTCTACTGGCCCACCGGCCCCGGACAGAACGACCGCGGGCTGAGCCGCAAGCACATCGTCGAGAGCTGCCACGCGTCGCTGCGCCGGCTGCAGACCGACTACGTGGACCTCTACCAGGCGCACCGGTACGACCCCACGGTGCCCCTGGAGGAGACGATGACCGCCTTCGCCGACCTCGTGCGGGCGGGCAAGGTCCTCTACATCGGCGTCTCCGAGTGGCGCGCCGACGAGATCGCCGCGGGTGCCGCCCTGGCGCGCGACCTCGGCGTCCAGCTGATCAGCAACCAGCCGCAGTACTCGATGCTGTGGCGGGTCATCGAGGACGAGGTCGTCCCCACCTCCGAGGAGGAGGGGCTGTCGCAGATCGTGTGGTCGCCGCTGGCGCAGGGCGTGCTCACCGGCAAGTACCTGCCCGGTCAGCAGCCCCCGAGCGACAGCCGTGGCGGGCACGCGGAGGCCGGCGGGTCGATGCAGCGGTTCCTCCGGGACGACGTCCTGACCCGCGTGCAGGAGCTTCGGCCGGTCGCCGAGGAGCTGGGCCTGTCCATGGCCCAGCTCGCGGTGGCCTGGGTGCTGCAGAACGAGAACGTGGCCGCCGCGATCATCGGCGCCACGCGGCCGGAGCAGGTGCAGGACAACGTCCAGGCGGCCGGGGTGCGGCTGGACGCCGACGTCCTGGCGCGGATCGACGAGGTGCTCGGCGACGTCGTCGAGCGCGACCCCACCAAGACCGCCCGCGGCTGACGCCGTCGCGGAGTGGGAGGGCGCGGATCACGCGTCCCTCCCACTCCGCATCAGGTGGCGGCCAGCCCCATCGGGCCGTAGACCTCCTGGTCGCCGTCGAAGAGCGTCACCGTGGCCACGCCGCGCTCGAGCAGCACCCGCCAGTGCTCGCCCAGCCACGACTCCGCGTCGCCCTGGTTCTCCGAGTCAGGGACGACGACACCCACCGACTCGGCGTCGACCTCCGCCCCCGAGGGGTCCTCCAGCCGCCAGTACCAGCCCATGCCGCCGAGGCTAGTGACCCGGCCGGCCGTTGCCGGAGTGCGACCCGACCCCGGGTTACCCCGGCCAGCGTCGCGGGCATGTGGAGTCATCGACCGTCCAGACCAGGACCGGAGGACCGATGACCCAGCCCGCCACGGGTGCGACCCGCGCGACCGCACCCCCACCCACCCCCGAGGACGCCTCGACCGGCCAGCTCATCGGCCAGCTCACCGAGCAGATCTCGCGGCTGGTCCGCGACGAGGCCCGGCTCGCACAGGCCGAGGTCACGCAGAAGGCCAAGCGGCTGGGCGTCGGCGCGGGCCTGTTCGGCGGCGCCGGGCTGTTCGCCTTCCTCGGCGCCGCCGCCCTGGTCGCCACCGCGATCCTCCTGCTGGACCTCGTGCTGCCGGCCTGGGCGGCGGCGCTGATCGTCACGGTGGTGCTGTTCCTGGTCGCCGGCGTCCTGGCCCTGGTCGGCAAGAAGGACGTGCAGAAGGCCGCGCCGCCGGTGCCGACCCAGGCGATCGCGAGCACCAAGGCCGACATCGCGACGGTGAAGGAGAGTGCACGCCGGTGAGCACCCCGACCAGCTCCGGGGCGGACGACACCGCTCCGCGCGACCCCGACGCCATCAAGGCCGACATCGAGGCCACCCGCGAGCAGCTCAGCCGCACCGTCGACGAGCTCTCGCACCGCCTCGACGTCCCGGCCCGAGCCCGGGAGGGCGCCTTCCGCGCCCGGGACACCGCCGTCGAGACCTACCGCGAGAGCCCGCCCACCGTCATCGGCGCCGGCGCCGGCCTGGCCTCCCTCATCGGGCTCGTCCTATGGCGCCGCAGGACCAAGGACCGCCGGAAGGCGGCGCGAGCGGCCAGGCGTGAGGTCAAGGCCGTGGCCGCACGCCGCGCCGCCGCTCAGAAGGCCGCTCGCAAGGCAGCGGCGAAGAGGTCGAAGGAGGCCCGCCGGGCCGCCAAGGCCAAGCAGGCCCGCCGGGCCGCCAAGGCCAAGCAGGCCCGCCGGGCCGCCAAGGTGCAGCAGGCCCGCCGGGCCGCGAGGAGGACGAAGTGAGCAGCAAGGGAGCCAAGCTCGTCTACCGCCCGATCGGCCTGCTCGGCGGCATCCTCGCCGGCGTCGTGTCCGGCGCGATCTTCAAGCAGGTGTGGAAGCGGGTCTCCCACGAGGAGGACGCACCCGACGCCCTGCAGAGCGAGTACCGGATGCGGGAGGTCGTGCTCGCCGCCGCCCTGCAGGGCGCGATCTTCGCAGCGACCAAGGCCGCCATCGACCGGCTCGGTGCTCGCGGGTTCACCAAGCTGACCGGCAGCTGGCCGGGCGACTGACGTGTCCGGCACCCGATCACACGACAGCGCCGTCGACCGCATCCGCCAGCGGGTCGAGGAGAAGGCGGCCAGGCGAGCGGCCGCGGCCGAGGCCGCCCGTCAGGGCACCGGACAGGGCAGCGGGGAGCGCGGCCGCCCCGACCCCGCTCCCGGGGTCCACGGTGGCCTCGACGAGGGGTCGCTGCCGGGCATCAACGCAGAGAAGCCGACCCAGATCCCGCTGCGCGGCTGGAAGCAGGTCGTCAAGCGGGCCTGGGCGGAGAACAAGGCCGACAACATGCCGATCATCGCCGGCGGCGTCGCCTTCTTCGGCTTCCTGGCGATCTTCCCCGCGCTGATCGCCGCGATCTCGCTGTACGGCCTGGTCGCCTCTCCGGAGACGGTGGCCCAGCAGGTCGAGGACCTCTCGGCGCAGTTGCCGGAGAGCGCCTCGGACACCATCGGGACCCAGCTCAACGCCGTCGTCCAGAACAGCGGCGGCGCGCTGACCGTCGGGCTGATCGTGTCCATCCTCGCGGCGCTGTGGAGCGCCTCCGGCGGTGTCGGCAACCTGATGACGGCGGTGAACCTGGCCTACGACGAGGTGGAGACCCGCGGCTTCGTCAAGCAGAAGGCGGTGTCGCTCCTGCTGACCTTCGGCGCCATCGTCTTCGTCCTGGTCGCGTTCGCGCTGCTCGCCGTCGTCCCGGCGGTGCTCGAGGCGCTGCCCCTGGGGGTGGTGGGGACGATCCTCGCCCAGGTGGTCCGGTGGGTGCTGCTGCTCGGCGTCTTCGCCGGCGGGTTGGCCGTGGTGTACCGGGTCGCGCCCGACCGCGACGCGCCCCGGCTGCGCTGGGTGAGCCTGGGCTCGATCTTCGTCACCATCGTGTGGGCGATCGTCAGCGTGGGGTTCAGCTTCTACGTCGACAACTTCGGGTCCTACAACAAGACCTACGGTGCGATCGCCGGCGTCATCGTGTTGATGCTGTGGCTGTACCTCACCTGTTACCTGGTCCTGCTCGGTGCGGAGATCAACTCCGAGGCCGAGCACCAGACGGCGCAGGACACCACCTCCGGGGAGCCGCGGCCGATGGGCGAGCGCGACGCGGTGGTCGCCGACACCCTCCCCGAGCGGCCCGAGCCGACCAAGGAGGACAAGGACCCGACGCGCAGGTAGCCGGCGCCCCCGTCCAGCCTCTGGACGGGGGCCTGGCTCAACGCACGTGCGAGGGCACGAAGGGCGGCCGCACGACCTCCACGGCCTGCGGCCGCCCGCGCACGTCGACGGCCAGCTCTGCGCCCTCGGCGACCCCGGCGGCGGCGTCCAGCAGGGCGAGGGCGATGCCGGTCCGCAGCGTCGGGGAGAACGTGCCGCTGGTGACCTCGCCGACCCGCGCGCCACCGGCGTCGAGGACCGCCATCCCCGGCCGCGGGATCCCCCGTCCGGTGGCGCGCAGTCCCCACAGCAGCCGCGCCGGCCCGCGCTCCTTCTCCGCCACCAGCGCTTCGCGGCCCCAAAACGCCGGCTTGTGCCACCCGACCGCCCAGCCCGCGCGGGCCTGGCTGGGCGTGATGTCGAGCGAGAGCTCGTGCCCGTGCAGCGGGTACCCCATCTCCGTGCGCAGGGTGTCGCGTGCACCGAGGCCGCACAGCCGCAGGCCCTCGTCCCGGCCGACGTCGACCAGCACGTCCCACAGCTCGCCGGCCCGCTCGGCGGAGACCAGCAGCTCGTAGCCGTGCTCGCCGGTGTAGCCCGTCCGGCACACGGTCACCTCGGCCTTCCCCCCGCCGGTGCCGGTCACGAAGGACATGTACGCCAGCTCGCCGGGCAGGCCGAGGAAGGACAGCACCTGCGCCGACTTCGGACCCTGCACCGCCAGGACGGCGACCTCGGTGTGCCGGTCGGTGACGGTCACCCCGGCGGGCGCGGCGTCGGTCAGCCGGGCCACCACCTCGGCGGCGTTGGCGGCGTTCGGCACCAGCAGGACGTCGTCGGGCCCGTGCAGGTAGGCGATCAGGTCGTCGACGACGCCGCCGGCCCGCGGGTCGCCGTCCGGCAGGCAGCACATCGTGTACTGCGCCTGTCCCCGGCCGATGCGGGACAGGTCGTTGGTCAGGCACGAGTCCACGAAGGCGGCCGCGCCCGCCCCGCGCACGGTGACCGTCCCCAGGTGCGAGACGTCGAACAGCCCGACCCCGGTCCGGACCGCCTCGTGCTCGGCCAGCACACCGCCGCCGGCGTACTCCATCGGCATGGTCCAGCCACCGAAGTCGGCCATCTTGGCGCCGGCCGCGAGGTGCCGCTCGTGCAGGGGGGAGGTCCGCGGGGTCACGCTCGGCACGCTAGCGCCCGTCACGGGTACCGGGCGGCCCCTGTCGCAGGGTCCGCGCCGACCCCGCGCGGCGTGGAGGGCAGGCGGCCCCCGTGCAGGGGCCCGCGCCGAGCCTGCGAGGCGTGGGGGGCACGCGGCCCCCGTGCAGGGGCCCGCGCCGAGCCTGCGAGGCGTGGGGGGCACGCGGCCCCCGTGCAGGGGCCCGCGCCGAGCCCGCGAGGCGTGGGGGGCACGCGGCCCCCGTGCAGGGGCCCGCGCCGAGCCTGCGAGGCGTGGGGGGCACGGGGGTCCTTCTAGGATCGAGCGGTGCCGCCGACGATCACCGCCACCGACCGCCCGCTCGAGAAGCTCTCCGCCGACGCCGTCGTCATCGGCGTCGGCAAGGGCTCCGACGGCCCGCTGCCCACCCCCGGTGCGGAGGCCGTGGACCGGTTGCTCGGTGGCCGGCTGCTGCCGGCGCTGGCCGACCTCGGGGCCCGGGGTGGGGAGGACGAGGTGACCCGCGTGGCCGCCCTCGGGCAGGGCTCGTTCCCCGTCGTCGCCGCGGTGGGCCTGGGCGCCCCCGAGGCCGCGGGGGGCTACCCCGCCGAGGCGGTCCGCCGGGCCGCGGGCGCGGCCAGCCGCGCCCTGTCCGGCCGCGGTTCGGTCGTCAGCCTGCTCGCCGCCGTCGGGGGGACGCCGGACGAGATGCGCCTGCACGCCGTCGGGGAGGGCCACCTCCTCGGGGCCTACGAGTTCACCGCCTACAAGTCCGCCCTCGACGGCCGGCCCACCCCGCCGCGGGAGTTCACCGTCGTCGTGCCCGACGCCGGGGAGGCCCGGGCCGCGCTGGCCCGCGCCCGCGCCGTCGCCGACGCGGTGACCCTGGTCCGCGACCTGGTCAACACCCCGCCGAACGACCTCTTCCCCGCCGAGCTCGCCGACCGCGGCGCGGCCGCCGGGAAGAAGGCGGGGCTCAAGGTCGAGGTGCTCGACGAGCAGGCTCTGACGGCCGGGGGCTACGGGGGCATCCTCGCCGTCGGTGGCGGCTCGGTGCGCAAGCCCCGCCTGCTGCGGCTGACCTACACCGGCAAGAAGGCGCGCAAGAAGATCGCCCTCATCGGCAAGGGCATCACCTTCGACAGCGGCGGCCTGTCGATCAAGCCGGCGCTGAACATGCACCACATGACCAGCGACATGGCCGGCGCCGCCGCCGTGATCGCCACCGTCTGCCTGGTCGCCGAGCTCGGCCTGCCGGTCGAGGTCACCGCCACCGTGCCGATCGCCGAGAACCTGCCCAGCGGCACCGCCTACCGCCCGGCCGACGTGGTGACCTTCCGCAACGGCAAGAAGGCGGAGATCACCAACACCGACGCCGAGGGCCGCGTCGTCCTGGCCGACGCGATCGCGCGCGCCGCCGAGGACTCCCCCGACCACCTGCTGGAGACCTCGACCCTCACCGGGGCGCAACTGGTCGCGCTCGGCACCCGCACCGCGGGCGTCATGGGCAGCGACGACCTCCGCGACGCCGTCGTGGCCGCCAGCCGCCGCAGCGGTGAGCCGATGTGGCCGATGCCGATGCCGGCCGAGCTGCGCAAGGGCATCGACTCCCCCGTCGCGGACTTCGTCAACGCCAACCTCGACCGGATGGGCGGCATGCTGGTCGGCGCCCACTTCCTGGCCGAGTTCGTGCCGGCCGGGCTGCCGTGGGCGCACATCGACATCGCCGGGCCCAGCTACAACACCGGCGCGCCGTGGGGCTACACGCCCAAGGGCGGCACCGGCGTCCCCGTGCGCACGCTGCTGGCGACGATCGAGGACCTCATCGCCGAGTGACGACGCCGGCCGCGGTCCGGGATCCCGGACCGCGGCCGGTCCCGCTCCCCGCCGGTGCCGCCGCTCAGCCGCGGCCGTCGCGCTGGCGGGACGACCAGTCGCGCATGCGCTGCGGGTAGCCGGTGACCTGGGCGTCGTACACCGGGACGCCGAGGTCGCGGGACAGCCGGCGCGCGGTGTCGGGGCCGTCGATCCGCCGCCGGGTCCACTCACCGTCGGCGGCGACCAGCACGATCGTCGTCTCGGTGACCGCGGTGCGCGGCTCCACGTAGCCCTCCACGCCGCGGCGGGTGGCGACGAACTGCTCCAGGTGGGCGAGGTCCGCCCGCGCGGCGCCCCGGTCCAGGGTCGCGGGCCGGCCTCCGTCGCTGCGCCGTGCCCGGTTGCGCTTCCGCCCGAACAGCCCCATCCGTCCTCCTCGTGCCCCGAGGCGGCCCGCCTCGTGCCGCGACGTCCGCGCTGGCAACGGTGCTCTCAGCCTCCGCGTTCCCGGAGTGGCAGGATGAGCCCCGGACCATCCCCCGTCCGTGTGTACGGCCGGGACACCAGCATTCGAGGAGATCTCGTGAGCGCACCCACCTCGCCCGCCGACCTGGTCATCCTCGGTGGTGGCTCGGGTGGCTACGCCGCCGCGTTGCGTGCGGCCGAGCTCGGCATGTCCGTCGTCCTCATCGAGCGCGACAAGGTCGGCGGCACGTGCCTCCACCGGGGCTGCATCCCCACCAAGGCGCTGCTGCACGCCGGTGAGGTCGCCGACCTGGCCCGCGAGGGCGAGCAGTTCGGCGTGAAGACCTCCCTCGCTGGCATCGACATGGACGGCGTCAACAGCTACAAGGACGGGGTCATCTCCCGGCTGTACAAGGGCCTGCAGGGCCTGATCAAGAGCCGCAAGATCACCTACGTCGAGGGCGAGGGCCGGCTGGTCTCGCCGACCGCCGTCGAGGCCAACGGGCAGCGCTACGAGGGCAAGCACGTCCTGCTCGCCACCGGCTCCTACGCGCGCTCGCTGCCCGGCCTCGAGATCGACGGCAACCGGGTCATCACCAGCGACCACGCCCTCAACATGGACCGGGTGCCCGCCTCGGCGATCATCCTGGGCGGCGGCGTCATCGGCTGCGAGTTCGCCAGCGCCTGGAAGTCCTTCGGCGTCGACGTCACCATCATCGAGGCCCTCCCCCACCTGGTCCCGCTCGAGGACGAGGCCTCCTCCAAGCTGCTGGAGCGTGCCTTCCGCCGCCGCAAGATCGGGTTCGAGCTGGGCAGCCGCTTCTCCGGCGTCCAGAACACCGAGAACGGCGTCAAGGTCTCCCTGGAGAACGGCAAGGAGTTCGAGGCCGAGCTGCTGCTCGTCGCCGTCGGCCGCGGCCCGGTCAGCCAGGGCCTCGGCTACGAGGAGGCCGGCGTGGCCATGGAGCGCGGCTACGTCCTCGTCGACGAGTACTGCCGCACCAACGTGCCCACGATCTCCGCCGTCGGCGACCTGATCCCGACCCTCCAGCTGGCCCACGTCGGCTTCGCCGAGGGCATCCTCGTCGCCGAGCGGCTGGCCGGGCTCAACCCCGCGCCGATCGACTACGCCGGCGTCCCGCGGATCACCTACTCCGACCCGGAGGTGGCCTCCGTCGGCCTCACCGAGGCGCAGGCCAAGGAGAAGTACGGCGAGGTCAAGGTCCTCAACTACGACCTCGGCGGCAACGGCCGCAGCCAGATCCTCAAGACCGCCGGTGCCGTCAAGCTCGTCGCGGCCGTCGACGGCCCGGTCCTCGGCGTGCACATGGTCGGCAGCCGGGTGGGCGAGCTCATCGCGGAGGCCCAGCTGATCTACAACTGGGAGGCGGAGGCCGACGACGTCGCCAGCCTCATCCACCCGCACCCGACGCAGAGCGAGGCCCTCGGTGAGGCGCACCTCGCGCTGGCCGGCAAGCCCCTGCACGTGCACGGCTGACCCTGTTCCACACCCCACCCACCCAGCGCGAGAAGGAGCCCTCCCCCGATGCCGACGTCCGTCACCATGCCCGCCCTGGGCGAGAGCGTCACCGAGGGCACGGTCACTCGATGGCTCAAGCAGGAGGGTGAGCAGGTCGAGGCCGACGAACCCCTCCTCGAGGTGTCGACCGACAAGGTCGACACCGAGATCCCGTCGCCGGCCGCCGGCGTGCTGAGCAAGATCCTGGTCGCCGAGGACGAGACCGTGGAGGTCGGCGCCGAGCTGGCCATCATCGGCGGGGACGGCGACGGTGCCGCGTCCGGCGGCCCGGCCTCGGCCGAGGACGCCGACACGACGCCGCAGACCCCCGTCGAGCAGGTCCAGGACGCGGGCCCGGCTGCCGAGCCGGAGTCCCAGCCGGCCGAGCCGGCGCCCGCCCAGGCTGCCGGCGACGGCGGTCAGGGTGGCGGTGAGGGCACCCCGGTGACCATGCCGGCGCTCGGCGAGAGCGTCACCGAGGGCACGGTCACCCGCTGGCTGAAGTCCGTCGGTGACGAGGTCACCGCGGACGAGCCGCTGCTCGAGGTGTCGACCGACAAGGTCGACACCGAGATCCCGGCCCCGACCTCCGGCACGCTGCTGTCGATCTCGGTCAACGAGGACGAGACCGTCGAGGTCGGCGCCCAGCTCGCGGTGATCGGGTCGGCCGGCGCCTCCGGCGGCGGGGCTCCCGCCCCGGCGCCCGCGGCCCCCGCCCAGCAGCCGGAGCCCCAGCAGACGCAGCCTCGGGCCCAGGAGCCCGAGACGGCGAAGCCCGCCACCGAGACCCCGGGTGCGGACTACGGCTCCAGCGGTGCCCTGCCTGCGCAGTCGCCGACGTCTGCTCCCTCCCCCGCGGCCGCGGTCGCTCCCCAGGCCCCGGCCTCCGCGCCGGCAGCCCCGGCGGCCGGTGGCGACGGTGGCGGCCAGTACGTCACCCCGCTGGTGCGCCGCCTGGCCGCCGAGCGTGGCGTGGACCTGTCCTCGGTCTCGGGGACGGGCGTGGGCGGCCGGATCCGCAAGCAGGACGTCCTCGCCGCGGCCGAGCAGGCCGTCGCTCCGGCTCCCGAGGCCGCTCCGGCCGCGGCCGGCCGGGCCGCGCCCAAGCCGTCGCCCGCGGCCATGCCGGACACCTCGCTGCGCGGCCGCACCGAGAAGCTCTCCCGGCTGCGGTCGGTCATCGCCCGGCGGATGGTCGAGTCCCTGGCGGTCAGCGCCCAGCTGACCACGGTGGTCGAGGCCGACGTCACCGCCATCGCGCGGCTGCGGGACCGGGCCAAGCGGGACTTCGAGGCCCGCGAGGGCGTCAAGCTGTCCTTCCTGCCGTTCTTCGCCAAGGCGGCGGTCGAGGCGCTCAAGGCCCACCCGGCCGTGAACTCCTCGATCGACCTCGAGGCCGGCACGGTGACCTACCACGACTCCGAGAACCTCGGCATCGCGGTGGACACCGAGCGCGGCCTGCTGGTGCCGGTCATCAAGGACGCCGGTGACCTCAGCCTCGGCGGCCTGTCCCGCAAGATCGCCGACCTGGCCGAGCGGACGCGCACCAACAAGGTCACCCCGGACGAGCTCGGCGGCGGCACGTTCACGTTGACCAACACCGGCAGCCGGGGCGCGCTGTTCGACACGCCGATCATCAACCAGCCGCAGGTCGCCATCCTCGGCACCGGCACCGTGGTGAAGCGCCCGGTCGTCGTCCAGGACCCCGACCTCGGTGAGGTCATCGCGGTCCGGTCGATGGTCTACCTCGCGCTGACCTACGACCACCGGATCGTCGACGGCGCCGACGCCGCCCGCTTCCTCGGCACCGTGAAGGAGCGGCTGGAGGCCGGTCAGTTCCACGGCGAGCTCGGCCTCGCCTGATCCATCCCGATCGGGGCCCCGGCGACCGCCGGGGCCCCGATCGCGTTCCCGCACCGTCTGCGGAGGAGACAGATGAAGGTCGCGGTCACCGGCTCCTCCGGGCTGATCGGCTCCCAGCTGGTCCCGCTCCTGCGCGCCGACGGGCACGACGTCCTGCGGCTGGTCCGGCGCACGCCACGCACCGCCGACGAGCACCGGTGGGACCCCCAGCACCGGCGGATCGACCCGGCGCTGCTCTCCGACGTCGACGCCGTGGTGAACCTCGCCGGCACCCCGATCCGCCCCCGGCCTTGGACCTCGGGCTACAAGGAGCAGCTGCGGACCAGCCGGCTGGACAGCACGAGCACGGTCAGCCGGGCCCTCGCCGACGCCGTCGCGGCCGACCCGGGCCGACCGCGGGTGTTGCTGTCGGCGTCCGGGGTGGGTTACTACGGCGACACCGGCGACCGCACCGTCGACGAGGACGCGCCCGCGGGCAGCGACTTCCTGGCCCGGCTCTGCGTCGAGTGGGAAGCGGCGACGGCACCCGCGGCCGAGGCCGGGGTCCGCGTGGCCCAGCTGCGCACGGGCCTGGTGGTCGGCCGGGGTGCTCCACTGGTGCGGATCCTCGGCACGGTCTTCCGGGCCGGGCTGGGCGGCCGGATGGGCTCGGGTCGGCAGTACTGGCCGTGGATCGGCCTGACCGACGAGGTCGCGGCCATCCGCTTCCTGCTGACGGCGGACGTCTCCGGTCCGGTCAACCTCACCGGCCCGACTCCCGTGACCAACGCCGAGTTCGTGCGGGAGCTGGCGCGCGTGGTCCACCGGCCGGCGGTGCTCCCGGTCCCTCGCCTGGCGCTCTCCCTCGCGCTGGGCGAGTTCGGCCGCACCGGCGTGCTGGCCGGCCAGCGAGCCGTCCCCGCGAAGCTCACGGCCGCCGGTTTCCGGTGGACCCACCGCGATCTCGAGTCGGCGCTGCGCGCGGCCCTCGACCGGGGCTGAGCTCACGCGGTCCGCTCCGCCCGCTCGATCCGCCAGCCCCCGTCGGTCTCCCGCAGGACCATCCGCACCCTCGCCTCACCGCGGCCCTCCACCGTCCGCAGCGCCGGGCCCTCCTGCTCCCCGGCCGCGACCACCTCGTAGGCCGGCCACCGGTCGACGACGTCCAACGTCGCCGCGCCCTGCGCCGACTCCTCCACCAGCGAGGCCCGGACCACCACCGGGGCGAAGCCGCGCAGCCGCTCCCCCGCGGCGTCCAGGGCCGTGACGGTGTCGCGGTCGGTGGTGAGCAGCGCGCTGCCGGCGACGTGGACCCGGTCGAGCAGCTCGGCCGACCCCGTCCGGAACGCCGCGGCCCGGGCGGCGTAGAGCCCGCCCAGCACCTCGGTCCACTCCTCGTCCGACGTCGGACGCGCCGTCCCCTCGTCCGGTGCGGCCCCCTCGGTCGGGGGCCCGGCCGTCGGGTCCGAGGTCGCCGCCCGGCCGGCGAGCTCGGCCGGGGCCGCGGCGGGCGAGGGACCCGAGGGCTCGCCCCACGACCCGCCGAGCCACAGCACCAGGCCCAGGACGGCGACGACGGCGGCCACGCCCCCGGCCGTGCGTGCCGTCGCGCCGCCGGACCGCAGCCGCGCACGGACGGCGGCACCCGGAGCGCAGCGCGTCCGACCCGACCGCCCCTCCGGCTCGGGAGGACGGCGGTGCCGGCCGGGGACCTGGTGGGTCAGCTCCGTCCGCGGACCCCGGCCGGTCCGTCCCAGGTCCGCGTCGGCGACCCCGGGAGCCGGCAGCCGCACCGGCTCCGGCCGGCAGGCGTGCCGCAGGTCGAGAGCGAACGCCGCCGCCGAGCCGCGCTCGTGCGGCTCGGCCGACAGGCCTCGTGCGATCACCGCCCGTAGCTCCGGCGGCGCCTCCGGTGCCAGCTCGTCGAGGTCGGGCAGCCGGCCGGTCGCGGCCACCCGCAGCGTGTCGGCCGGGGTGGCGGCGTTCCACGGGGCGACGCCGGTCAGCGCGTGGAACGCCGCCGCGGCCACGCCGAAGACGTCCGACGCCGGGCCCGGTGCACCACCGCGGGCGACGGTGGGGTCGACGTAGGCGGGCGTCACCTCGGCCGCGGCGTCCTCTCCCAGGACCCGCGCCACCCCGAGGTCGGTGAGCACCGGGCGGCCCTCACCGGTGAAGACGATGTTGCCGGGTGACAGGTCGCCGTGCACGATCCCGCGGTCGTGTGCGTGCGCGAGCGCGGCCGCCACCGGCGCGATCGCGGTGACCACCTCCCCCGGGCGCAACCGACCCCGCCGGGCGAGGAGCGCGGCGAGGCTGCCCCCGGCGAGCAGGTCGAGCACGAGCGCCACGCGGGGCTGGCCGCCGCGCCGGGGCTGGTGCACCACCTCCACCAGCCGGACCAGGTGCGGGTGGTCGAGCTCTCCCAGGAGGGTGGCCTCGCGGGCCTGGCGCTCGGGGTCACCTGCGACGAGGACCTTCACCGCGACCGGGTCACCTCCGCTGCGCGGTACGGCCCGCCACACCTCGCCGGACCCGCCGCGGCCCAGCAGCTGCTCGAGCCGGTACCCGGGGACGACCGGGGCGTCTGCTGGTCCGCGCGCGGGGAGGGACGAGGGGGTCGGCATGGCGGGCACCGTAGGCGGCCGGACACGGTGCCCGCCGGCGTTGTCCACAGGCCCGTGGGCCCTCCACAGCCACCGGCCCCGCCGAGTGCCCCACGGCGGAACGGCCTAGGTTCGACAGGCGCCCCCTGCCGTCCGTCCCCGCGAGGAGCTGCCCGACCGTGCCCGCCACCGCGCCGACCATCCTCGCCACCAGCATCGGGTTCGACTCCCGCGGGAGAGGGCCCTACGACTGGGCCCCCGGACCGGTCTTCGACCTCGCCGTCGAGCTCGCCGGGGCGCCGGAGCGGCCGAGGCTCTGCTACCTGGGCACCGCCACCGGGGACGACCCGGTGCGGCTGGCCGGCGTCTACGGCGCCTTCGCGGGCAGCGGCGTCGAGGTCAGCCACCTCAGCCTGTTCACCATGCCGACGGTGCCCGACGTGCGCGCCCACCTCCTCTCCCAGGACGTCGTCTGGGTCGGCGGCGGCAGCGTGGCCAACCTGCTGGCGGTGTGGCGGGTGCACGGCCTGGACGAGGTGTTCCGCGAGGTGTGGGAGGCCGGCGTCGTCCTGGGCGGGGTGTCGGCCGGTTCGCTGTGCTGGCACGTGGGCGGGACCACCGACTCCTTCGGCCCCGACCTGCGCCCGGTCACCAACGGGCTGGGGTTGATCCCGACCTCCAACGGGGTGCACTACGACACCGAGGAGCAGCGTCGGCCGCTCTACCACCGGCTGGTGGCCGACGGCACGCTCCCGCCGGGCCACGCGACCGACGACGGGGTGGGGCTGGTCTACCGGGGCAGCGAGCTGGTGGAGGCGGTCGCCGACCGTCCGGGCAAGGCCGCCTACCGGGTGGAGCGAGGGCCGGACGGCGCCGCCGTCGAGACCCGCATCGAGCCCCGGCGACTGCGCTAGGAACGGGCCTCCCGCAGGGCCGGCAGCAGGCGTGCGAGCGATGGGGGGCCGGAGGGTCCGCCAACTACGCTGGGAGCCGTGAGCGCGCTCGAGGTCCTCCGGCTGGGTCTGATCGACTACGAGGAGGCGTGGGCGCAGCAGCGCGAGCTGCACGCCCGCGTCGTGGAGGGCACCGCCCCCGACACCCTGCTGCTGCTGGAGCACCCGCCGGTCTACACCGCCGGCAAGCGCACGTTGCCGCACGAGCGGCCGTTCGACGGCACGCCGGTCATCGACGTCGACCGCGGCGGCAAGATCACCTGGCACGGTCCCGGTCAGCTGGTCGGCTACCCCATCGTCCGGCTGGCCGACCCGGTCGACGTGGTGGCCCACGTCCGGCGGCTGGAGGCGGCTCTCATCGAGGTCTGCGCCGGTCTGGGCCTGGCCACCGAGCAGGTCGAGGGGCGCAGTGGCGTGTGGGTGCGTGCCGACGAGCGTGGCCCCGACCGCAAGGTGGCGGCCATCGGCGTCCGGGTGGCGCGCGGCGTGACGATGCACGGGTTCGCCCTCAACTGCGATCCGGACATGGCCGCGTTCGGGAACATGATCCCGTGCGGGATCGTCGACGCCGGCGCCACGTCGCTGACCGCCGAACTGGGCCGCGACGTCACCGTCGCCGAGGTCATCGACCCCGTCGAGGCCGCGATGCGGCAGGTGCTGGCCCCGGCCGAGGTCTCCGCGGCCTGAGCGCGCACCTCGCCGTGCGCCCGGACAGCGACCTGCACGGTGTCGGGACCACCCGGCCACGGTCGGTCACCGGGCCTCTCGTCTCGTTCCGGGCTCAGTCCGACGCGCCGGACGCGAGGTGCCGCGACCAGGTGGAAAGCTGCCCGGCCGGCTCGAAGCCCAGCGCCTGGTTGACGGCGACCATCGGCACGTTGCCGTTGGAGTTGTACGTGCTGATCCGCTCCACCTGAGGGAAGGCCACCGCCAGCTCCCGGAGCACGGCCGTCTTCAGCAGGGCTCCGAGCCGGTGGCCGCGGTGCTCCCGCAGCACCAGCGTCCCCGCCTGCTGGGCGCGCTGCGGCCGCGACAGCAGGACCTGCAGATCGGTGAAGGCCACCAGCCGGCCGTCCGCCACCGCGCCCGCCGAGAGCACCGTCCGCCCGCGTGCCACCTGCGCGGCCTCGTGCTCGCGGACCCGCTCGGTGTCCCACCGCTCCTCCCCCACCGGCAGTTCGCCGTGCGGGGCGTCGGTGCTCATCCGTTCCTCCAGCAGCGCCCGGTCCTCGACCAGGTCGTCCGGGACCCGGTCCCGCCAGGTGACGACCTCGTAGCCCCGGGCGGCCTGCCGCGCCTGCGCCTCGACGGCGGACAGCCGAACCTCGTCCGGAGGCAGAGGCAGGTCGCGGCGGGTCTCGACCAGGTCGCACGTCCAGCCGTGCCGCAGCGCGAACCGACGCCCCGGCGTGCCGGGGCGTGGCTCGTCGATCTCGGTGATCAGCTCCGTCCGGCCGTGCGCGGCGACCAGCCGCAGGGCCTCGGCCAGCAGCGCGGCGCCGATGCCCTGCCTCCGGTGCGCCGGGTGCACCGCGAGGTCCACCACGGCGACCGTGGTGTTCTCGCGGAGCGGGAGGAGCAGCCGGAGCGCCCCGACGACGTCCCCGCCGGCCACCGCGGCCCGGTGCGTGCCATCGCGCGAGCCACCGGGGGCGACCAACTGCCGGCCGAGGGCGACGTGCTCGACCGCCGGCCGGGGCAGCTCACCGGGACGGTCGGCGCTCTCGACGGCCGCCCAGACGGCGCACCACGCGGGAAAGCGGGCGTCGTCCGGGTCCAGCTCCACCAGGTGTGCGCACGTCGAGGTCACCTGCTGGTTCTACCGGCCGCGGCAACCGCTTTCGGCCCGCGGCGGCCCGGCCCGGCCGAACGGCGTCGCCGGGTGAGCCCGTCACCCGGCGACCGGCGTTCACGCCACGACGAAGTTGACCAGCCGCCCGGGGACGGCGATCACCCGGCGCACCGTCTTGCCGGCCAGGTGCCCGGCGACCTTCTCGTCGTCCCGCGCGGCCGCCTCCAGCGCGGCGGCGTCGGCGTCGGCCGGGACCGTCACCTGCGCGCGCACCTTGCCGTTCACCTGGACCGCGACCTGCACGGTGTCCTCGACCAGCCAGCGCTCGTCGGCGACCGGGAACGGCGCCCACGCCAGCGACTCGTCGTGGCCCAGCCGCGCCCACAGCTCCTCGGCGATGTGCGGCGCCAGCGGGGCCACCATCAGCACCAGCGGCTCGACCACCGTGCGCGGCACCGGCGAGGAGGCGCCGTAGGCCTGCGTCAGGTGGTTGGTCAGCTCGGTGATGCGGGCGATGGCGATGTTGAACCGCAGCGTCGACATGCCGTCCCGCACGCCGGCGATCGCCCGGTGCAGCGCCCGGAGGGTCTCCTCCGAGGGCGTCAGGTCGTCCGCGGCCCGCACCGCGCCGGTCTCCTCGTCGACGACCACCCGCCAGATCCGCTGCAGCAGCCGCTGGGAGCCGACCACGGCCTTGGTCTCCCACGGCCGGGACTGCTCGAGCGGGCCGGTCGACATCTCGTAGACCCGGAAGGTGTCGGCGCCGTACTGACCGATCATCTCGTCCGGCGTGACCATGTTCTTCAGGCTCTTGCCGATCTTCCCGTACTCGCGGTTGACCAGCTTGCCCTCGAAGAGGAACTGCCCGTCCTGCTCCACCACCTCGGCGGCCGGCACGTAGAAGCCGCGCTCGTCGGTGTAGGCGTAGGCGGAGATGTAGCCCTGGTTGACCAGCCGGCGGAACGGCTCCTCGCTGGACACGTAGCCCAGGTCGAACAGCACCTTGTGCCAGAACCGGGCGTACAGCAGGTGCAGCACCGCGTGCTCCACGCCGCCGACGTACAGGTCCACCCCGCCGACGTCCCCGGGCTCGCGCGGGCCCAGCCAGTAGCGCTCGTTCTCCGGGTCGACCATCCGCTCGTCGTCGGCCGGGTCCAGGTAGCGCAGGTAGTACCAGCACGACCCGGCCCAGTTGGGCATCGTGTTGGTCTCGCGGCGGTACTTGCGCGGGCCCTCGCCCAGGTCCAGCTCGACCGTCGTCCAGTCGGTCGCGCGCGACAGCGGCGGCTCGGGGGCGGAGTCGGCGTCGTCGTCGTCGAACGTCTTCGGCGAGTAGTCGTCGACCTCGGGCAGCAGCACCGGCAGCATCGACGTCGGGACGGCGACCGGCAGGTCGTTCTCGTCGTAGACGATCGGGAAGGGCTCGCCCCAGTACCGCTGCCGGCTGAACAGCCAGTCGCGCAGCTTGTAGGTCGTCGTCGCCTCGCCGTGCCCGTGCTCGACCAGCCACCCGGTGATCCGGGCGATCGCGGTGGCCTTGTCCAGGCCGTTCAGCGAGATCTCGTCGTTGGCCGAGTTGATCATCGGGCCGGCGCCGGTGTACGCCCCGCCCTCGAAGTCCTCCGGCGGCTGCACGGTCCGCACCACCGGCAGCCCGAACACCTGCGCGAACTCGAAGTCGCGGGCGTCCTCCCCCGGCACCGCCATGATCGCGCCGGTGCCGTACCCGGTCAGCACGTAGTCCGCGATGAACACCGGCAGCTCGCGACCGTTGACCGGGTTGACCGCGGTGACCCCCAGCCACACACCGGTCTTCTCCCGGGCTTCGTTCTGCCGGTCGAGCTCCGAGCGGCGGGAGGCCTGCCGCTGGTACTCCCGCACCGCCTCCCGCGGGGTCGCGGCGCCCGCGGTCCAGCGCGGGTCGGTGCCGGCCGGCCACGCGGCGGCGGTCAGCGACTCGACCAGCGGGTGCTCCGGCGCCAGCACCATGTAGGTGGCGCCGAACAGGGTGTCCGGGCGGGTGGTGAAGACCTCGATGGCCTCCTCGCCGCAGCGGAAGCCGATCCGCGCGCCGGTCGAGCGGCCGATCCAGTTGCGCTGCATCTGCTTGAGCGAGTCCGGCCAGTCCAGCCGGTCCAGGTCGGCCAGCAGCCGCTCGGCGTAGGCGGTGATCCGCATCATCCACTGGGTCAGCGGACGCCGGAACACCGGGAAGTTGCCCCGCTCGGACCGGCCGTCCGGGGTGACCTCCTCGTTGGACAGCACCGTGCCCAGACCCGGGCACCAGTTCACCGGCGCCTCGTGCAGGTACGCCAGGCGGTGGGCGTCGACCACCTTGCGCTTCTCGACCTCGTCCAGCTCGGCCCAGGGGCGGCCGGTGTCGTTGGTACCCGGGGCCGGCTCCCGCGTGCCGGCGTCCAGCTCGGCGACGAGCTCCTCGATCCGCCGCGCCTTCCCGGCCGACTCGTCGAACCACGACCCGAAGATCTGCAGGAAGATCCACTGGGTCCACTTGTAGTAGCCCGGGTCGATCGTGGCGAAGCTGCGGCGGTCGTCGTGGTCGACGCCCAGCCGGCGCAGCTGCGCCTTGATCGCGGCGATGTTGGCCTCGGTGGTGATCCGCGGGTGCTGCCCGGTCTGGACGGCGTACTGCTCGGCGGGCAGGCCGAAGGCGTCGTAGCCCATCGGGTGCAGCACGTTGTCGCCGTCCATGCGCCGGAACCGGCTGGTGACGTCGGTGCCCAGGTAGCCCAGGGGGTGGCCGACGTGCAGGCCGGCACCGGAGGGGTACGGGAACATGTCCATCACGAAGTACTTGGGCCGGTCGGCGACCCGCTCGAAGCCCGCGGAGAGCCGGCCGGTCGGGTTCGGGGTGTGGAACGTCCCCTCGGCCTCCCAGCGGTCCTGCCAGGCGAGCTCGATCTGCTGCGCCAGCGCCGGGGTGTACCGGTGCGGCGGGACGCCCTCGCCGGCGGGGTCGGTCGCAGGCTGGCTGGCCGTCTGGCTCATCGTTCGTGCTCCTGGGGGCTCGTACCGGCGGCGGACATGAAAAAACCCCTCACACAGGAGGGGTCGCCGTGCTGACTCGAGACGGTCAGGTCAGCACGGCCGGAGAAGGAGGAGCCGGCCGGTCACGACTCCGATCCTACCGCGCGTCCGCGCAGGGCCGGAGCCGTGCACGGGCCGGACGGCGGGGTGCGCCGCATCCCTTCGGGCAGGGGCGGTCCGCGCCGTCTGCAGCCGACCGGCCCGACGGCCGATGACCGGCCCGTGCAGTCCCCCTCCCGCCCGGCGTCGCCGGCACCCTCCCTCCTGGCGGTGGCCGGCTGCATCGCGCTGTTCGCCACCGGCATGGGCGGGCGACCGGCGGTGCCCTCGCGGACGTCGTCTACGACGTGGTCCTCTACAACTCCGCCTACCTGCCGGCGGCCCTGACCTGCTGGCAGGCGTCGCGGCGGGTGCCCGCCGAGCGCGCCGTCTGGGGCGCCCTCGCGGGATCGCTGGTGCTCAGCGCGGTCGCGAACGTGCTGCGCTCGACCGGGACCGCCGCGCTCGCCGACGTCTGCGCGTTCGTCGCCTACCTCGGCCTGTACGTCACGCTGGTGGGCCTCATCCGCCCGCGCGTGCGGCGGTTCCACCCCGGCACGTGGCTGGACGGGGTCATCGGCGCCCTCGGCACGACGGCGGTCGGCGTCGCCTACCTGGTGGGGCCGCTCGTGCAGCGGACCGGAGGGGACGTGCCCCTCCTCCAGCTGGTCTGGCCGGCGGCCGACGTCCTCCTGGCCGCGCTGCTGGTGGCGGTCGGCTCCATCCTCGGCGTCCGCCTCGACCGGACGCTGGTCACCGTCACCGCGGCGATGGTCTGCACGTTCGCCGGGGACGTCGTCCTGCTGCACCTGAGCGCCGAGGACCGGTACGTCCCCGGCGGGCCGCTGGACCTCACCTGGCTCACCGGGGTGGCCCTCGGTGCGGTCGCCGCCGCCCGGGCGCGGACGCCCGCCGTGGTCGTCGCCGGCGGCGGCACCCGGGTGGGCTGCTCGTGGGCCCTCGGCTGCGCGGCGGGCTCCGCCCGGACGACGTCCTGACCCGCCTGGGCGGGGACGAGTTCGCCGTCCTGCTGTCGGGCACCGACGAGGAGCGGGCGCAGCGGACCGCGGTCCGGCTGCGGGAGCTGCTGCTGCAGCCGTTCACCGTCGAGGGCATCCGCCTGCACGCCGGGGTCAGCATCGGCGTCGCCACGGCACCCCGGCCGGCCGGCACGGTCGAGGAGCTGCTGCGCTGCGCGGACGTCGCCATGTACGCCGCCAAGTCGTCGCGGACCGGGGTGCGTGTCCACGTCCCCGACCCCGACGGCGGGGGCAGCGACCGGCTGCGCACGATGGAGGACCTGCGCACCGCGCTGGAGACCGGCGAGCTGGAGGTCCACCTCCAGCCGCAGGTCGACCTCGTCGACGGCCGCGTGATCGGCGCCGAGGCACTGGTCCGCTGGCGTCATCCGCGCCGCGGCCTGCTCAACCCCGCCGACCTGCTGCCCGCAGCCGAGCAGGCGGGGCTGCTGCGCCCGCTCACCGACCGCGTGCTCGACCTCGCCCTGGCCGCCGCGGCCCGCTGGTGGCCGGAGCACGGCGTGCCGGTCTCGGTGAACCTCTCCGCGGCCAACGTCAGCGACCTGGACCTGCCCTGGAAGGTCGAGGCGGCGCTCGCCCGCCACGGCCTGCCCGCCGCCGCCCTGACCCTGGAACTGGTCGAGGACACCCTCATGGCCGACCCGGAGCGGGGCCGCCTGGTGCTCGGCGAGCTGCGCCGGCTCGGCGCGCGGACGTCGATCGACCACTACGGCACCGGCTACAGCTCGCTGGCCTACCTGCGGCACCTGCCCGCCGACGAGCTCGAGCTCGACCGCAGCCTCACGGTGGACTGCGACCGGGACCCTCGGGCGGCCGCGATCGTCCGGCACACCGTCGCGCTGGCCCACGACCTGGGCCTGCGGCTGGTGGCCGAGGGGGTCGAGGACGAGCCGACCGGCGCCGTGCTGCGGGACCTGGGCTGCGACGTCGCCCAGGGCTACGCGGTGGCCCGGCCCATGCCCGTCGCCGACTTCCTGCGGTGGCTGGACCGGCACCCCACCCCGCTCCGGGACGCGACCGTCGCCGGCTGATGCGGGCCGGCCCGGTCAGGCCAGCTCGCGCTCCAGCACGTCCCGCAGCGCGGTGTTGAGCTCACCGGGCGGCCCCTCCGGGCTCAGGTGGATCCCCATCTGGCTGCCGTGGTACTCCCAGTAGGCGAAGCTCAGGTCGTTCTCCTCGAGCCTCCCGGCTCGACCTCGACCTGAGGTCGAGCCCCGGAGCCGCTGACCTGTCAGCGCAGCTGCGGCGCCACCTCCGCGGCCACCAGGTCCAGGTGGTCGAGGTCGGCGAGGTCGAGGACCTGCAGGTAGCACCGGCTCGCGTCGGCCTCGGCGTAGCGCCCCAGGACGTCGACGACCTCGGCCGGGGTGCCGGCCGCGCCCTGCGCGCGCAGCTCCTCCACCCCACGGCCGATGGCGGCCGCGCGACGGGCCAGCTCGGCCTCGTCGCGGCCGACGCACAGGACCAGCGCCGAGCTGAAGACCACGGAGGCGGGGTCCCGCCCGGCCTCCTCGCAGGCCTCGCGGACCCCGGTGAACAGCTGGGCGTTCTCCTCCACCGACGCGAACGGCACGTTGAACTCCGCGGCGTACCGGGCCGCCAGCCGTGGCGTGCGCCGCCTGCCCCGCCCGCCGACCAGGATCGGGACGCCGCCTTCCTGCACCGGCTTGGGCAGCGCCGGCGAGTCGCTGACCTGGTAGTGCTGCCCGGCGAAGTCGAAGGTCTGCCCCACCGGCGTCCCCCACAGCCCGGCGATGACGGCGAGCTGCTCCTCGTACCGGTCGAACCGCTCCCCCAGCTCCGGGAACGGGATGCCGTACGCGCGGTGCTCGGCCTCGTACCACCCGGCGCCGATGCCCAGCTCCACCCGGCCGCCGCTCATCTGGTCGACCTGCGCCACGGCGATGGCCAGGGGCCCGGGGAGGCGGAAGGTCGCCGCCGACATCAGCGTGCCCAGCCGGATGCGGCTGGTCTCCCGGGCCAGCCCGGCGAGGGTCACCCAGGCGTCTGTGGGGCCGGGCAGGCCGTCCCCGCCCATCGTCAGGTAGTGGTCGGAGCGGAAGAAGGCGTCGAAGCCGGTCTCCTCGGTCCGCCGGGCGACGGCCAGCAGGTCGTCGTAGGTGGCCCCCTGCTGGGGCTCGGTGAAGATGCGCAACTGCACCCGGCGACGCTATCCGCGCCACTCCCGGGCCGCCGCCCGGAGATCGCTCCGGGGTGTGCCCGGAGCGGTGAGCGGGCAGGATGGCCGCCGAGACGATCAACCCGGAGGTGCATCTCGTGTTCCGCAAGAAGACGCACGGCCAGATCATCGGCGAGGAGCTCCAGGAGGGCTTCAGCCACATCGGGACGGCGGTGGCGGAGGCGGGCCGGGCGGCGGCGGAGCAGCTCGCACCGCGCGTCGAGGCCGCCCGGGAGGCGACCGGTCCGGCCCTGGACGCCGCGAAGCTCGCCGTCGCACCCAAGGTGGCCGCCGCCGTGGCCGCCGCCGCACCGGCCGTGCTCAACGCCCGCGAGGCCATCGCGCCCCGCGTCGAGGCCGCGCGTGACGCTCTGACGCCCCGCTACGAGGCCGCCGTCCCCCACGTGACCTCCGCGGTGGCCGCCGCGCAGGCGGCCGCGGCCAAGGCCGCGGCGGACCTCGGCCCGCGGGTGGAGGCGGCCCGCGAGGCCGCGCAGAAGACGCTCGAGAAGGACGTCGTCCCCCGGCTGACCGCCGCCCAGGCGGCCGCGCTGGCCTACGCCGCCCCGAAGGTGCTGGCCGCCCGCGAGTCGGTCACCCCGGCGCTGGAGCACACCCGTGAGTCCATCGCCGCCGGCCTGCACAACGCCCTCGAGCAGCTCGACGCCCGACGGGAGGAGCTCACCGCCAGCACGGCGAAGGCGAAGAAGCAGGCGGCCAAGAGGCGGCGCGCCCTGGAGAAGAAGGCGGCCAGGTCGACGACGAAGGCCAAGCGGACGGTCGGCCTGGAGCCCGCTCCGCGCCGCTGGCCGTGGCTGCTCGCCGTGCTCGCGATCGGCGGGGTGGCCTTCGCGGTCCTGCGGCGCCAGAAGAACGACGACCTGTGGATCCCTGCGCCGACCGGCGACGGTCCGGTGCCCAGCTACCGAGAGGACCCCGTGCCCAGTTCACCGAGCAACTCCGGCAAGACCGTGTCCGACGCCCAGGGCGCGCCGGGCGACGCCTCCCCCGAGGAGTCCGACCTGGGCATGCGCGACGCCCAGCTCGTCAAGGGCGACGGCCCGGACCTGCCGACCCCGCCCGAGGAGACCACGCCGGAGCCCTACACCTCCGGCGGCGGCGCCCAGGGCCAGGGCCCGACCGCGGGCCCGCGCGACCAGCAGCCCTGACCCCGTCACCGATCGCACCGCCCCCGTCGCTCCGGCGACGGGGGCGGCCCGCGTCCGGAGTACCGTGGCCGATCATGAGTGAGACGGTGGCCCCGACCCCCTCCTCGGACTCCCCGATCGCCCCCTCCGGCCGCAAGCTGCTGCGGCTGGAGGTCCGCAACAGCCAGGTGCCGATCGAGCGCAAGCCCGAGTGGATCAAGACCCGGCTGAAGACCGGCCCCGAGTACACCGAGCTGAAGTCGCTGGTCCGCCGCGAGGGCCTGCACACCGTCTGCGAAGAGGCCGGCTGCCCCAACATCTACGAGTGCTGGGAGGACCGCGAGGCCACCTTCCTCATCGGCGGGGACCAGTGCACCCGGCGGTGCGACTTCTGCCAGATCGACACCGGCAAGCCGGCCGAGTTCGACGCCGACGAGCCGCGCCGGGTGGCCGAGAGCGTCGCCACCATGCAGCTGAAGTACGCGACGGTGACCGGCGTCGCCCGCGACGACCTGCCCGACGGCGGCGCCTGGCTCTACGCCGAGACCGTGCGACAGATCCACGCCGCCGTCCCCGGGTGCGGTGTCGAGCTGCTCATCCCCGACTTCAACGCCGACCCCGGCCAGCTGGCCGAGGTGTTCTCCGCCCGCCCCGAGGTGCTCGCGCACAACGTCGAGACCGTGCCGCGCATCTTCAAGCGGATCCGGCCCGGCTTCCGCTTCGAGCGCTCGCTGTCGGTCATCACCGCCGCCCGCGAGGCCGGGCTGGTCACCAAGTCCAACCTGATCCTGGGCATGGGCGAGGAGCCGCACGAGGTCGTCGAGACGATGCACGCCCTGCACGAGGCCGGCTGCGACCTGCTGACCATCACGCAGTACCTGCGCCCCTCGCCCCGGCACCACCCGGTCATCCGCTGGGTCAAGCCCGACGAGTTCGTCGAGTTCCAGAAGACCGCCGAGGAGATCGGCTTCCCGGGGGTGCTCGCCGGTCCGCTGGTCCGCAGCTCCTACCGGGCCGGCCGGCTCTACCAGCAGGCCGTCGAGGCGCGCGGTCTCACCCGCACCGTCTGAGGGAGTCGCCCGGGCCGGTCCACCGGGACCGGCCCGGCACGCCCCTATCCTCTAGGGCATGGCGCGCAGCAGGTCCACCGACTCCCCCGCACCCACCGGCAAGGCCGGGCGGGGTCCCTCCGGACGCGACCGGGGGGCGAGCGCCTCCGGTGCGTCGGCGTCGGGCGGGAAGGCCCCGAAGCTCGGCAAGGACGGGCAGCCGAAGGTCGGCCGGCTCAAGAAGGTCGGCAACCAGGCCCGCATGATCAAGCAGGCCTACTCGCTGACCCGCAAGAACGACCCCAAGCTGCCCTGGGTGATGCTGATCGCCTTCGTGGCGGTCGCCGCGGTGGTCGAGCTGATCGGCATCCTGTTCGGCTCCCCGTTCCTCTTCATCCCGCTGGCGCTCATCCTCGGCGCGCTGACCGCGCTGATCGTCTTCGGCCGGCGCGCCCAGGGCTCGGCCTACCGGCAGGTGGAGGGCCAGCCCGGTGCGGCGGCCTGGGTGCTGGAGGGCATGCGCGGCGACTGGCAGGTCAGCGCGGGCGTCGCCGGCACCACCCAGCTCGACGCCGTCCACCGGGTGCTCGGCCGCCCCGGCGTGATCCTGGTCGGCGAGGGCGCTGCCTCCCGCGTGCGCCCGCTGCTGGCGCAGGAGAAGAAGAAGATCGCGCGGGTCGCGGGCGACGCCCCCATCTACGACGTCCTCGTGGGCGACCAGGAGGGGCAGGTCCCCCTGCGCAAGCTCAGCGCGCACGTCATGAAGCTGCCCCGCAACCTCGACGGCGGCCAGCTCAACGCACTCCGCAAGCGGCTGGCGGCCCTCGGCGGTGGGCGCATGCCGGTCCCCGGCGGCCCGCTGCCCGGTGGCCGGCAGATGTCGGTGAGCCAGCGGCAGGTCCGCCGGAGGTAGCCCGGAGACGCAGCGAGCCCCCGTGCCGACCGGCACGGGGGCCCGCTGCATTCCGGGAACGTCAGGTGCGGACGACGGCGGTGTCGGTGAGCCGGTCGTGCAGGCCGCGGCCGTCGGCGTCGACCACCAGGGCGGGCAGCAGCAGCACGAGCAGCGCCGTCCGGACGACGGCCCGCCACAGCGCGAGCCTCGCCCCAGGGCGCGGGTGGGCCAGCCGGAGCCCGAGCAGCCGCATCCCCGGCGTCTGCCCGAACAGCACCAGGGTGATCACCGTGACCAGGCCGAAGGACAGCAGGCTCCAGTTGCCGGGCAGGTCCGGCGCGGTGAACAGCCCGGCGACCAGGGCGGCGGCGATCGCGTCGACGACGAACGCGCCGGCCCGGCTGGTGAAGGTCGCCAGCGAACCGGGGCCCTCGGCGGGCAGCCCCAGCGCGGCGCCCCGGGGACGCTCCTGAGAGGGTTGTCGTGCGTCCCTGACCATGACCGCCAGCGTAGGACCCGCCCGCCGCACCCCTCTCCGACACCGGTCAGGCGCTCCCGCGACACGCCCAGGGGCGTTGTTACCGGTCTGAAACACCGGAGACACTGCCGGGCAACTCCCGGCTCGTAGCTTGCGGTTCAGCAATCCGCCCAATCCCGGAGGATCGATGTTCACCAGTCCCGACGAGGTCGCCGCCTACATCCGCGACAACGACGTCGAGTTCGTCGACGTCCGTTTCTGCGACCTGCCCGGCGTCATGCAGCACTTCACCATCCCGGCGTCGACCTTCGGCGAGGACACCTTCTCCGAGGGGCTCGGCTTCGACGGTTCCTCGATCCGCGGCTTCCAGGCCATCAACGAGTCGGACATGCTGCTGCTGCCCGACGCCAACAGCGCCTTCGTGGACCCGTTCCGCAAGCACAAGACGCTCAACGTCAACTTCTTCATCCACGACCCGATCACGCGGGAGGCCTACAGCCGCGACCCGCGCAACGTGGCGAAGAAGGCCGAGGCGTACCTGGCCAGCAGCGGCATCGCCGACACCGCGTACTTCGGCCCCGAGGCGGAGTTCTACATCTTCGACTCGATCCGGCACTCCACCGGCATCAACGAGGGCTACTACCACATCGACTCGGTCGAGGGGTCCTGGAACTCCGGCGCGCTGACCGGCGAGAACGGCGGCCCCAACCTGGGCTACAAGACCCGCGCCAAGGGCGGCTACTTCCCGGTCGAGCCCTACGACCACTACAGCGACCTGCGCGCCGAGATGATGCTCAACCTGACCCAGGCGGGCCTCGAGCTCGAGCGGGGCCACCACGAGGTGGGCACCGGCGGCCAGGCCGAGATCAACTACAAGTTCGACACGCTGCTGCGCGCGGCCGACAGCCTGATGCTGTTCAAGTACATCATCAAGAACACCGCCTGGCAGGCCGGCAAGACCGCGACCTTCATGCCCAAGCCGCTGTTCGGCGACAACGGCTCGGGCATGCACTGCCACCAGAGCCTCTGGAAGGACGGCGAGCCGCTCTTCCACGCCGAGACCGGTTACGCGGGGCTGTCCGACACCGCCCGCCACTACATCGGCGGCCTGCTGGCCCACGCCCCGTCGCTGCTGGCCTTCACCAACCCGACGGTCAACAGCTACCACCGCCTGGTGCCCGGCTACGAGGCCCCGATCAACCTCGTCTACTCGGCGCGCAACCGTTCGGCCTGCTGCCGCATCCCGATCTCCGGTGACAGCCCGAAGGCCAAGCGCATCGAGTTCCGCGTGCCCGACCCGTCGGCCAACCCCTACCTCGCCTTCTCGGCGATGCTCATGGCCGGCCTCGACGGCATCAAGAACAAGATCGAGCCGCCGGCGCCGGTCGACAAGGACCTCTACGAGCTGCCGCCCGAGGAGGCCCTGGGCATCGAGAAGGTCCCGGCCTCGCTGGACGCCGTCCTCGACAGCCTCGAGTCCGACCACGAGTACCTGATCGACGGTGGGGTGTTCACCCCCGACCTGATCGAGACGTGGGTCGAGTACAAGCGGGAGCACGAGATCGACCCGATCCGCCTGCGCCCGCACCCGCACGAGTTCGCGATGTACTACGACATCTGATCCACCCCGCGGGACCTGCGGCCCCCGACCTCAGCCGAGGTCGGGGGCCGCGGTGCACCCGGGGTCGCCCGCGTCGGGCGTGCGGCTCAGCGGCGGGCGCCCGGTTGCGGGAGCTCAGCCGAGCAACGGGCCCAGCCGGTCGGCGTACGGGACGGCGAACGCGGCGCGGCCGGCGGCCACCGCCTCGTCCTCACCGGCGCCGGTCACCGCGATAGCCCCCACGAGCACACCGGACGGCGCCCGCACCGGCACCGCCGCGCAGGAGACGCCCTCGTGCAACTGGCCGGCCTGCGCCGCCGTCCCCCGCTCGGCGATCCCGCGCAGCTCGGCCTCCAGCTCGGCCTGTCGGGTGACGGTGCGCGGGGTGAGCGCCAGCAGCCGCCGGGGGTGGACGACGTCGCGCCAGTCGGGCTGCTCGGCGAGCAGCAGCTTGCCGACGGCGGTGGCGTGCAGGTGCCGCTCCACCTCCTCGGTCGAGCGCAGCGGGTGGTCGGGGTCGACGTCCGCGCAGCGCAGCACCGGCCCGACGTAGAGGACCAGGTGCACGCCGAAGCGCACCTGCCGGCGCAGCTCGCCGACGACGTCCCGCGCGGCCGTGGGCAGCTGTGGCGGGGTGGCGCCGCCGGCCAGACCCGCGACCTTGCGGCCCAGCGCGAACCCGTGCAGGTCGGGCAGCCGGACCAGGTACTCCTCCCCCACCAGCAGGTTGAGCAGCCGGTAGGCGGTGGCCGGCGGGAGGCCGACGTCCTCGGCCACCTCCTTGGCGGTGACCCCGGCGCCCGCCCGCGCCACCGCCTCGAGGATGGCCAGCGCGCTCTGCACGGCCTTGGGCTGGCGTCCGGTGAGGCCGCGGTCGACGGCGGGGGTCATCGGGCCGACCCGACGCTGCCCGGCAGCACGCTGCTCGCGGTGGCCTGGTCGTAGACCCCGACGGCCGTCAACCGCTCCGGGTGCCGCCCGCGCAGCCACGCCGCCCAGGCCAGGCCCGGGAGCATGGCCGCCAGGAAGACGACGACCACGGTCCGGCCGCCCGACGAGAAGGCGCCCGCCATCGCGGCCAGCAGCGCGACCAGGCCGACTCCCCCGGCGCACAGCCCGCCCACCGCGGCGGCCGGCGTCAGCTCGCCGATCCGGCGGAGGAAGGCAGGCACGGCAAGGCAGGCGAGCACGTAGGCGACGACGTACCCGAACGCGGACACGGTCAGCGAGGCGGCGAGGACCGCCCGCGGCCCGCCCCCGACGGCCAGCGCGACCACAGGCACGCCGACCACCGCCGGCAGGACGACGGCCAGCGCCACGTGCGGGGTCTCGTGGCGGGGGTGGGTGCGGCCCAGCGCCCGCGGCAGCACGCCCTCCCGGCCCATCGAGAACAGCACCCGGCCCAGGGCGTTGGTCGACCCGGTGACGCAGGCGAAGAAGGACGCGGCGATGCCCAGGTCCAGCACCCGCCGCAGCGGGCCCAGGCCCTGCCCCTCGGCGAGTTCGGCCACCGGCACGGGGCTGGTGAGCACCTCGAGCGGCGCGGCCCGCAGGAGCACGACCTGCGCGGCGGCCGCGACGACGAACAGCACGCCGGCGACCGCGGGGGTCCACAGCACCGCCCGGGGGACGGCGACCAGCGGACGGCGGGCCTCCACGCCGAGGGTGGCCGCGCTCTCGAACCCCATGAACGCGGTCACGCCCAGGACGACGCCCACCGCGACGCCGTCCCACTGCACCGGCGCGTCCACGACCGCGGCCGCGCTGCCCGGGTCGCCGCGGTCCGCGACCAGGAGCACGGCGAGCACGGCGAGCACCACCCCGATGGAGAGCACCTCGAGGGCCAGCGCGACCCGGGCCGACAGCTGGACGCCACGGACGGTGAACAGCGTGGCCAGGGCCCCGACGCCCGCGCCGAGGCCGGCCACCACCAGGGGCGTGGGCCGCAGCCCCACGACGCCGGCGAGGTAGATCGCCGCCCCCACCAGCGCCGACATCGCGACGGCGGCGTAGGCGACCAGGGAGGCCCAGCCCCCGGCCAGCGCGCCGACCGGCCCGAGACCCTTGGCCGTGTAGCTGTACGTCCCGCCCACGGCGGCCATCCGCCGGCCGAACTGGCCCAGGCACCAGCCGACCAGCAGGACCAGGGCGGTCGCGGCGACGAAGGCCGGCAGCGTCGCGGCCCCCGACTCGACCAGCACGATCGAGGGGACGACGACCATGGCCGCCGACGGTGCGAGCGCGGAGACCGACTGGGCCAGGACCTCGAGGAAGCTCAACCGCCGACGGCGCAGCCCGGCGACCGGCGAGGAGAGGGGCAACCGGGCGGCGGCGGGCCGCCGCGCCCCGGTGCGCTCCGCCATGGCCCTCCGTCCGGTTCCCGCACCGGAGTGCAGGGAGCGAGGAACCCCCGCTCCCTGCACTCCGGTCGACGGTGGGCGAGCGTAGCCACGCGGCGTGCCCGCGGGGTCGTTCTCGAATGAGAAAAGTGTGACCGCCGTCTCGTTCGGGGTTACACGGACGTTTCCGTGAAGTTACGGGCGTGTGACCGCGCAGGTCGGGTTCGACGCCACAGTGTGCGGGTCGTCCCCGACCCCGGAGGTCCGCATGGCCACCGTCTCCGACCCGCCACCCACCGCCGCGGGCACCGCGCGCCCGACCGCCGCCGACCACCGGCTGCGGGGACGCCTCGGCCCGGCCGCGATCGTGTTCATGGTCGTGGCCGCGGCCGCACCGCTGACGGTGATCGCCGGCTCGGTGCCCATCGGCATCGCGGCGGGGAACGGCCCGGGCTACCCGGCGATGTACGTGGTCGCCGCCGTCGTCCTGCTGTTCTTCGCCGTCGGGTTCACCGCGATGACCAGGCACGTGCCGAACGCCGGCGCCTTCTACTCCTACATCGGGACCGGCCTCGGCCGCGGCGCGGGCCTCGGCAGCGCCCTGGTCGCGCTCATCAGCTACGTCACCGTGCAGGGCGCCGTCTACGGCTACATCGGGTTCCTGCTCGACGACCTGGTCACCGGCTACGGCGGGCCGGACCTGCCGTGGTGGCTGTGGACCGCCGTGGTCCTCGTGATCACCGGGGTGCTGGGGTACCGGCACATCGAGCTGTCCAGCAAGGTGCTCGGCGTCCTGCTGGTCGCCGAGGTGGGCATCGTCCTGGTCCTGGACGCCGCCGTCGTCGGCCAGGGCGGCGGCCCCGAGGGCCTGTCGACCGCGCTGCTGACCCCGGCCGACGTCCTCTCCGGCGCCCCCGGCATCGGGCTGATGTTCGCCATCGCCGGGTTCATCGGCTTCGAGGCGACCGCGATCTTCCGCGACGAGGCCCGCGACCCCGACCGGACCGTCCCGCGGGCCACCTACGCCGCACTGGCCATCATCGCGGTCTTCTACACCGTCTCCGCATGGGCCATCGTGAGCGCATGGGGCGACAGCCGCATCGTCGAGGAGTCCGCCGCGGACCCGGGCGGCATCGTGGTCGCGACCGCCGAGCAGTTCGTCGGGCCGGCGGCCGCCGACGTCATGCAGGTGCTCTTCGTGACCAGCCTGTTCGCGGCGATCCTGGCGTTCCACAACGTGCTGGCCCGCTACGTCTTCTCCCTCGGCAACACCGGCGTGCTGCCGGGCACCTGCGGCCGCAGCCACGCCCGCCACGCCTCGCCGCACGTCGCCTCCCTGGTGACCTCGGGCGTGGGTGCGCTCGTCATGGCCGTCTGCGTGATCGCCGGCCTGGACCCGGTCCTCGAGGTCTTCACCTGGCTGGCCGGCATCGCCAGCGTCGGGATCGTCGTCCTCATGCTGCTGGCCTGCCTGGCGGTCATCGTGTTCTTCCGCCGCACCGGCGTGGACCGCCGTCCGTGGCAGACGCTGGTCGCGCCCGTCCTCGGCCTGCTCGGGCTCGCCGCGATCCTCGTCCTGCTCGTCGACAACCTGCCGCTGCTCATGGGCGGCTCCACCGTCCTGGGCGTCGGCGCCGGCGTCCTGCTCGCCGTCGCGCTGGCCGCGGGCTGGGCCCTGGCCAAGGCCCGCCCGCAGGCGGCCCGCGACCTGACCACCGCCTCCCCCGCCGACTCCGCCCCGCAGATCTGACCGTCGTCCGCACCCACCTTGGAGACGCCGTGACCCTCACCGCCCCCACCACGAGCACCACCCACCCGCTGTCCCGGATGACCGCCGAGGAGATCACCGCCGCCCGGGAGGTCGTCGAGGCGGCCGGCCTGCTCGGCGAGAACACGAAGTTCGTCTACGTCGGCCTCGACGAGCCGCACAAGCGCGAGGTCCTCGCGTGGCAGCCCGGGCAGCCGGTCGAGCGCCGGCTGCGCGTCCTGCTGCTGGACCGGGCCACCGGCCGGGGCCGCGACCTCACCGTCTCGGTGACCGGCCGGTCGATCGTCTCCGACGTCGAGATCGACGGCGTCGCCGACGGGCAGGTGCCGATCCTCGACGCCGAGTTCGAGGCGATCGAGCCGATCCTGGCCGCCGACGAGAGGTGGATCGCCGCCATGGCCAAGCGCGGGCTCGACGTGGCCAACGTGCGGGCCGTGCCGCTGTCGGCCGGGTCGTACTTCCCCGAGGAGTTCGGCCACCGCGTGGTCCGCGTCCTGGGCTTCCACCAGGCCGACGAGCACGACCTGCCGTGGGCGCACCCGGTGGACGGCGTGGTGGCCTACGTCGACATCACCCGTGGGGTGACCACCGCGGTGCACGACCACTACGACCTGCCGGTGCCGGCCGAGCGCGGCGACTGGGACGGCGAGGCGCACCGCTCCCCCGCGCGCGACCTCAAGCCGATCGAGATCACCCAGCCCGAGGGCCCGAGCTTCACCGTCGAGGACGACGTCGTGCGGTGGGCCGGCTGGGAGGTGCGGGTCGGGTTCGACGTCCGCGAGGGGCTCACCCTGCACCAGGTCTCGGTCGACGGCCGGTCGGTGGTCTACCGGGCGTCGATCTCGGAGATGGTGGTGCCCTACGCCGACCCGTCGCCCGTGCGGTTCTGGCAGAACTACTTCGACACCGGCGAGTACCTGTTCGCCCGGTACACCAACGCCCTCGAGCTCGGCTGCGACTGCCTCGGCGAGATCCACTACTTCGACGCCACCATCGCCGACGAGGACGGCGCCCCGCGGGTGCTGCGCAACGCCATCTGCCTCCACGAGGAGGACTACGGCGTGGGCTGGAAGCACACCGACCTGTTCAACGGGATGGCCGAGACCCGGCGCTCCCGCCGCCTGGTGATCAGCTTCTTCACCACGATCGGCAACTACGACTACGGCTTCTACTGGTACCTCTACCTCGACGGCACGATCCAGCTGGAGTCCAAGGCCACCGGCATCGTGTTCACGTCGTCCTACCGGGGCGACGAGCACCCGTACGCCACGGAGGTCGCGCCCGGTCTGGGTGCGCCGTTCCACCAGCACCTGTTCTCCGCCCGGCTGGACATGGCCGTCGACGGGCTGACCAACACCGTGCACGAGGTGGACGCCGTCCGGCAGCCGGTCAGCGACGCCAACCCCTACGGCAACGCCTTCACCCGCCGGTCCACGCCGATCACTCGGGAGTCGGAGGCGGCCCGGGTGACCGACGGGACGGTGGGCCGGGTCTGGCACGTGGTCAACCCGGAGCGGACCAACCGGCTGGGCCAGCCGGTGGGCTACGCGCTGCACCCGGAGAACCTCCCGCTCATGCTGGCCGACGAGTCCTCCTCCATCCACCAGCGCGCCACCTTCGGCACCAAGAGCCTGTGGGTGACGCAGTACGACCCGGCCGAGCGCTACGCGGCCGGCGACTTCGTCAACCAGCACCCCGGCTCGGCGGGGCTGCCGGCGTTCGTGCGGGCCGACCGGCCGCTGGAGGGGCAGGACGTCGTCCTGTGGCACACCTTCGGGCTGACCCACTTCCCGCGCCCGGAGGACTGGCCGGTCATGCCGACCGACTACGCCGGCTTCACCCTCAAGCCGGTCGGCTTCTTCGACCGCAACCCGGCGCTGGGCACGCCGAGGACGACGTCGGCCCACTGCGCGCACGAGTCGTGACGGCGTCCCCCTGCCGTGATCATGGGGTTGTTGCCGGACGCCGCGGCGTGTCCGCCCGGACCGGCGGCAACAGCCCCATGATCAACGGGGTGAACGGGACCCTCGCCGTCGCCGTCGTCCTGGCCGGGCGGGGAGCGGCGCTGCTCGCCCTCGGCTCGGCCGTCGTGCACCTGGCCGGGGTGAGCGCGGCGTCGCTGACCGCGCTCGCCACGGCGGGGCTGGGGCTGGCCTGCCTGCCCTGCGCCTGGCACCTGTGGCGGTCGCCGTCCGCCGGGGTGTGGGGCACGACCGTCGCCCTGGACCTCGGCATGCTCGCCGTGCACGCGCCCCCGGCCGGGCACGTGCACGGCGGCGGGGCGGGCATGCCCTTGGCGGGCCTGTGGCTGGTCGGCGCCTCGCTGCTGCTGGGCCTGGCGGTGCTGCTCGCCACCGCCGTCCGGGCGGTGTCCGGCCGGGTGCCGCTGCCCGCCGATGGGGAGGAGACTGCCCGACCATGACCGCCACCGACGCCTACCGCGCCGCCCGGGACCAGCTGCTCGACCTCCGGGGACAGCACGAGCGAGCGGTCGCCGAGTTCCGCTGGCCCGACCTCGGGGACCGGTTCAACTGGGCGGTGGACTGGTTCGACGCGGTCGCCCGCGGCAACGGCCGGCCCGCGCTGGTCATCGCCGGGGACGACGGCGCCACCACGACGCGGACCTTCGACGAGATGGCCCGCCGCTCCGACCGGGTCGCCGCGTGGCTGGCCGAGCGCGGCGTGCGCCGCGGCGACCGGGTGCTGCTCATGCTGGGCAACCAGGTCGAGCTGTGGGAGTCGATGCTGGCGATCATGAAGCTCGGCGCGGTCATCATGCCGACCACCACCGCGCTCGGGCCGGCCGACCTCACCGACCGGGTCGAGCGCGGCGGCGCCCGGCACGTCGTCTGCACCCCCGCCGACACCGCGAAGTTCGACGCCGTCCCGGGCGACTACACGCGGATCAGCGTGGGTCCCGCCGACGGGTGGGCCGACCTGCACGAGGCCGAGGGGCTCGAGGCCGCCCCGGCTCCGCACCCGGGCACCGCGCCGGGCGACCCGCTGCTGCTGTACTTCACCTCGGGCACCACCTCCCGGCCCAAGCTGGTCGAGCACACCCAGGTCTCCTACCCGGTCGGGCACCTGAGCACGATGCACTGGCTGGGCCTGCGCCCCGGCGACGTCCACCTCAACGTCTCCTCCCCCGGCTGGGCCAAGCACGCCTGGTCCTGCTTCTTCGCCCCCTGGATCGCCGAGGCGACGGTCTTCCTGCACGACTACAAGCGGCTGGACCCCGCCGTCCTGCTCGACCGCATCCGCGAGCACGGGGTGACGTCGTTCTGCGCGCCGCCCACGGTGTGGCGGATGCTCATCAACGCCGACCTCTCCGGCGGGCCCGGCGCGCTGCGCGAGGTGATCGGCGCCGGGGAGCCGCTGAACCCCGAGGTCATCGAGCAGGTCCGCCGGGCGTGGGGCCTGACCATCCGCGACGGCTACGGCCAGACCGAGACCACCGCCCAGATCGGCAACACCCCCGAGTCGGTGGTCAAGCCCGGCTCGATGGGCCGGCCGCTGCCCGGCGTGCCGGTGGCGCTGGTCGACCCGCTCACCGGCCGCGCCGTGGAGGGCCCCGGCGAGGGCGAGATCTGCCTGGACCTCTCGGCCTCCCCGCTCCCGCTGATGACCGGCTACCAGGGCGACCCCGACCGCAACGCGGGCGCGATGGCCGGCGGCTACTACCACACCGGGGACATCGCCGGCCGGGACGCCGACGGCTACATCACCTACGTGGGCCGCACCGACGACGTGTTCAAGGCCAGCGACTACAAGATCAGCCCGTTCGAGCTCGAGTCGGTGCTCATCGAGCATCCCGCGGTGGCCGAGGCCGCCGTCGTCCCCGCGCCGGACGCGGTGCGCCTGGCCGTGCCGAAGGCCTACGTGGCGCTGGCCCCCGGGCACGAGCCGACCGCGGAGACGGCGCAGGCGATCCTGCGGTACGCCCGCGAGCACCTCGCGCCCTTCCAGCGGGTGCGCCGCATCGAGTTCGCCGAGCTGCCCAAGACCATCTCCGGGAAGATCCGCCGGGTCGAGCTGCGCGGTCGCGAGCAGGAGCTCGCCGCCGTCGAGGGCCCCCGCCCCGGCGAGTGGCGCGACGACCAGTTCCCGGGGCTGCGCTCCTGAGCCGCTCCCGCCGGGGGCCCCGGTCCCGCGCCGGGACCGGGGCCGCCGGCGGTCTCAGCAGCAGCGGCTGACGGGGGTGCGCTCCCGGAGGTCGGCGCGGCGCCGCTCGAACACCCGCCGGCTGACCGGCTCGTGCCCGTGCTCGGCGCAGTGCCGCAGGTAGTCGTCCCAGCGCGCCTCGCCGGTGAACTCGCGCAGGTACCACCGCACCCCGCGCCAGGCCCGGACGACGAGGTCGCCGCTCACTGCTCGTCCCGCGAGGAGAAGGTGCCGCCCGGGCCGGTGCCCGCGCCGACCAGGCGCTCGTGCTCGGCCATGGCCCGCTTCTCCTCGGCCGTCGGGAAGATTCCGGAGGGCTCGACGAGCTGCGACGGCACGGGCGGTTCCTCGGTGGTCGGCAGCCCGCCGGACCGGATGGCCCGGGCGATGACGTACGCCGCGTTGGCCACCACGACCAGCGTGAGGAGTGCGAACACCGCCTGCAGGATCCCGTTGAGCGTCGAGTTGTAGATGATCTGGTCCATCTGCGCGGGTTCCTGGGCGGGCGCCAGCAGCTCCCCCGCCGCCTGCGCGTCGGCGTAGCGCTGGCGCTGCGCGAAGTACCCGACCGCGGGGTCGGACGAGAACACCTTCTGGAAGCTCGCCGTCATGGTGACCACGAGGTCCCACACCAGCGGGACGGCGGTGACCCACGCGTACTTCAGCTTGCCGTGCTTGATCAGCAGCACCGTCACCAGCGTCAGGGCGATGGCCGCCAGCAGCTGGTTGGCGATGCCGAACAGCGGGAAGAGCTGGTTGACGCCGCCGAGGGGGTCGGTCACCCCGACGTAGAGGATGTAGCCCCACAGGCCCACGGTGATCGCGCTGGCGATGAGGTTGCCGGGCCGCCAGGACAGGTCGCCGAACTTCTTCCAGACGTTGCCGATCGTGTCCTGCAGCATGAACCGGCCCACCCGGGTGCCGGCGTCGACGGCGGTGAGGATGAACAGCGCCTCGAACATGATCGCGAAGTGGTACCAGAAGGCCGCCATCCCGGCTCCGAACGCGTCGGACAGGATGTTGGCGATGCCGACGGCCAGCGTGGGCGCCCCGCCGGTGCGGGAGACCAGGCTCGGTTCCTGCACCGCCGCGGACGCCGCGGCGATGTCCTGGGCCGTGGTCGGGAAGCCCAGGCCGTTGACGTAGGCCGCCGCCGTCTCCGCCGTCCCCCCGGTGACGCCGGCCGGGCTGTTCATCGCGAAGTACAGCCCCTGGTCGATGACCACGGCCGCGATCAGCGCGCTGATCGCGACGAAGGACTCCATGAGCATGCCGCCGTAGCCGATGAGGCGGACCTGGCTCTCCTTGGCCACCATCTTCGGCGTCGTCCCGGACGAGATGAGGGCGTGGAAGCCCGACAGCGCGCCGCAGGCGATGGTGATGAACACGAACGGGAACAGCGACCCGGCGAAGACCGGGCCGGTGCCCTCGCGGGCGAACTGGGTCACCGCGTCGGCCTGCAGCACCGGGCGGGCGAGCAGCAGCCCGATCGCGAGCAGGACGATGACGCCGACCTTCATGAACGTCGACAGGTAGTCGCGCGGGGTGAGCAGCAGCCACACCGGCAGCACCGAGGCGACGAACCCGTAGACCACCAGGGCGAGGACCAGCCACTCCTTGGACAGCGTCAGCGCCTCGCCGAGCCCGGTGTCGTCGATCCACCCACCGCCGATGACGGCCAACAGGAGCAGGACGACGCCGATCGCGGTGGCCTCGAGCACCCGGCCGGGCCGGATGGTGCGCAGGTAGACGCCCATGAACAGGGCGATCGGGATGGTCAGCGCGATCGAGAAGACACCCCACGGCGACTCGGCCAGCGCGTTGACCACGATCAACGCCAGCACCGCCAGGATGATGATCATGATCGCGAAGACGGCGATCAGGGCCGCGATGCCCCCGACGATCCCGATCTCCTCGCGGACCATCTGGCCGAGGCTCTTGCCGTTGCGGCGCATCGAGAAGAACAGGACCGTCATGTCCTGGACCGCGCCGGCGAAGATGACGCCGACGATGATCCAGATCGTGCCGGGCAGGTAGCCCATCTGGGCGGCGAGCACCGGCCCGACCAGGGGTCCGGCACCGGCGATCGCGGCGAAGTGGTGCCCGAAGAGGACCCGCCGGTCGGTCACGTCGAAGTCGATGCCGTTGTGCAGACGCTCGGCCGGGGTGGCCCGCCGGTCGTCGACCTGCAGCACCCGGCGGGCGATGAACTTCGCGTAGAAGCGGTAGGCGATGGCGTACGAGCACAGCGCCGCGAACAGGATCCACAGCGCGGAGACCGTCTCGCCGCGGGCCAGGGCCAGCACGGTCCAGGCGACCGCGCCCACCACCGACACCACCAGCCAGACCACCACGCTGCGCACCGACAGGCGGCGGCGGGCACCTCCGCCCGGCGGCTGCCCGCCCCCGGTGGCGTCCGTCCTGACGGTCGTGGACATGAGCGCCCTCCCAGCAGGTCAGGGCAGCGCCCGGACGACGCCGCCCGCGTCAGGGTCGAGCATGCAAGGACCGCGCCCAGCCCACCACCCGAGGGAGACCGGCCTGTTACGCATACCCCCAGACCTCCTGGGCGGTCTCGACGACGAGGCGCAGCTTGGCGATCTGGTCCTCGCGGGTGAGCGCGTTGCCCTCGACCGTCGAGGAGAAGCCGCACTGCGGCGACAGGCACAGCTGCTCCATCGGCACGTACTCCGCCGCCTCGTCGATGCGCCGCTTGAGGGTGTCCTTGTCCTCCAGCTGCGGGCGCTTGCTGGTCACCAGACCCAGCACCACCCGCTTGCCCGGCGGGACGAACCGCAGCGGCTCGAAGCCGCCCGAGCGGGCGTCGTCGTACTCGAGGAAGAAGCCGTCGACCTCCAGCCCGCCGAACAGCGCCTCGGCGACGAAGTCGTAGCCGCCCTCGGCCACCCACGAGGAACGGAAGTTGCCGCGGCACATGTGGGTGGTGACGGTCAGCCCCTCGGGCCGGCCGGCCAGCGCGGCGTTGATCTGCCGGATGTAGCGCTCGTGCTGGTGCTCGGCGTCGCGGCCCTGCTCGGCCAGCTCGGCGCGCTGGGCGGGGTCGTTGAGGTAGGCCAGGCTGGTGTCGTCGAGCTGCAGATAGGTGCAGCCCTGCGCGGCGATGCCCCGGACCTGCGAGGCGTAGGCCGCCGACAGCGCGTCCCAGAAGGCGTCCTCGTCCGGGTAGACCGCCGGGTCGATGGCCGCCGCCCCGCCGCGGTAGTGGACCATCGACGGCGAGGGGATCGTGAGCTTCGGCGTCTGCCGCTCGCTGACCACCGACTGCAGGTAGCCGAAGTCCGCCCCGAAGATCGGCTCGTCGATGCGCAGCGGGCCGTCGACGTGCAGCCCGGCCGGGGTCCAGTCCATCGACCCGTCGGCGTTGCGGAAGTGGACCGGCCGGCCCTCCCCCTCGACCTTGGTGATCCCGCCGATGGCGTAGATGAAGTCCATGTGCCAGGTGGCCCGGCGGAACTCGCCGTCGGTGGCGGTGCGCAGGCCGACGTCCTCCTGCAGCCGGACGACGTCGGCGATCGCCTCGTCCTCGATGCCGCGCAGCTCCGCCGCGTCGATCTCCCCGGCGGCGGCGCGGGCGCGGGCGTCGAGCAGGCGCTGCGGGCGGAGGAGGCTGCCGACGTGGTCGGCGCGGAACGGCGGGCCGGAGGAGTCGGTCATGGCGACAGCTTGCTCGCCCCGGCCCCGCCGCGCAGCCCCCTCGCTCAGGGCCGGCCGAAGGTGGCGATCGTGTCCACCTGCAGCTCGAACAGCACGCGGCGCTCGTCGCGGCCGGGGTCGCGCAGCGCGTAGTGGCCGTCGTCGCCGGTGTACTTCTTCCAGATCCGGTCGAGCTGCTCGGTCACCCGCGGCCCCTCCTCCGGGTCGTCCTCGGAGACCTCGCGGGTGACCGTGGCCTTGATGCTGACCCAGTGGTAGGGGTTGGCCGGGTTCACCAGCAGGAAGGTCGCCTGCGGGTTGGCCCGCAACCAGTCGACCTTCTTGCGGTGGGTGGCCAGGTTGAGCAGCACGGTGTTGCCCTCGTAGTCGAACCAGACCGGGGTCAGGTTCGGCCGCCCGGTCGACCCCATGACCGCCACGACGGCGGTGACCGGCTCGTCGATGAGCTGCTTGTAGACCGGGTCGAGGTCCTCGAGGGTGTCCACCGCGTGGCGGTCGCCGACCTCGAACTGCCCGGGCTGGGTGCCGTCGGCGACGTCCCGGAACTTGGCCACTGTGATCGTCATGCACGGCTCCTGCTCGCCAGGCCCGCCCGCGCCGGTGCCGGCGGGCTGGCCGGACGCTAGCGAGGGCCTCCCCCGCCGTCGACCTGCGCGGAGACCAAGCCCGGCCTGCCCGCTCTGTCCGCCGCCACAAACGGGTTCGGCCGCCTCAGCTCCGCGGCGTCGGGACGACCAGCTGCTCGGCGCGGGTCGGCACGAACACCCCGACCACCGCCTCGGCCAGCGCGAAGACCAGCAGCCCCGGGGCGATGACCACCGCGGGCGGGACGACGAGCGGCGCGGCGAGCAGCGAGATGGCCAGCACCCCCGGGGCGCTGACCAGCCACCCGGGCCGCCGCAGCGGGTCGACCAGCGCGCCCCACCGCACGCCGCACCACATCAGCCAGCGGCGCAGCACCGGCACGCCGCTCTCCCGCATCACCCGGCGGAACAGCCCGTCGGCCTCCCGCGAGGTCACCGCGCCCGACCGGATGCCCTCGGTGCACAGCCAGTCGTGCAGGATCGCCGCCAGCGTGTAGGCGCCGAACCGCGGCACCAGCCACACGACCAGACGGGGGACCGTGGCGAAGTCGGTCCGGAAGCCGGCGGGGACGACGAAGCGGTCCCGGTTGCCGCGGTAGACCAGCGGGTCGACGACCGCCCAGGTCTGCGCGTCCACCCTCCGCACCACCAGCGACGTCGACTCGAACGGCACGCCCGCATGGTGTCAGCACCGGCACCAGGGAGCCGACTCGCCGTGTCCGGGCCCGGCTGCCGGGTAGCCGTGTGCCATGAGCGAGCCGTTCCAGATCGAAGCGCAGGGCGACCACCAGTACCTCGTCCGCCTGGAGGGCGGGGGCGAGGAGGTGGAGACCTGGGTGCAGGTCACCCCGGAGGTGCTCGACGGGCTCGGCATCGCCGGGGAGGACGAGGAGACGGTGGTCCGGCGGACCGTCAGCTTCCTGCTGCGCCACCAGGGCGTCCCCGACTTCCCGCGCATCGTCGAGCTGGAGGACGTCGTCTCGGGCTACCCGGACTTCCCGGAGGCGCTCCGCGGCTGACCCCCGGCTAGGGCGGGCCGTGCCGCAGGTCGGCCAGCGCGTCTGGGGGGAAGCAGGTGGTCGTGTCGCCCAGCAGCAGCGCCCGGTAGGTCGCCGCCGCGGCCTCCTCCAGGTTGAGCGCCCGGCGGAAGGCCATGCCGACGTCGGGCCCCAGCGCCGAGCAGCCGTGGTGAGCCAGCACGACGCAGTCGTGCTCCCGGGCCTGCTCGGCGGCGCCGTCGGCCAGCTCGTCGGAGCCGTTGGGGAAGTACGGGACGACGCCGACCGACCGCACGTACGTGGCGTGGTCGAGGGTGATCAGCCGGATCGGGTGGCCCAGCGCGTCGACCAGGACGGCGTGCTGCGGGTGCAGGTGGACCACGGCGTTGACGTCGGGCCGGGCCAGGTAGGTCCGTTGGTGCAGCTTCCACTCGCTCGACGGCCGCGCGGCGCCGCCCACGACCGCGCCGTCCAGGGTGACCACGCTGAAGTCCGTGGCCGCGAGCCGGTCCAGCCAGGTGCCGGCCGCGGTCACCACGAACTCGCGCTGCCCGGGCAGCCGCGCCGAGAGGTTCCCGCCGCTGGCCAGGACCAGCCCCCGCTCGACGGCCAGCCGGCCCACCTCGACCAGCTGGTCGACCGCCTCGCCCAGGGTGGCCGGCGCCCTCATGCGGAGAAGTGGGACGCCAGGTCCGACGGCGCGAACCGCCCCCGGTCGGTGACGACGACGCTGACGAAGCGGGCCGGGGTGACGTCGAAGGCCGGGTACACGCCGGTGACCCGCTCCGACGCGGTGCGGTGCCCGAGGCAGTCCAGGACCTCCCGGCCGTCGCGGTCCTCGAGCTCGACGGCGGCCGCGTCCGGCGCCTGCCGGTCGGGTGCCTGCACCAGGGCCACGAACGGCACGCCGAACGCGTGCGCCGAGACGGCGATCTGCAGCGTGCCGATCTTGTTGACGACGCAGCCGTCCATGGTGACCCGGTCGGCCCCGGTCATGAAGACGGTGACCTCGCCGCGGCTCATCAGGTGGGCCGCCGCGCCGTCGGTGATCAGCCGCGTGGGCACGCCCATCTCGGCCAGGCTCTCCGCGGTCAGCCGGGCACCCTGCAGGTAGGGCCGGGTCTCGGTGCAGACGGCCTCGATCCGCCGGCCCGCGCGCAGGACGGCGGCCACCGTCTCGGTCAGGTAGGTCTCGGCCCAGCAGTGGGTCAGCACGGTGGCGCCGTCGGGGACCAGCGCCGCGGCGTGCTCGCCGAGCCGCCGGTGGCCGACCCGGGTGCGCTCCGCGAGGTCCCGGGCGGCCGCGCCGACCGCGGGCCCCACCGGCTCCCCGGCGTCCGCGGCCGCCGTCGCCACGGCGAGCAGCTCGGCCACGACGTCCCGGATCGCGTTGTTCGTCGGCCGGGTGGCGACCAGCCGCCGTCCGGCCGCGCGGACGAACTCCCGCCGCGCCCGGCTCGTCGGCAGCCGGTCGGCGTCGCGGGCGGCGAGGGTCATGCCGCCGGCCGCCGCGAACAGCGGGCCGAGGCTCTGGGTGACCATCTGCTCGATGGCGGTGGCGACCTCCTCGTGGTCGCGGCAGGTCACCCACCGGCGCTCGAAGGGGAACACGCGGCGGTCGAGGATCCGCACGGCGTCGGGCGCGACCAGCACGCTCTGCCCGACGAGCGTGGGGACGGGCACGTCCACGGTGGCGGTCACGGCGGCTCAGGTCCCGGTGACGTGCTCCGGGCGGATCGGTACCCGGCGCAGCGGCTTGCCGCAGGCGGCCCGCACCGCGGCGGCCACCGCCGGGCCCGACGAGATCGTCGGCGGCTCCCCCACCCCGCGCACGCCGTAGGGCGCGTGCGGGTCGGCGTACTCGAGGACCTCCACCCGCATCGGCGGCACGTCGAGGATCGTCGGCAGCAGGTAGTCGGTGAACGACGGGTTCCGCACGTGCCCGTCGGTCACCACGATCTCCTCCATCAGCGCCAGGCCCATGCCCTGCGCGGACCCGCCGTGGATCTGGCCGACGACCGCGTCGGGGTTGATCGCCCGGCCGACGTCCTGGGCGGTGTCCAGCGCGACGACCTTGACCAGGCCCAGCTCGGTGTCGACGTCCACGACGGCGCGGTGCGCGGAGAAGGCGAACTGCACGTGCGCGTCGCCCTGCCCGGTCTCGGGGTCGACGGCGTGGGTCGGGCGGTGCCGCCACTCGACGGTCTCCTCCACCGCGTCGTCCCCGAGGACCTCGGCGAGGCCGGCGAGCACCTCCCCACCCGGCCCGACCACCTTGTCCCCCTCCAGGCCCAGCGCGCCCAGTGGCCGGCCGAGGGCGATCGCGGCCCGCTGCAGCACCGCCGTCCGGACCGCCTCGCACGCGGCCTTCACCGCCCCGCCGGTCACGTAGGTCTGGCGGGACGCCGACGTCGACCCTGCCGAGCCGACCGCGGTGTCGGCCGGGACGACGACCACCCGCTCCACCCCGAGCTCGGTGCGGGCTATCTGCTGCTGCACGGTGACCAGCCCCTGGCCGACCTCCGCGGCCGCGGTGTGCACGGTCGCGACGGCCTCGCCACCGGTCACCTGCAGCCGCACCCGGGCGGTGGAGTAGTCGTCGAAGCCCTCGGAGAAGCCGATGTTCTTGTAGGTGACCGCGTAGCCGACGCCGCGCCGCACGCCCTCGCCGTGGGTGGTGTTGCCCACGGCACCGGGCAGGGCCCGCAGGTCGGTGGTGTCCGCCGGCGGGGGCAGCGGCAGGTCCGCGACCCGCTGCAGCAGCTCGGCGACCGGCGCGGCGGAGTCGACCAGCTGGCCGGTGATGGTGCGGTCGCCCTCGCGCAGGCCGTTGCGCTGCCGGATCTCGACCGGGCCGACGCCGACCGCGGCGGCCAGCTCGTCCATCAGCGCCTCGTGGGCGAAGGCCGCCTGCACGCAGCCGAAGCCGCGCATGGCGCCGCACGGCGGGTTGTTGGTGAAGACCCCGTAGGCGTCGACGGCCACCGACGGGATGCGGTAGGGGCCCATCCCGAGCAGGCCGGCGTTGCCCACGACCGCGGCGGTGGACGAGGCGTACGCGCCCCCGTCGAGCAGCACGCGGGCCCGCGCGTAGACCAGGGTGCCGTCGCGCTCGGCGCCGAACTCGTAGGTCATCGTCGCCGGGTGCCGGTGCACGTGGCCGTAGAAGGACTCCTCCCGGCCGTAGCTCATCTTCACCGGCCGGCCGGTGCGCAGGGCCAGCAGGCAGGCGTGCACGTGCACCGAGAGGTCCTCCCGGCCCCCGAACGCGCCGCCCACGCCGGCCAGGGTCAGCCGCACCTTCTCCGGCGGCAGGCCCAGCGCCAGGCACACCTGCCGCTGGTCGACGTGCAGCCACTGGGTGGCGACGTAGAGGTCGACGCCGCCGTCCTCGGCCGGGACGGCGAGGCCGGACTCGGGGCCGAGGAACGCCTGGTCCTGCATGCCGACCTCGAAGTCGAGGGAGACGACGACCGGGGCCGTCGGGTGCTCCTCGCCGCGGCGCAGCCGCAGGTGGCGCACCAGGTTGCCGCCCGGCTGCACCCGCGGGGCGTCGTCGTCCAGGGCGCGGCGGGGGTCGGTGACCGCGGGCAGCACCTCGTAGTCGACCCGGATCCGGGCCGCCGCCCGGCGGGCGGTCTCCGGGTGGTCGGCGGCGACCAGCGCCACCGGCTCGCCCTCGTAGCGCACGACGTCGGCGGCGAGCACCGGCTGGTCGGCGTGCTCCAGCCCGAAGGCGTTCTCCCCCGGCACGTCGTCGGCGGTGAGGACGGCGGTCACGCCCGGGACGGTGAGCGCCTCGGAGACGTCGATCCGGCGGATACGGGCCGACGGGTGCGGGCTGCGCAGCGTGACGCCCCAGACCATGTCGTCGTGCCACAGGTCGCTGGCGTAGGCGAACTCGCCGGTGACCTTGAGCGTGCCGTCGGGGCGCAGCGCGCTCTCGCCGATGCGGCCCGGGCTGCGGACCCCGACCTCGGTGGCGGTCATGCCGAGCGCTCCGCGGCCAACCGGACGGCGTCGAGGATCTTCTCGTAGCCGGTGCAGCGGCACAGGTTGCCGGCCAGCGCCTCGCGGATCTCCGGGTCGCTCGGTCGCGGCACCCGGGCCAGCAGGTCGTGCGCGGCGACGACCAGGCCGGGCGTGCAGAACCCGCACTGCACGGCGCCGGCCTCGACGAACGCCTCCTGCACCGGGTGCAGCCGGCCCTCCTCGGCCAGCCCCTCGACCGTGGTCACCTGCCGGCCGATCGCCTGGCCGGCCGCGACCAGGCAGGCGCACACCGGCTCCCCGTCGAGGTAGACCGTGCACGACCCGCACTCACCCTGCTCGCAGGCGTTCTTCGCGCCCGGGAGCCCGAGCCGCTCGCGCAGCAGGTACAGCAGGCTCTCCCCCGGCCAGACGTCGTCCACCTGCTGTCCGGTGCCGTTGACCGTCGTGGTGACGCGCATCAGGCTGCCCTCCTCAGGTCGTCCCAGGCCCAGGTGGCGGCGCGGCGGGCCAGCACCGCCAGCGAGTGCCGCCGGTAGGCCGCACTCCCCCGGACGTCGTCGATCGGCGCGGCCGCCGCGGCCACCCGCTGCCCGAACTCCGCGGCCAGCGCCTCCGGCAGCGGGCCGCGCGCCGCCCAGTCCAGCTCCGCGGCCAGGAACTCCTCCGCCTCCGGCGCCCGCCGCGGGGTCGGCGCGGCCGAGCCGATGCCGGTGCCCACCGTCTGGCGGTCGGGGTGCAGCGCCAGGGCGAAGGCGGACACCGCGATCACCATGGCGTTGCGGGTGCCGACCTTGCAGAACTGCTGCGGCCCGGTCGCCGGCGGCACGAGGACGGCGGCGATCAGCTCGTCGGGCGCGAGCACGCTGCGCTTGACCCCGGTGAAGAAGTCCGCGACCGGCACCCGCCGGGCGCCCCGGGCGGCCGACACCAGCTCCACCTCGGCGCCGGCGGCCAGCAGCGGCGGGTGCGCGTCCCCGGCCGGGGAGGCCGAGCCGAGGTTGCCGCCGACCGTGCCGCGCACCCGGATCTGCGGCGACCCGACGGTGCGCGAGGCCATCGCCAGGCCGGGCAGCTGCGCCCCCAGCTCCCGGATCACCCGCGCGTACGGGACGCCGGCGCCGAGGCGGACCCGACCGTCCTCGGGACCCCACTCGCGCAGCTCGGGCACGCGGGTGAGGTCCAGCAGCGCCGCCGGACGGCGCCGGTCGAAGTTGAGCTCGACCATGACGTCGGTGCCGCCCGCGATCGGCAGCGCGTCCGGCCGCTCGGCGCGCGCGGCGAGCGCGTCGGCCCACGTCGTCGGCTGCAGGAAGTCCATCGGCGCTCCTCGCTGTCCCTCGGCGTGCACGGCACTGTGCACGAGGGATGTGACGAGCAGGAAACAGCGAGACGCGGACGGTGACAAGGAGCGTCGCCGCCACCCGTTCAGGGACCGACCTCGCGCCGTGGTCGCCGTCCTCGCGGTGTGCGGCGAGGACGGCGACGACGGCGCGTGTCCGGCCGCCCGGCGCGGATCGGGCGGGCCGGCGCCGGGCCGGTCAGACCGGGGCGATGCGGTCCAGGGCCGGCGCGGGTACCGGCGAGGAGGCGCCGAGGTACGCGGTGAACGCGTCGAGGTCGATCGGCCCGGTCACCGGGTTCGTGCCCCCGGTCAGCACGGTGAAGCCGTCCCCGCCCCCGGCCAGGAAGTTGTTGACGGTCACCCGGTACGTCGCGTCGGCGGTCACGGGCGAACCGCCGATCTGCACCGACCCGTCCGGCACCCGGGTGCCGGTGCACGGGTCGGCGCCGGCCGCCGCAGCGGTCCCGGCGGGGTCGACCCGGTACGAGATCCCGGCCGGGTACAGCACCCGCTCCAGCTGGAACTGCTGCTCGAGCAGGCACTGCAGCTGCGCGCCGGTGAGGTCGAGGGTCACCAGGTTGTTGGCGAAGGGCTGCACGGTGAAGGCCTCCTCGTAGGTGACCTCGCCGGCCAGCAGGTCCGCCCGCACGCCGCCGGGGTTCATGAACGCGGCGACCGCGCCGGCCTCGTCGTCGGTGGCCGCGAGCTGCGCGTCGGCGATGACGTTGCCGAGCGCGGACTCCGCCCCGTCGAGCAGCGGCTCCTGGGTGCGGGTCAGGTCGACCGCCGCGGTCCCGACGACCTCGCTCGCGATCGGCCCGAGGGCCTCCCGGTAGCGGGCGATGAGCGCGGTCTGCGCGGGGTCGGCCGCGACGTCCCGGCGGACGACCACGTTCTCGGCCGCCGCGGTGAGGACGTCGCCGGTGGCCCGGTCGAGGGTGAGGTCGACGTCGGTGACCAGCCGCCCGAACGAGCTGCCGCTGGTCACCAGCTTGCCGTCGATCTCGCAGTTGTAGGCCTGGTGGGTGTGGCCGCTGAGGACGACGTCGATCGCGTCGTCCATGCCGGCGGCGATGTCGACGACCGGCCCGGTGAGGCCGGCGCAGCCGTTGACGTCCCAGGCGTTCTCGCCGGTCTGCGCGCCGCCCTCGTGGAGCAGCACGACGATCGCCTCGACGCCCTGGGACTGCAGCTCGGCGGCGAGCCGGTTGGCCGTCTCGACCTCGTCGCGGAACTCCAGGCCGGCGGTGCCCTCCCGGCTGACGATCGCGCCGGTGCCCTCCAGGGTCATCCCGATGAAGCCGATGTCGACGCCCTGCACCCGGTGCACCGCGTAGGGCGGCAGCAGCGGCTCGCCGGTCTCGGTGACGAAGGCGTTGGCCGACAGGTACCGGAAGTCCGCGCCCTCGTAGGGGGTGCCGTCCGCGCAGCCGTCGACGGGGTGGCAGCCGCCGTCCTGGATGCGCAGCAGCTCGGCCGGCCCCTCGTCGAACTCGTGGTTGCCGACGCTGGCGTAGTCCAGCCCGGCCAGGCCGAGCGACTCGATGGTGGGCTCGTCGTGGAAGGCCGCCGACAGCAGCGGGGAGGCGCCGATCAGGTCCCCCGCGGCGACGGTGATCGTGTTCTCCTCGCGCTGCTGCTCGGCCAGGTCGGCGAGCTGCGTGGCGAGGTACTCCGCGCCACCGGCGTCCACGGTCTGCGGGGTGCCGTCGGCGTTCACCCCGGTCTGGACGCGGCCACCGGAGCCGGACGGCGGCTCGAGGTTGCCGTGGAAGTCGTTGAGCGCCAGCAGCTGCACCTCCACCGGCGGCGGTGCGGCGCCGGCCGGGGCGACGACGCCGACCCCGAGCGCGGCCAGGGTCGAGGTCGCGGCCGCGAGGACGGCGGCGCGGCGCGGGGCGGTGAGGTGCATGCGGACCCTCCGGGGAGCCGACCGGACACCCCACCGTGGGGTCTGCGCCCGGGCCCGTCAAACGCGAGGACCGGTCCGCCGCTGCACCGATCGGGCCGCGATCCGCCGGATCCGGCCGGCCTGGCGGGAGAGCACCAGGTCCAGCAGCCGGTCGACCGGAGGCACCTCGCCCAGCCGGGCCAGCCCCATCCAGCGAGGGACGGCGACCGTCCGCGACCGCGGCGCGGCGAGGCACCGCTCGACCTGGGCGGCCACCCGGTCCGGGTCGATGCCGCGGGAGAGCCGGCCGGGCGCGTCGGCGTCCGAGGCCGGCGGGGAGCCGTGCCCGCGGGCCAGCCACTCGGTGGCGACCGGGCCGGGGTTCACCGTGTGCACCCGCACGCCGCGCGCGGTCACCTCGCGGCGCAGCCCCGTCACGAAGCCGCCCACGCCGGCCTTGGTCGCCGAGTAGACGGTCAGCGGCGGCACCTGCGACCAGGCCGCGACCGACGCGATGGTGACGACGTCCCCCCGCCCCCGCTCGGCCGCCGCCGCCAGCAGGTGCGGCAGGGCCAGCCGGGTCACCTCGATCACCCCGGTGAGGTTGAGCGCGACGATGCCCTCCACGACCTCGCCCGGCATGTCCTCGACCAGGCCGGCCCAGCCCAGCCCGGCGTTGAGGACGACGGCGTCGAGCCGGCCGTGCTCGTCGAGGACCCGCTCCACGAGGCGGGCACGGTCACCGGCGTCGGCGACGTCGGCCACCACGCCGGTGACCCCGGGCAGCCCGTCGAGCGCCTCGGCCAGCCGGTCGCCGTCCCGGGCGCAGGTGACCACCCGCGCTCCGCCCCGGGCCAGCCGGGTGACGGTGCTGCGGCCGATGCCGGCGCTGCCGCCGGTGACGAGGACGACGCGGTCGGGGGTGCTCGACATGGTGGTGTCCTACCCATGGGCGACAGCACACTCCTCACGCGCATCGAACGCGCAGGTGCTGGGCATGGCCGGTGCATGCAGTTGCCCGAGCCCCGGGGGCCCCTCACGTCCGCCCTGTTCGCCGACCTCGCCGGCGGCGCGCTCTCCCCGCACACCGTCGAGCAGGCGCACCGGACGGTGGCCGGTTCCCCCGACCCGCTCGGCGACGAGGACCTCCAGCTGGCCCTCGCCGTCTGCTACGAGCTGCACTACCGCGGCTTCGACGGGGTGGCCGACACCTGGGAGTGGGAACCGGGTCTGATCGGCCTGCGCGCGCACCTGGAGCGCCGGCACACCGAGGCGCTCACCACGCTGACCGGGGAGCTCGCCGGGACCGACGCGCCGGTCGACCGGCAGCTCGCCGCGCTGATCGCCGCCGACGACTCGCCGTCCCTGTCGTCGTACCTGGCCCGCACCGGCACCCTCGAGCAGTGGCGGGAGTACCTGACGCTGCGCTCGGTGTACCACCTCAAGGAGGGCGACCCGCACACCTTCGCCGTCCCGCGGCTGGCCGGCCGCGCCAAGGCGGCCATGGTGGAGATCCAGGCCGACGAGTACGGCGGCGGCGCGCCGGCGCGCATGCACAGCGAGCTGTTCGCCGGGCTGATGCGCGACCTCGGGCTCGACGCCGGCTACGGCGCGCTGTGGGACGCCGCCCCCGCCTGCGCGTTCGCGTCGGTGAACACCATGTCGCTGTTCGGTCTGCACCGGCGCTGGCGGGCGGCCGCGGTCGGTCACCTGACCGCCGTGGAGATGACCTCCTCCGAGCCCTCCCGCCGCTACTCCGCCGGGCTGCGCCGGCTGGGCTTCGACGCGGACACCACCGTCTTCTACGACGAGCACGTGGAGGCCGACGCGGTCCACGAGCAGATCGCCGCGGTGGACATGTGCGGGTCCCTCGTCGCGGAGGACCCCCGCCTCCTCCGGGACGTCCTGTTCGGCGCGGCCTGCGCGCTGGCCGTCGACGGGCTGGCCGCCCGGCACCTGCTGGGGGCCTGGGAGGCGGGCCGTTCCGGGCTGCGCGGGGAGCGGCCACTCGCGGCCTGACCTGGGGTCGGGTCCGAGTGGACTTCGGTTGTGCGCTGCCGATGTTCTCCGCGACACCTCGGAGTGGGGCGGTGGACGTCGGCGGGTCCGGCGGTCGCGGGCGCTCCACGCCGGCCCACCCGACCTGCGAGAGGCCCTCCCATGTGGCGGCGTACCGACCCCCCGATCCCGACCGGCACGCCGTCGACCGCCGAGATGCCCCGCGACGTCGAGGCGCTCGAGCAGGTGCTCAGCGTCCTGGACCAGGGCGTGACCAGCGAGCGGGACGCCCACGTCAAGGTCGTCACCGCGCTGGTCGGCGCCCTGGGCATGGCCTACGGGGCGGTGTGGCTGCGGGACGGCGACGGTTTCCGGCTGGCCGCCCAGATCGGCGAGCTCAGCCAGGCCATGTCGGCCCGCTGGCCCGCCGACAGCGTCATGACCAGCCGGGACGGCTTCGGCGGGCAGGCGGTGCGGCAGCAGCGCGAGGTGCTCTGCGACGGGTCCAGCTCCACCGGCTCCTGCGGCCGCTGGGCCACGGCGGCGGCGGCGGGCGCGCGGCGCGGCTGCTTCCTCCCGGTCCTCGAGGACGGCCGGGTGGTCGCCGTCCAGGAGTACTACACCCGCGGCGACCTGCCCTTCTTCGGTGGCCGGGCGGAGAAGTGGCGGGCGATCTCGCGGGTGGCCGCGCACGCCCGGCGCCAGGCGCTGGCCGCCGCGCAGCTCAAGGAGACCCTCGACGACCGCGAGGCGGTCACCACCGTCGTCGGCCGGGTCGGCGAGGCCCGGGACGAGGCATCCGCGCTGCGGATCGCGCTGGACACGGTGCGCTCGGCCTTCGGCTGGGCCTACGGGTCGTACTGGGCGCTGGACGAGGCCGAGAACGTGCTGCGGTTCAGCGTCGAGTCCGGTTCGGCCGGCGACGAGTTCCGCCAGGTGACCCTGGCCGCCAGCTTCGCCGAGGGCGTCGGCCTCTCCGGCCGCGCCTGGCGGGCCCGCGACCTGGTGTTCGTCCGTGACCTCGCCGAGGTCACCGACTGCGTCCGCGCGCCCGCCGCGCAGCGGGCCGGGGTCCGTTCGGGGGTCTGCTTCCCGGTCATCTCGGAGGGCCGCGTCGTCGGGACGATGGACTTCTTCGTCACCGAGACGATCGAACTGTCGGAGTCCCGCACGTCCGCGCTGCGCAACGTCCAGCAGCTGGTCAGCCAGCGGCTGGACATCCTGCGCCGCGCCGAGGCCGACGCGGCCAACTCCCGCGCGCTGCTGGAGACCGTGGCCGAGCTGCGCGACGCCGCCGCCGAGGCCGGCCGGGTCGCCGAGAGCGCCGTCGCCAAGGCCTCGTCGATGACCGCGGAGGTGGAGGCGCTGGGCCGGGCGTCGGCGTCGGTCAGCGACGTCATCCGGATCATCTCCTCGATCGCCGACCAGACCAACCTGCTGGCCCTGAACGCGACCATCGAGGCCGCCCGCGCCGGTGAGCTGGGCCGCGGGTTCGCCGTGGTCGCCGGGGAGGTCAAGGACCTCGCCCGCGAGACGGCGGCCGCCACCCAGCGGGTGTCGACCCAGATCACCGGCATCCAGACCAGCACCGACTCGGTGTCGGCCGGCATCCACGCGACCAGCGAGGTGATCGGTCAGCTCGACGCGGTGCAGGCCCGGATCGGCGAGGCACTCGAGGAGCAGGAGCGCATGGCCAAGGCCTTCGAGGGCCGCGGCTGAGCGAGGGCCCCGGGGCGGGGCCGCCCGGAGTCAGCCGGCGGTGGACCCCGGGCGGCCGTCCCGCAGGATGCGGGCGGCCGGCCGGGGGCGGCTGGGTGCGCTGGGCGCGGAGAACCCGGCCCGCTTGTGCGTGCCGTCGCAGAACGGCTTGATGCCGGACTTCCCGCACCGGCACAGCGCGACGGTCTGCCGGCCGGGGTCGATCTCGTTGCCGTCCTGGTCGACCAGGCGGAAGTCGCCGCGCACGATCAGCGGACCGTCCCGGTACGGGGTGATCGTGGCCCCTCCGGCCGGCTCGGCCTGCGGCGTGCCGTCGACGGGCACGTCGGGGCATGACGGGTCGGCCGGGACGGGGCGGATCGCGGACACGGTCCTCCCCTGCCCCGCCCGACCCGGGCGCACACCCCGTTCCCCCGCGGGGTGGTCAGTGACCGGAGCGCGGGTCCTCGCCCCACCGCACCCACGACGCCGTGAACGGGTGCTCGGTGGCGAACGCCTCCCGCGCGTCCCGTTCCCGCTGCCGGCGCTCGGGGTGGTCGTGGTGGTGCAGGAGCTCCTCCCGGCGGGTGTGGCTGAGGTTGTGCAGGAGTGCCGCCGCGGGGTCCACCCGGCCGCCCCGGGCGGCCACGTCGTGGCGGGCCTCCCACTCGCACATCAGCTTCTCCGCCGGGGACATGTCGACGTAGTCCGTCGGGTGCTCCGGCGAACGTCGGACGGGGTCGGACATCCCACTCTCCTCCCGACACTGAGGCCTGCTCCGATGGTCCGCCCGATCCTCGCCGGGCTGCAAGCACCGCGGTCGTCAACCGTGCTCGGCCCGCTCCGCCCCGGACGGCGGGCGCGGCGCGGGTGCGGTCTCCGGCGGCAGGTCCACGCCGGTCCGGTCGGCCGGCACCGGCGCCGCTCCGGCCTCCGCCGTCCCGGCCGCCTCGACCTCCGCGGGCAGCGGGAGGACCCGGGAGGAGCCCACCGCCAGGACGGCTCCGACGAGGGGCGCCAGGATGAACAGCCAGACGTGGGCCAGCGGCTCCCCGCCGGCGAACAGCGCCGGCCCCAGCGACCGCGCGGGGTTGACCGACGTCCCCGTCAGCGGGATGCCGATCAGGTGGACGGCGGTCAGCGTGAGCCCGATCGCCAGGCCGGCGAAGCCCGGAGCGGCCGCCCGCCCGGTCACCAGCAGGATGACCAGGACGAACACCGCGGTGAGCAGCACCTCGAGGACGAAGGCGCCGCCGAGGCTGATCGTGGCCCCGTAGTCGTTGCTGCCGAGCGCGCCGGTCTGGTCCAACAGCCCGCCGAAGCCGCTGGTGAGCAGGGCGAGCAGCGCGGCCCCGACGATCCCGCCCGCGAACTGGGCGACCCAGTACGCGCCGGCCTCGGCCGCGGTCATGCCGCGCGCGAGCAGCACCGCGAGGGTGACCGCGGGGTTGACGTGGCAGCCCGACACCGGGCCGAGGGCGTAGGCCAGGCCCAGCAGGACCAGTCCGAACGCCAGCGCCACGCCGGTCGGGCCGAGCTGGTCGATCCCGGCGACGGCCGAGCCGACGGCGACGAAGACCAGCACCGCGGTGCCGACGAACTCCGCGAGCACCTGCCGGGCGAGGGTGGGGGTCACGGGACGACCTCCGGGGACGACCGCATCCGCTCCCCCGCGCCATCCCCGTGGCGGCCGCGATGCGGGCTCCGGTCCCAGGCTGGCCCGTCGGGTGCCCGACCGCCAGGGCCCTTCGGCGGGCCGCCGTGTCGCTGATGTGTCAGGCACCTGACACAGGCGTGGCCCGGCCGTCGTGGCGGCGCCGGGCGGGAACCGATCGCCGTTCGACGTCGTCGTCCTCGCGGCCTCGGCCGGGGGTGTCCGCGCCCTGATCCGGTACACCCGAGGACGGACCACCGTCGTGGACGCCGACGGGCTCCACGAGGTCGCCTGCGAGTGCTACGACCTGCTGCAGGCGGAGTCCGAGCGGCTCCTGGCACCCGGCGCGGACCCGGCACCGTAGGGGGTCAGCCGGCCGGCGCCTGCCCGTAGAACACCCGCTCCACGACGCCCCGCGCGCGCCGCGTCGCCCGGCCGTAGTCGTCGAGGAACTGCCCCGGGTCGGCGTCCGGGCCGTAGCCGCTGGCGCGGGCGACCCCGGACAGCTCCGTGCCCGGCCGCGGCAGCTGGTCGCTGGGCCGGCCGCGGACGAGGAACACCGCGTTGCGCGCACGGGTGGCCAGCTCCCACGCCGTCCGCAGCGCGTCGGCCTGGTCGGCGTCGAGCAGCCCGGCCTCCCGCAGCGCCTCGAGCGCGCCGACGGTGGAGGGCACCTGCAGGGCAGGGACCTCGGCGGCGTGCTGCAGCTGGAGCAGCTGCACGGTCCACTCGACGTCGGCGAGCCCGCCGCGGCCCAGCTTGGTGTGCGTCTTCGGGTCGGCGCCGCGCGGCAGCCGCTCCCGCTCCACCCGGGCCTTGATCCGGCGGATCTCGGCGACCTGCCCGTCGTCGAGCCCGTCGGCCGGGTACCGGATCGGGTCGACGAGCTCGACGAACGCCGTCCCGAGGGCCTCGTCCCCTGCGACCGGGACCGCGCGCAGCAGCGCCTGCACCTCCCAGACCGACATCCACCGCTCGTAGTACTCGCGGTAGGAGTCCAGGCTGCGGACCAGCGCGCCCTGCCGCCCCTCCGGGCGCAGGTCGGCGTCGACCTCGAAGGCCGGGTCGGGCGCCGGCTCGCCGAGCAGGCGCCGCAGCGTGTGGGCGATCGCGTTGGCCGCCGCGGTCGCCCTCGTGTCCTCCGCCCCCTCCCGGGGCCGGTGCACGAACAGGACGTCGGCGTCGGAGCCGTAGCCCATCTCGCCGCCGCCGAGCCGGCCCATGCCGATCACCGCCACGTCGGTCGGGACGTCGGCCGGCTCGATCCCCTGCTCGGCGGCGTACGCGCGGACCGCCGCGTCCAGGCCGACCCGCAGGGTGGCCACGGCGATGTCGGTGAGCGCCCGGCCGACCTGGTCGACGTCGAGCATCCCCAGCAGGTCGGCGGCGGCGACGCGGAGCAGCTCCGAGCGGCGCAGGCCGCGCAGCACCCGGACGCCGTCCTGCGGGTCGGCCGCCCGCCCGGCCGCCTGCCGCCACGCGCCGGCCAGCGTCGCCGCGCTGCGCGGCCGCAGCTCGTCGTCGGTGGCGAGGATCCGCAGCGCCTCCGGGGTGCGGGTGAGCAGCGAGGCGATGTACTGGCTGGAGCCCAGCAGCTGGGCCAGCCGCTCGGCGACCTGGCCCTCGTCGCGCAGCAGCCGCAGGTACCACTGGTTGCCGCCCAGTGCCTCGCTGACCTTGCGGTAGGCCAGCAGGCCGGCGTCGGGGTCGGCGCAGTCGGCGAGGGTCTGCAGCACGACCGGCAGCAGGTACTTCTGCATGGCCGCCGAGCGGGACAGCCCGCCGGTGAGGGCGGCCATGTGCCGCAGCGCGCCGTCGGGGTCGGCGAAGCCGAGGGCCCGCAGCCAGTCGGCCGCGGCCTGGGAGCCCAGCTGCGCGGCCTCGGCGGGGACCTTGGCCACGGCCGACAGCAGCGGCCGGTAGAACAGCTTCTCGTGCAGCCGGCGCACCTCGCGGGTGTGCAGGGCCAGCTCCGCGTCGAGGACGGCGGCGGCGTCGCCGCGGGCGTCGGGCTTGTAGCCCAGCGTGCGGGCCAGCCAGCGGCGCTGCTGGTCGTCGGTGGGCAGCAGGTGCGTGCGGCGCAGCCGGAACAGCTGCAGCCGGTGCTCGACCGTGCGCAGGAAGCGGTACGAGGCGATGAGGGTCGCGGCGTCGTCCCGGCCGACGTAGCCGCCGGCCGACAGCGCCATGAGGGCCGGCAGCGTGCCGCCCACCCGCAGCCGGACGTCGACCCGCCCGTGCACCAGCTGCAGCAGCTGGACGGCGAACTCCACGTCGCGCAGGCCGCCCCGGCCGAGCTTGAGCTCCCGCTCGGCCTGCGCCGGCGGGATGTTCTCCAGCACCCGGCGGCGCATCGCCTGCACCTCGGCGACGAAGCCGGGCCGCTCGCCGGCCTGCCAGACCAGCGGCCACAGCTCCTCGACGTAGGCGCGGCCGAGGTCGGGGTCGCCGGCGACCGGGCGCATCTTGAGCAGCGCCTGGAACTCCCAGGTGCTGGCCCACTGCCGGTAGTAGGCGGCGTGCCCGTTCAGGGTGCGCACCAGCGCCCCCGCCTTGCCCTCCGGCCGCAGCGCGGCGTCGACCTCCCACGCGGCCTCGTGGCAGATGCGCATGAGCGCGGCGGCCACCCGGGTGGCGCTGCGGATCGCCGGCCCCTCCTCGTCGGTGGGGTCGACCGCCTCGGCGACGAAGACCACGTCGACGTCGCTGACGTAGTTGAGCTCCCGGCCGCCGCACTTGCCCAGGCCGATGACCGCCAGCCGGCAGGCCGCGGCGTCGGCCGGCTGCTCGGCGACGGCCACCGCCATCGCCGCGGTGATGACGGCGGCGGCGATGTCGGCCAGCTCCGCGGCGACGTCCTCGGCAGCCAGGCTCTCGCCGAGGTCGCGGCCGGCCACGGAGAGCACCGCGCGGCGGTAGGCCAGCCGCAGGTCGGCCACCCGCTTCGGGGAGGCGTCCGGCGCGGCCTTGCCCAGCCGCACGCCCCAGGGCGGGTCGTCGGGGTCGGCGCCGACGGCGACGAGCATCTGCCGCTCCAGTGCGTGCGCGGTCGGTCGCGCCGAGCCCCGCCCGTCGCCGTCGAGGGCCGTCCAGTCGCCGGGGTTCGCGGCGAGGTGGTCGGCCAGGCCGGAGCTGGCGCCGAGCACGCCGAGCAGCCGGGCGCGCAGCAGCGCCGAGCCGCGCAGCCGGGCCAGCAGGGTGGCGGCCGAACCGCCGGTGGGGTCGGCCCGGTCGAGGGCCTCGATCAGCCGGTGCAGCGAGAGCACCGCCAGGTCGGGGTCGCCGCTGCGGGCCAGGGCCGAGACCACCGGTCCGGCCTCCGGGTCGGCCGGCTCGTTGCGCTCGAGGTCCCACAGGCCGATCTCGGGCTCGGACAGGATCCGCGCGGCGCGCTCACCGTCGAGGAAGCCGAACCGCACCAGCCGGACCACCGCCCGGCGCGGGACCTCCCGCTGCTCGCTGGTCGTCACCGGCTCAGGCCGCCGCGCGAGCGCGGGTGCGCACCAGGTCGGCGAAGCGCGCGGCGAACGGCGCCCAGACCTCCTCGAGGTCGGGGTGCACCGCGGCGGCGCGGGCGCTGATGGTCTCCCGGTCCAGGCCGCTGGCGGCCACGCCGACCACGTCGTGCTCCGCCCACTCCGCGACGATCTCCGGGGTCGTCTCGATGTGGAACTGGATGCCGTAGACGTGCCGGCCCACCCGGAAGGCCTGGTGCGGGTACACCGGGCTGCTGGCCAGCAGCGTGGCGCCCGTCGGCAGCTCGGCGATCTCGTCGTGGTGGAACTGGATCACGTCGGGGCTCAGCGGCAGCGGCCGGAACAGCGGGTCGGCGTCGGCGGCGTCGCGCTTGGCGACCAGCAGGGCGCCGACCTCGGGACCCTCGACGCCCTTGCGCACACTGCCGCCGCCGACCTCGGCCAGCAGCTGCGCGCCGAGGCAGACGGCCAGGGTGGGGACGTCGGCCCGCAGCGCCTCGGTCAGCAGCCGGCGGACGCCGCCGAGCTCGGGGCTGGTCGCCTCGTCGTCCATCGCCGACTGCGGGCCGCCGAGCACCAGCAGCCCGTCGGCCGCGTCGAGCGTCTCGGGCAGGTCGTCGCCGGTGCCGAGGTGCCGCTCGTCGAGCTCCAGCCCGGCCGCGCGCAACCACACGGCGAGGCGGGCGGGCGGATCGGTCTCGTGCGGGACGACGACGAGCAGGCGGGCCACGCCGCCGAGCGTAGTTCGCGGCCCCGGGTGACCCGTCCGCTCCCGTCGGTTTCCGCGGCAACCCACCGGAACGGCTCCTACAGGCCGGGCAGGTAGGTCGTCAGCTCCCACGGCGTCACGTTGCGCCGGTAGGCGTTGAACTCCTCCCACTTGTTGCGCAGGAAGAACTCGAACACGTGCTCGCCGAGGGTCTCGGCGACCAGCTCGCTGCCCTGCATCGCGGTGAGCGCCTCGCCGAGGGACACCGGCAGGTCCTCGTAGCCGGCGGCCCGGCGCTCGGTGTCGGTGAGCGACCAGACGTCGTCCTCGGCCTCGGGCGGGAGCTCGTAGCCCTTCTCGATGCCGCGCAGCCCGGCGGCGAGCAGGACGGCGAAGGTGAGGTAGGGGTTGCACGCGGAGTCCGGCGAGCGGACCTCCACCCGCGCCGACTGCGCCTTGCTCGGCTTGTAGGAGGGCAGCCGCACCAGCGCCGACCGGTTGGCCCGGCCCCACGTCACCGCCGTCGGGGCCTCGGTGCCGGCGAGCAGCCGCCGGTAGGAGTTGACCGTCTGGTTGGTGACGGCGGTGAACTCCCTGGCGTGGGCGAGCAGGCCGGCGATGAACTGCTTGCCGGTCGCCGACAGCTTCATCGGGTCCGACGGGTCGTGGAAGGCGTTGCGGTCGCCCTCGAACAGCGACAGGTGGGTGTGCATCGCCGAGCCGGCCAGGTCGGTGAACGGCTTGGGCATGAACGTGGCGTGCACGCCCTGGGCCAGCGCGACCTCACGGACGACGTGCCGCAGCGTCATGATGTTGTCGGCCATCGACAGCGCGTCGGCGTACCGCAGGTCGATCTCCTGCTGGCCGGGTGACACCTCGTGGTGGCTGAACTCCACCGAGATGCCCATCGCCTCCAGCGCGAAGACCGCCTCGCGGCGGAAGTCGTGGGCCACGTTGTGCGTGGACAGGTCGAAGTAGCCGCCGGTGTCGGCCGGCTCGGGCGGGCTGCCGTCGGTCGGGAGGTCCTTGAGCAGGAAGAACTCGACCTCGGGGTGGGTGTAGAAGGTGAACCCCATGTCGGCGGCCTTGGACAGCGCCCGGCGCAGCACGTGCCGCGGGTCGGCCCAGGACGGCGAGCCGTCGGGGAGGGTGAGGTCGCAGAACATCCGTGCGGTGTCGCTGGGCCGCCCCTCGGTGGCCGGCATGACCTGGAAGGTCGCGGGGTCGGGCTTGGCCAGCATGTCGGACTCGTAGACGCGGGCGAAGCCCTCGATCGCCGAGCCGTCGAAGCCGATGCCCTCGGCGAAGGCCGCCTCGATCTCGGCCGGCGCCACGGCGACGGCCTTGAGGTAGCCGGAGACGTCGGTGAACCACAGCCGCACGAAGCGGATGTCGCGTTCCTCGAGGGTGCGCAGGACGAACTCCTGCTGTCGGTCCATGCTCGCCATGATCGCGTCCAGTCGTTTCCGGGGTGTGACGTCGCCCCAAGCCTGCCCCCTCGGGGCGACGGTGACACGAGGACCCGCCCGCCTCCCTCCGCGAGATCGCGATCAGCCCGCCTCGGCGAGCTCCCGCAGCGGGACGTCGGGGTCGGCCAGCCGGGCGGGGTCCACCGGGCGGCGGGACCGGATCAGCGCCTGGACCTCGTCGGTCAGGTCCCAGACGTTCACCGTCATCGCGGCGGTGACCCGGCCATCGGCGGTCCAGAAGGCGGTGAACGCGCCGTCCTCGGGGTCGCCGCGGCAGACGACGTCGTCCTCCGGCGAGGCCAGCCCGGAGTACTCCATGCCCAGGTCGTACTGGTCGGTGAAGAAGTAGGGCAGCCGGTCGTAGGCCGCCTCGCCGCCCAGCATGGACCGCGCCGCGGCCGGGCCGCCGTTGAGGGCGTTGGCCCAGTGCTCCACCCGCACGTGCCGGTCGTAGAACGGCGCGAACCACCGCGCCACGTCGCCGGCGGCGAACACGTCCGGCGCCGACGTCCGCAGCCGCTCGTCGGTGACCACGCCGTCGTCCACCTCCAGCCCGGCCGCGGCGGCCAGGCCGGTCTCCGGCACCACGCCGATGCCCACGACGACGAGGTCCGCGGCCAGCCCCTCGTGCCGGTCGGTGACGACGGAGGTGACCCGGCCCCCCTCCCCCCGCAGCTCGCGCACCGTCTCCTCGGTGAACAGGTCCACGCCGTGGCTGCGGTGCAGCCGGGAGAAGTGGGTCCCCATCCGGCGGCCCAGGACGCCGAACAGCGGCGCGGGCTGCGGCTCGACCACGACGACGTCGTTGCCGTGGGTCCGCGCCGCCGCGGCGACCTCCATGCCGATCCAGCCGGCGCCGACGACCACCACGCGGCGCCCGCCCGGGGTCAGGTCGGCCTTGAGCCGGTCGCTGTCGGCGAGGGTGCGCAGGTAGTGGACGCCGTCGAGGTCGGCGCCGGGCACCCGCAGCCGCCGCGGCGACGCGCCGGTGGTCAGCAGCAGGCGGGCGTAGGACAGCTCCTCGCCCGTGTCCAGCGCCAGCCGGTGCACGGCCGGGTCCAGCCCGGTGGCCCGGACGCCGGTACGCAGCTCGACGTCGTGGGCGGCGTACCAGCCCTGGTCGTGGACGAAGGCGGTGTCCCGCTCGGCGCGCCCGAGCAGGTACTGCTTGGACAGCGGCGGTCGCTCGTACGGGCGCTCGGGGTCGGCGCCGACGAGCACGACCGGCCCGTCGAAGCCCTCCTCCCGCAGCGTCTCGGCGGCCTTGGCGCCGGCCAGCCCGGCGCCGACGATCACGAACGGGTCCTGTGCGGGCACGGGGTCCTCCTCCAGGGAGCGGGGTCAGGTCGTTCCGGTGAGCGCGAAGAACTCGGCACGGGACCGCGCGTCGGAGCGCAGCGCCCCGTGCAGGGCGGAGGTCACGGTGCGGGCGCCGGGTGCGCGGACGCCGCGCAGGGACATGCACAGGTGCTCGGCCTCGATGACCACCCCGACGCCGCGGGGCGCCAGGTGCTCCTGCAGCCAGTCGGCGACCTGCTGGGTCAGCCGCTCCTGCACCTGCAGGTCCCGGGCGAACAGCTCCAGCACGCGGGCCAGCTTGGACAGCCCGAGGATCCGCTCGCCGGGCAGGTAGCCGATGTGGGCCACCCCGGAGAACGGCAGCAGGTGGTGCTCGCACAGCGACTGCAACGGGATGTCCCGGGCGATGACCAGCTCGTCGTAGCCCTCGTCGTTCGGGAAGGTGGTCAGCTCGAACGGCCGGCCGGTGAGCAGCTCGGCGAGGGACTCGGCCACCCGTCGCGGGGTGCCGGCCAGGTGCGGGGACGACGGGTCGCGGCCCAGCGCCCGGAGCAGGGCGGCGACCGCGTCCCGCGCGGCCGGGAGGTCGACCTGCCCGCGCGGGTGGACCACCCGCAGCGGGGTGTCCCGCTGCGGGCCGGTCCCGACGACCTCCGCCGCCGTCACGCGCCGGCCCCCGGCCGGCGGGCCGGGGCGTACAGCGCCGCCAGCCGGGCGAGCGCGACCGCCGCGACGAGCAGCCCGACGTCGCGCAGCGCGACGTCGTAGAAGCCGGGGACGGTCAGCAGGTCCACGATGATCCCGGCGAGCCACGCCGCCACCAGCCAGCCGCCGATCCGCGGCGCCACGGCGACCACGACACCGGCGACGATCTCGACGACGCCGACGGCGTACATCGCCTGCTGCGCGGTGCCGGGCACCAGGCCGTCGATCCACGGCGCGAGGTAGCCGGGCCAGTCGGTCAGCAGGTTGGCGAACTTGTCCAGGCCGAAGGCGATCGGTGCGACGGTGAAGACGGTCCTCAGCAGCACGAACGCCTGGTGGGCCGGGTCGACCGCGGCGTCGGTCCGGGACCGCGGGAGGTGCGTCGTCATGGGAACCCTCCTTCTAAAACCAACGGTGGCTAGAAGTAGAGACCCGCGTCACACCCCTGTCAACGGCGGCGGTTGCGGTGCCGCGGTCTCCAGGCGCACGCAGCACCGGCCGGGCGCGGGCGCGAGCCGGACGGCGAGCCCCGACCCCGGGACCGCCTCGACCAGCCCGGCGAGCAGGTCCAGGTTCATGCCGCAGACCAGGGCCGTGTGCGTCGCCGCGAGCGCGTGGAACGGGCAGTTGGCCAGCGCCACGGCGCCGTCGTCCTCGGCCCGCGGCTCGAAGCCGTGCTCCTCCAGGACGCGCAGGACGGCGGCCCGCCCGCCCTCGTCGTCGGCCCGCCCGCCGGCGGCGCCGGCCCCCTCGGCCAGGTCCCGGCCGCGCAGCCGAGCCCGCCGGCCGAGCACCTCGCGGGGGGACTCCCCCGAGGCGTCGGCCTCCTCGAGCGCCCCGGCGAGCAGCTCACCGGCGAGGTCGTAGCGGCGGCCCGGCAGCGAGACCTCGACCGCGCAGTCCGCCCGCCGGTAGAGCTTGGCCGGGCGGCCGGCACCGGGGCCGGTGCGGCCGGTCCGTCGCTCGAAGTGGACGTCGAGCAGCCCGTCGGCCACCAGGCGGTCGAGGTGGAAGGCCGTCGTGCCGCGCGGGACGCCCACGGCGGCCGCCGCCTCGTCCCGGCTCACCGGGGCCGGCTGCCGGACGACGTGGTCGTAGAGCCGGCGGCGGGTGGGCTCGGCCAGCGCGGCGACCGCGGCGACGTGGTCGTCCATGCCCGAGATTCTAGGACCGACTCCCATTGGCGGAAGAGTCCTCGTCCGCCAGGAGGGCGAGCAGGTGTTCCCGCAGCACCACGGCGCTGTTGTGCTCGCGGTCGCGGGCGCTGTAGAGCAGCGTGACCGCCCCGGCGCGGGCGGCGTCGAGCAGCGGCCGGCACGCCTCCGCGGGTGCCGCGGCGAGCTCGGCGAGGTACCGGCGGCGGAACTCGGCCCAGCGCCGGGGGTCGTGACCGAACCAGCGGCGGAGCTCCGGACTGGGCGCGACCTCGCGCAGCCAGCCGTCGAGCGGAAGGTCCTCGCGCCGGACGCCCCGCGGCCACAGCCGCTCGACGAGGAAGCGCGGTCCGTGGACCGCTTCGGGGTCGTACACCCGGGCGAGCCGGATACCCATGACACCTCCTCGGTCGGGCGATGCAGGGTGCGGGCCCGGCCCTCGCCCGGGGGACCACCGGCCGGGTGAGACGAGGCCCACAGCCCCGCACGGCAGAAGGTCCCTGGTCAGCGGTGCGCCGCCGGGCCAGGCTGCGGCATGACCACCCTCGTACCGGGCCGCACGGCCGCGGCAGCCGACAGCCTCGCGCGCCAGCAGGCGCGCGTCGACCTCCTCCTGGCCCGTGCGGTCGCCGGCGACGCGTGGCGGGCGCGGCTGTCCCCCGGCGAGCGCGAGCGGCTGGTCGCCCAGGGGCACTTCCCGGCGTACGCCTCCGAGCTGGACTGGACGCCGCGCGAGGTCGCCGGTCACCTCCGGGACAGCGCCCTGGTGTTCACCGAGCGCATCTACCGCCTGCGCACGGAGGCCGAGCCGCTGCTGGCCGACTTCGTGCCCGACCAGCCGCAGCGGGTGGCCGGCTACCGCGACGTGCCGCCGGTGCAGCTGCTGGAACAGCTGCGCCGGGCCCAGGCGGCACTGTTCGACAGCGTCGCCGGCCTCGCGGAGGCCGACCTCGACCGCGCCGGGGTGCACGAGGTCGACGGGCCGGTGACCCTCGGCGACCTGGTCGCGTTCCTCCCCGCGCACCAGCGCGACCACGCCGACCAGCTGGCCGCCCTGCTGCGCGGCTGACCCTGCCCGGCGGGGTCGGGCGAGGCGCGACGCGGCGCATCGACCGGCCGAGCGCGCCGAACTACAGTCGCCGGGCGCAGCCCCGCGCACTGTCCCGGCTCCTCGCTCGAGAGGCCGCCATGACCCGACGCGGCGCGCACGAACGGCCCTCCCAGCCCTCCTGGCCACGCCGCCTCGCGGCCGTCCTGGCCGTGCTCGCCCTCGGCGCGGGGCTGGCCTACCTGCTGACGTCGACCACCGGCCGGGACGCCGCCCCGGTCGCGGCCTCCACCTCGCCGTCCCCGCCGCCGCCGTCCCCCGCGACGGTGACGGTGACCGCGCCGATGAGCGACGACCAGGTGCGCGCCGCGTTCGTCACCCTCGCCGCGCAGGTCCGGGGGTACGCCCTCCCGGCCGAGCAGGTGCCGGCCCTCGCCCAGCAGACCTGCGGCACGATCGCGGCCGCGGGGGACGCCGACGCCGTCTGGCGGGCGGCCGGCGACCTGGAGCAGCCGCACGGGCTGCCGGTCGGCGCCGCCTGGGAGTTCGTCGACCTCGCGGTCACCGCCTACTGCCCGCAGCACCACGGCCTCGTGCTGCGGACCACCGCGGCGATGGGCGACTGATCCGCGCGTGCGAGCGGCCGCCACGCCGCGATCGGCGATCTAGCATGTGGTCGCCGTCACGAGGGCGCCGCGGCCACGGGCGCGACCTGCGCGTCCGGCCCCGACGCCGCCGGCGGAGGGCGAGATGGACGCCGTGCTGGGACTCCTCGTCATCGTCGTCGTCGGGCTGCTCGTGCTGCTGGGCGCGAGCGTCCGGGTCGTCACCCAGTTCGAGCGGGGGGTGGTGCTCCGCTTCGGCCGGCTGCAGGGCGAACCCCGGCCGCCGGGCCTGACCTTCATCCGGCCGGCCGTCGACCGCATGCACAAGGTCAACATGCAGATCGTCACCATGCCGGTGCCGGCCCAGGAGGGCATCACCCGCGACAACGTGACGGTCAAGGTCGACGCGGTCGTCTACTGGCGCGTGTTCGACCCCGCCCGCGTGGTGATCGACGTGCAGAACTACCAGGCGGCGATCGGCCAGGTCGCCCAGGCGTCGCTGCGCTCGATCATCGGCAAGAGCGACCTCGACGACCTGCTGTCCAACCGCGAGCGGCTCAACCAGGGCCTGGAGCTGATGATGGACAGCCCCGCCGTCGACTGGGGCATCCACATCGACCGGGTCGACATCAAGGACGTCGCGCTGCCCGAGACGATGAAGCGGTCGATCGCCCGGCAGGCCGAGGCCGAGCGTGAGCGGCGGTCCCGCGTGATCACCGCGGAGGGCGAGCTGCAGGCCTCGCAGAAGCTGGCCCAGGCGGCCCAGGTGATGAGCACCCAGCCCGCCGCGCTGCAGCTGCGGCTGCTGCAGACGATGGTGGAGGTCGCGGCGGAGAAGAACTCGACGGTCGTGCTCCCCTTCCCCGTGGAGCTGCTGCGCTTCCTCGAGCGGGCCACGCCGGAGGGTCCCGCGCCCGCCGCGGTCAACGGCGTCCCCGCCCCCCGGCCGTCGACCACGGTGCCCGAGCCGGGCTGACCCCTCCCCCGCGTGGCCGGACACCCCGGACGGCGACCAGACTGGCCGGGTGACTGGACAGCAGGTACAGCTGCGGGTGGCCCTGGCCCAGGTCGACACCCGCGTCGGGGACCTCTCCGGCAACGCCGAACTGGTGACCCGCTGGACGGCGCAGGCCGCCGCGGCCGGCGCGCACCTCGTCGTCTTCCCCGAGATGACCCTCACCGGGTACCCGCCCGAGGACCTCGTGCTGCGGGAGTCCTTCGCGACCGCCAGCGAGCACGCGCTCGTCGACCTGGCCGAGTCGCTGGCCGACCAGGGGCTGGGCGGGACCGCCGTCGTCGTCGGCTACCTCGCGCACACCGAGGGCAGCGGACCGGCGCCGGTCGACCAGCCGCCCACGGACGACGACCGCCCGGCCGACGCCAACCCGCGCCGCGGCGCCCCGCGCAACGCCGCCGCGCTGCTGCACGGCGGCGAGGTCGTCGTCCGCTACTACAAGCGGCACCTGCCCAACTACGGCGTCTTCGACGAGGCGCGGTACTTCGTGCCCGGCACCGAGCTGCCCGTCGTCCGCCTGCACGGGGTCGACGTGGCACTCACCGTGTGCGAGGACCTCTGGGTCGAGGGCGGCCCGTGCGGCGTGGCCGGGCAGGCCGGGGTCGACGTGGTCGTCTCCCCCAACGCCTCGCCCTACGAGCGGGCCAAGGACGACCTGCGGTTGCCGCTGGTCCGCCGGCGTGCCGCCGAGGCGCGAGCGAGCATCGTCTACTGCAACCAGGTCGGCGGCCAGGACGAGCTGGTCTTCGACGGCGACTCGATGGTGGTCGCGCCGGACGGGGAGCTGCTGGGCCGGGCGCCGCAGTTCGTCGAGCACCTGCTCACCGCCGACCTGACCATCGACCCGGCCTCGGTCCCCGAGCGGCGCGAGGGCCGGATCGGGCCGATGACGGTCACCCGGCACGTGGTCTCCGAGCAGCCGGTGCCCGCGTTCGACGCGCGCACCGCCTCGATCGCGGCGCCGCTGGAGGACTGCGAGGAGGTCTGGCGGGCGCTGGTTCTGGGCCTGCGCGACTTCATCGACAAGAACGGCATGCCCTCGGTCGTGCTGGGCCTGTCCGGCGGCATCGACTCGGCGGTGTGCGCCGCGCTCGCCGTCGACGCCCTCGGCCCCGACCGCGTGTTCGGCGTGGGCCTGCCGTCGAAGTACTCCAGCGAGCACTCGCTGGCCGACGCGGAGGACCTCGCCAAGCGGACGGGGCTGCACTACACCGTCGTCCCGATCGCGCCGATGGTCGACGCCTACCACTCGCAGGTGGAGCTCTCCGGCGTCGCGGCGGAGAACCTGCAGGCGCGGGTGCGGGGCACGCTGCTCATGGGGCTGTCCAACCAGCACGGCCACCTGCTGCTCACGACCGGCAACAAGAGCGAGATCGCGGTGGGCTACTCGACGCTCTACGGCGACTCGGCCGGCGGCTTCGCACCGATCAAGGACGTGCCCAAGACCCTCGTGTGGGAGCTGGCCCGCTGGCGCAACGCGTACGCCCGCGACCGCGGCGAGACCGAGCCGATCCCGCAGAACTCGATCGACAAGCCGCCGTCGGCCGAGCTGGCCCCCGGTCAGGTGGACACCGACTCGCTGCCCTCCTACGAGGAGCTCGACGCGGTCGTCGCCGACTACGTCGACCGCGACCTCGGGATGGCCCAGCTGCTGGAGCGCGGCCACGACCCGGAGGTGGTGGCGCGGGTGCTGCGGCTGGTGGACGCCGCGGAGTTCAAGCGCCGGCAGTCGGCCCCGGGAACGAAGATCAGCCTGAAGGCGTTCGGCCGGGATCGGCGTCTGCCGATCACCAACCGCTGGCGGGAGAGCCTGCCCAGCGTCCGCGAGGGAGCGGCATCACACTCATGACGGAATCCGTCCTGTACGGCGGGGGGTCGACCGCCCGGGTCCGCGTGCACCACCTGCAGCAGGCCAAGGAGCGCGGCGAGAGGTGGGCGATGCTCACCGCCTACGACACGGTCAGCGCGTCGGTGTTCGAGGAGGCCGGCATCCCGGTGCTCCTGGTCGGCGACTCCGGCGGCAACGTCGTCCTCGGCCTGGACAGCACGGTCCCGGTGACCGTCGAGGACATCCTGCTCATGACGAAGGCGGTCACCCGGTCGACGAAGCGGGCGCTGGTCGTCGCCGACCTGCCGTTCGGCAGCTACGAGGCCGGTCCGCAGCAGGCGCTGGCCACCGCCGTCCGGATGATGAAGGAGGGCGGCGCGCAGGCGGTCAAGCTCGAGGGCGGGACGCGGGTCGCGCCGCAGATCCGGGCGCTGACCGAGAACGGCGTCCCGGTGATGGCGCACATCGGCTTCACGCCGCAGAGCGAGCACGCCCTGGGCGGCTTCCGGGTGCAGGGTCGTGGCGCGGGCGCCGAGCAGCTGCTCGCCGACGCGCACGCCGTCCAGGAGGCCGGCGCCTTCGCCGTGGTCATGGAGATGGTCCCGGCGTCCCTGGCCGCGCAGGTGACCAAGGAGCTGGCCATCCCGACGATCGGCATCGGCGCGGGCGTCGACTGCGACGCCCAGGTGCTGGTCTGGCCGGACATGGCGGGGATGACCGGCGGGCGGGTGCCGCGGTTCGTCAAGAAGTACGCCGACCTGCGGGGCGAGCTGCTGCGGGCGGCGCGGGAGTACGCCGACGAGGTCCGCAGCGGCGCCTTCCCCGGCCCCGAGCACTCCTTCGATTGATCGTCCTCCGGACGATCGACCGCGGCCAACGGCCGTCCCCTGCTGCGCGGAGCCGCTGCGTCCCTCCTCGCGGAGGCCTCCGGCCCCCACTCGTCGGGACATCACGACGGGATGGGGCCGGGGGCTCGCTCAGACGTCGGTGACGCGGATGCCGGCGTGCGCCTTGTACCGGCGGTTGACCGAGACGAGGTTGATCGTCAGCGCCTCGACCTGGCGGGCGTTGCGCAGCCGGCCGGCGTAGACGCCGCGCATCCCGGGCAGCCGGCCGGCCAGCGCCTGCACGGTGTCGGTGGCCTCGCGCACGTCCCCGACCACCATGACGTCGCCGTCGAGGGTGGGCCGGGAGAGGTCCTCGAGCAGGACGGCGGACAGGTGGTGGAACGCGCCGACGACGTGCGAGTCGGGCAGCAGCGCCGCCGCCTGCTGGGCGACCGACCCCTCGGGCACGTCGAGGACGTAGGCCCCCAGCTCGTCGAACGCCATCGGGACGACGCAGTCGACGACGACCTTCCCCGCCAGCGGCGTGGCCAGGTCGGCGAGGGTGTCGGCGTGCCCGGCGAACGGCACGGCGACGATCACCAGGTCCGCCGCGCCCGCGACGTCGACGTTCGACCCGCCCCGCACCGACACCTCGACGCCCCCGGCGGCCACCGCGGCCCGGCCGGCGACCTCCTCGGCCACCGCGGCGGCCCGCTCGGCGTCCCGCGAGCCCAGCAGCACCCGCTGACCGGCCGCGGCCAGCCGCACGGCGAGCCCCCGGCCCTGCGGACCGGTGCCGCCGACCACCCCGACGACCAGGTCCTCCACCGAGCGTCCGTCCGTCACGTGGCCACCTCCCACACCGCCGGACCGCCCGGCGTCCCTCAGCCGATCATGCCGGGGCGCTCGCCGGGCTCTGCGCTCACTCCCCTTCCCAGGCGCGGTCCTCGGCGGTCAGCTTCTCCTCCCGGTCGGCCACCGACTGCAGCGCGTGCTCGGCCTCCTCGCGGGTGGCGTACGGACCGAGCCGGTGCCGCTCGGCGCAGCCGTCCCGGTCCTCGACGGTGTGGTGCTTGAGGCAGTAGAACCACGGCCCCTGCGGCATGTGCGCCTCCTCGCGATCGCGGGCTGGGCAGCTCACCCTGCCACCCTCACACGTCGACCATCACCTGGTCGTGACGCGCGTAGAACGCGGTCATCTCCTCCGGCGACAGCTGCCGCCCGCTGCGGCGCAGCTCGGCCATCTCGGCGAAGAACTGCTCCCGGGCGATGCCGGGCGCGAACAGGATGAGGAACGAGGTCGGCTCGTCGCCGTCGTTGCGGAAGCCGTGCACGCCGCCCTCGTGCACCAGCGCGAAGTCACCGGGGCGGTGCGGCCGCCAGGCGCCGTCGGCGAAGACGGTCAGCTCCCCGGAGAGCACGTAGAAGGACTCCGAGAACGTCTGGTGGTAGTGCGGCGCGGCCCCGGCGCTGCGCGGCCCGACGGTGTACTCGACCAGGCCGTAGCGCCCGGCGGTCTCCGAGCCGGGGGCGACCATGCGCAGCGAGCTGGTGGGCCCGTTGGGGACCAGCGGGTGGTCGGTCAGCGTGCGGACGACGACCCGGCCGGGGTCGGGGTGCGACATGACCGCCACCCTGGCACCGGCGTCCGGCCGGCGTCGACCGGAGCCGCCGCCCGCGGAACTCGCCGGACTCGCACCGCGCACCACCTCCCGCTGGCCGCTCCGGTACGGCATCCTGCAACCGTGACCGTGCGGCGACGCAACGAGACCGACACACCGGGCAGCGCGCCGAGCACGGCGGCCAGCCGCGGGCCGGAGCACCGGGTCGCCGTCATGACCCTCGCGATCCTCACCTTCCTCGGCGGCCTCGTCGGCTGCGTGACCCTGATGGTCGAGGGCGCCGTGCACCCGGGGACCGCCCGGATCTGGTACGCGGTCGTGATGCTGTCCTGCCTGGCGGTCTCGCTGCCGCTGGCGGTGCGCCAGCGGGCCGGCCCCTGGGCCACCTTCGGCCTGGTGCTCCTCGGCCACGTCGTCTACGTGGTCTCCGTCCTCAGCATCGAGGAGCCCCGGCACGCGCCACCCCTGCTGCTGCTCTTCCCGTGCTTCGTCGCGGCCTGGTTCCTGGGGCCGTGGATGGTCGGCGTCAGCATGTTCATGACCGTCCTGTCCAGCGGCATCGCGCTGGTGCACGAGGCGACGGAGTCCCTGCTGGGGCTGCTCGTCGGGGTGGCGGTCACCGCCGGGGCGCTCAACGGCGCCTCGCTCGGCGTCTACGTCCTGCGCCGCCGCGTGCAGCGGCTGCTGGAGGCCACCCAGGCGCTGTCGAACCTGGACCCGCTCACCGGACTGGCCAACCGGCGCTCGCTGGTGGAGCAGGCGCCGCGCGTGTGGCGCCAGGCCCGCCGCGAGGGCTCCCGGGTCGGGGCGATGGTGCTCGACCTCGACCACTTCAAGCAGCTCAACGACAGCCACGGGCACGCCGCCGGGGACGCGGTGCTGCAGGCGGTCGCGGCGTCCCTGTCGGCCACGGTCAGGCCGAGCGACGTCCTGGCCCGCATCGGCGGGGAGGAACTGGTCGTGCTCGGGCTGGTCAGCGACTCCGCCGAGGCCGCGCGGCTGGCCGAGCGGCTGCGCGGCGCGGTGGCCCGCAGCCGCACCGTGGACGGCCACGCGGTGACGGCGTCCATCGGCATCGCGCTGGTCCGGCCGAGCGACGGGGAGGACGCCGCCGACGCCATGTGGCGGCTGCTCGACCAGGCCGACGGCGCCATGTACGAGGCCAAGCAGGCCGGGCGCGACCGGGTCGTCGCCGTCCTCCCCCGCCAGCGCAGCGTGCGGCTGCGGGACAACCACCCGCAGGAGGGCGCGCCCGCCGGCGAACCGGCCTGAAGGAGGCCCCCGCCGGGGTCGTGCGGCTCGACCGGTGCGGACGCCGGTTGTCTGGTTCCCTGTCCTCGTGACCCTCGTCGCGCCGGACCCGCTCCGCACGGGGCCGTTGCCGCTGCGGGTGCAGGCCGACGTCCGCGACCGGTGGCTGACCCAGCGGGTGCTGGACCTGCTGCCCGGACTCATGGACCGCGCCGGCATCGACCTGTGGCTGGTGGTCGGCCGGGAGTACAACGAGGACCCCGTCCTGGCCACGCTCCTGCCTGCGACCTGGCTGTCCGCGCGGCGCCGCACGGTCCTGGCGCTGCACCGCAGCGACGACGGCGTCACCGCGGTCGCGGTCTCCCGCTACCCCGTCGGCCAGTTCCTGCCCGCCTGGTCCCCGGAGGACGACGGTGCACCGGCCACCGAGGCGGCGCAGTGGGCCGAGGTGCGCCGCCTCGTGGAGCAGGCCGACCCCCGGCGGATCGGGATCGACGTGTCGGCGGACTTCGCGCTGGCCGACGGCCTCTCGCACACCGAGCACCGGCAGCTGACCGAGGCGCTGGGCCCCTTCGCCGAGCGGCTGGTGCCGGCCGAGGACCTGGCGGTCGGCTGGCTGGAGACGCGGCTGCCGGAGGAGATCGCCGCGCTCGACGGGCTCAACCGGCTGGTCCGCACCGTCGTCGAGGAGGCCTTCTCCCCCGCCGTCCTGACCGTGGGCGAGACCACCGCCACCGACCTGGCCTGGTGGCTGCGGCAGCGGTTCACCGACCTCGGCGTCGGGCCCTGGTTCCACCCCGTGGTCGACCTCCAGCGGGCCGGGGTGCCGCCGGCCGCGGAGCGCGGTGCGCTGCTGCCCGCCGTCCCCTACGACGTGCCGGTCGAGGCCGGCGACCTGGTGCACTGCGACGTCGGCGTGTCCAGCCTCGGGCTGAAGACCGACAGCCAGCGCAACGGCTACGTCCTGCGGCCCGGCGAGACCGACGCCCCGGCGGGGCTGCGGACGGCGCTGGCGACGGGCAACCGGCTGCAGGACCTCACCGCCGCGCAGTTCGTCACCGGCCGCACCGGCAACGAGGTGCTGGCCGCCGCGCGGTCGGCCGCCGCGGCCGAGGGGATCGACGGCGACGTCTACTCCCACCCGGTGGGTTTCCACGGGCACGGCGCCGGCCCGGTGATCGGCATGTGGGACGACCAGCGCGGCGTCCCCGGTGCCGGGGACCGCGCGCTGCACCCCGACACCGTCTACGCCCTGGAGCTCTGCGTCCGCGTGCCGGTGCCCGAGTGGGGCGGCCAGCCGGTGCGGATGGCGCTGGAGGAGGGCATCGCGCTCACCGACGAGGGCGTGACGTACCTGGGCGACCGGCAGACCGAGCTGGTCCTCATCCCCGCTCGCTGACGTCGGAGCCAGCCGAGGGACGCCGCCGGATCGCCCGCAGCAGCAGCTCCCCTGGCCGCACGACCGCTCCGGCCACCCGCGTGACCGGGCTGGACTCGAGGACGCGGTCGGCGAACTCGCCGCGCACCCGCCCGGGCCCGGACGTCGGGGTGTCGAGGATGTCTGTGCCGGTGTCGGGCCGGTCGGTGGTCTGCAGCTGCCGGCCGGTGACGGCCAGGACGGCGTCGGTCAGCGCCGGGCTGAGCCGCTGGCCGGCGAGGAAGCCGAGCGCCGCGTCGCCGACCGGGATCTCCCGCCGCGGGTGCGTCGAGGCCCGCACGATCGCCTCGGCCACGAGTTCCGGTGCGTACACCGGCGGTGGGGGCTTGGGCATGGAGCCGAGCTTGGTGCGCGCGTGCTCGAAGAACGGCGTGGCGATGCCGGCCGGGAGCACGGTGGCCACCGCGACCGGTGAGGTGGCCTCGACCAGCTCCATCCGCAGGCAGTCGTAGAAGGCCCGCAGGGCGAACTTGCTCGCCGAGTACGGGGCGTGCAGCGGGACCGCCCGGTAGCTCTCGACGGAGCCGATGCCGATCAGCACCCCTCCGCCGGCCCGCTCCAGTGCCGGGACGGCGGCCTGCGCGGCGGCGACGTGGCCGAGGAAGTTGACCTCCATGACCCGGCGGAACTCGTCGAGGTCGATCTGCTGCACCGAGCCCCAGATCCCCACGCCGGGCACCGTGACGAACGTGTCGATGCGGCCGAAGCGCCGCTCGGTGGCCGCCACCAGCGCCTGCACGGCCGCGGCGTCGGTGATGTCGGTGGGGACGGCGACCGCCTCGGCCCCGGCCCGGGTGAGCTCGTCGACGAGGGTGCCGAGCGCCTCCTCGCCGCGGGAGGCGACGACGATCCGCCTCGCCCCCTGCCGGGCGAACTCCAGGGCCACCGCCCGGCCGATGCCGCTGGAGGCGCCGAGGACGACGACCACCTGCTCGCTGACAGGGCGGGGGGATCCGGTCACCTGCCCCGGCTACCCGCGCCGGGCCGGGAGGGAACGCGTCCGGCTCACTTCTCGCGAGCCCTGCGCGTCTCCCGGTCGTTGGCCTTGCGGATGGCGTCGACCAGCTCGTCCTTGGTCATCGTGGAGCGACCGGGGACGTCGAGCTCCTTCGCGATCTTCATGAGGTGCTCCTTGGAGGCGTTGGCGTCGACGCCACCCTTGGTCTCCCGGTTCGTGTCCCGGCCGCCCTCGGCCTGCGGGTCGCTGGGGCCCTTGTGGTCCTTCGGCTCCCAGTGGTCGCCGACCTTCTCGTGGGTGTGCTTCACCGCGGCCCACGCCACCTGGTTGGCCCGGCGCTCGTCGTCGTAGGAGTCCATCGCCGAGTCGTGCGCCTTGGCGAAGGTCCGCTGCGCCTTCTCGTCGGACCGCTCCAGGGTGCTCGGGATCTCGTCCTTCTTCGCCTTCCCGCTCTTCGTCGTCTTCGGCATGGCCTGCCCCTACCCCGGCGGGGCCTCAAGATCACATGCGCAGGAACGGGACCAGGGCCGCGACCAGCTCGTCGGGCGCCTCCTCGGCCGCGTGGTGGCCGCTGTCGATCGGCCCGCCGCCGCGCAGGTCGGCGGTCCAGGCCGCCCAGATCGCCCGCGGGTCGCCGTGCAGGTCCTCGAGGTCGTCGCGGGCCGACCACAGCACCAACGTCGGGCAGCCGACCCGCCGTCCGGCGGCGCGGTCGGCCTCCTCGGCGGCGCGGTCCACGGTCAGGCCGGCCCGGTAGTCCTCGAGCATGGCCCGGACGGTGCCGGGGTCGGCAATGGCCCGGCGGAAGTCGGCGTGGTTCTCCGGCCCCATGCGCTCGGCGCGGCCCGGGTCGAGGGCCCCGTACCAGGCGTCGGGGTCGGCGGTGATCGCCCGCTCGGGCTTGTCGGGCTGGGCGAAGAAGAACCAGTGCCACCAGGCGGCGGCGAACCGGGCGTCGGCGCGGTCGAGGTGCTCGACGATCGGGACGCAGTCGACCACGGCCAGGTGCGTGGTCACCCCCGGGTGGTCCAGCGCCGTCCGCAGTGCCACGTAGCTGCCCCGGTCGTGCCCGACCACGGCGAAGCGCTCGTGGCCGAGGCGGCGCATCAGCGTGACGACGTCGCTCGCCATCGCCCGCTTCGAGGCCTGCGCGTGGTCGTCGGCCGGCGGCGGCGCCGTGGACTGCCCGTAACCGCGCAGGTCGGGGCAGACGACGGTGTGCCCGGCCTCGGCCAGCCGCGGCGCGACCCGGTGCCAGGTCGTGTGGGTCCGCGGGTGGCCGTGCAGTAGGACGACCGGCGGCCCCGACCCGCCGCTGCGCACCCGCAGCGTCACCCCGTCGGCGACGTCGACCCGCTGCTCGGGAAAGCCGGGGAAGAACCCGCTCAGGGCAGGTCCGCGGTGTCCTCGGAGCGCCGGTGCGCCCCCTGCGCGTCGTCCGGGTCGGCGTGGACGGTCCGCTCCTCGGACTCGGCCAGGATCACCTCGGCCGCCACCTCCTCCATGCCGCTGCCCTGCATCCCCTCCTCCTCGGGCAGCAGCTGCGAGCGGGTGCGGACGTTGTCCTCGGTCACGTTGGCCAGCGCCTCGTCGCTGGGCTTCTTCTGCGTCGTCATGTCAGAACCGCTCCTGTTCGGTGCCGATGCCGAGCGCCCGCGCGACGTCCTGCACGTTGTCGAACCGCTGCCCGGCGGGCAGCCGGCGCAGGTCGCCGAGCACCCGGTCGGGCGCGTTCGCCTCCTCCGCCTTGGCCACGAGGGTGTCCCGGTCGGCCGGCCACACCTCCTTGCCGAGGGCCTCGGCGATCGCCGCGCGGTGCTCGACGTCAGCGGTGGAGGTGCCGGGAGAGGTGGCGGGCTGGTGCGGGTCGGTCATCAGGAGCTCCTCACTGGGGCTGCGGCGTGGACTCGTCGGTGTAGCGGAGGACGGCGGCCACCGGGATGTCGCCCGGCATCGCCGCCCGGGGGACGACCACGACGCCGGCCGCGCTGGCCACCGCGGCCGCCAGCAGTCCGGCCTGAGCGGGGACGACGGTGCCGTGCGTGCCCAGCGCGTCCATGTCGTGCTGGTCGACACCGAGCTCGAGCGGCGAGTTCCCGACGATCAGCCTGTCGTCGGCGTCCTGCTGGTCGGCGAGGACGAGCGTCTCGACCTGGCCCTTGCGCAGCGCCTCGACCACCGAGGCCTTGCCCGTGACCGCCAGCCCGTGGGCGCCGGCCGAGGCGAGCTTCTCGACTGCGTCGGCCTCCTCGCGGGCCTCGTGCTCGGCGACCAGTTCGGCCGCCCGCCGGTCCACCGGCTCGCGGTCGGCACCGGCCGCGCGGCCGCCCTCGTCCATGGACACCACGAGGTCCGACCACAGGTCGCTGGCCCGGTCGGTGAGGATCTGCCGGGCCCGGACGTCGCCGGCGACCAGGACGAACTGCGGGTGCAGCCGGCGGACCAGCGAGGCGATCCGCTCGGCGACGTTGTCGGCGTTGTGGACCCACTTGTTCTCGGCGTTGTGCTGGTAGCGGTGGTGCGCCCAGCCGCCGCCCTGGAACTTGCGGATCTGGAAGCTGTCGCCCTCGACCTCGTCCTCGATCTCCGGCCGGCCGACGAGGCTGGCCACCGAGATGTCGGCACCGACCCGGTCGGTGACCACGACGATGTGCGGCACCCGGCCGGGCAGCTGCCGGAGCACCGGCATGAGGTCGGGCGCGGGTGAGTACTCGGCGACCTCCTGCCGCGGCACGTCGACCAGCGGCTGGTCCAGGACGACGGTCCCGTCGGCGGCCACGACGAGGGCACGGCCCCGCAGGGTGGCGATCTCCCCGCCGTCGTTCGCCTCGAGCAGCCGGCTGCGGACGGCCTCGACGACCGTCTCCGGCGCACCCTGCTCGCTGAGCCGCTCGGTGATGGCGCGGACCCGTAGCTCGACCTCGGTGTCGGCGTTCTCGGTGGTGTGCGTGACGTCGGCGCACACGGTGGCGTAGGGCCCGGAGGCGCTGAAGACCGGCTCCAGGAAGGACACGTCCATGAGGTGGGGACCACTCCTCGATCACTGTCGATGACGAACGGCGGGGCCCGTGGTGGGCGCTCCCGCCTCCGCCCGCCTACCCACCGACCGTGGCCTCACACCCGGTGTCGGATCCGCGGGAACGGGTAGGCGGGGCCCCATGACCGAGCACGACCAGTTGCCGCTGCCCGACTACGACCACCTGCCGGTCGACGGCCTGACCTCGCGGATCCGCACGCTGGACGCGGCCGGGCTGGAGACGCTGCTCGAGTACGAGCGCGCCCACGCCAACCGGCTGCAGGTTGTGACGATCATGGAGAACCGGCTGTCCTCCCTCCGTGAGGGCGCCCAGCCCTCCGGTGGGGACCCGGCGGCCGCGGCCGCCGACGACCCGGTGCACGCCGCGGCCGGCTCCAAGGTCTCCGAGGCGACGTCCGGCCCGCCGGTGAACCCGCCGTCCCAGGGCGACCCGACCAACCCGGCCCAGCCCCGCTCCACCGGCTGAGCCCGAGCGGAGGGGGGGGGGGGGGGGGGGGGGGGGGGGGGGGGGGGGGGGGCGCGGGCGGGGCCCGCGGCGGGCGCCGCGCGGCGGCGGGCGGCGGTGAGCCGGCATCTGTGTCGGTCGAGTGTGGCTATGTCGTCGCC